>JAIPCC010000011.1 GCA_021738405.1 Crocinitomicaceae bacterium | reverse complement strand
CCGGTAGAAGAGCGTTGGGGAGTACCGTAGGCTGCAGATGAAACCAAAGCTTGCACCTCGATGAGCAAAGGCCGAATGCCGTCCACCATAGAGGCAACAGCCACACCGCTCAGGGCTTCCGAACCAATAGAAACCAGTACTTCGGATGGATTGGCGACGGGTAGCAAACCGTTGCCTTGCATGCTGTAGATACCGAGCTCGTTGGTAGAACCAAAACGGTTTTTGATACTGCGCAATAAACGGTAGATGTGGTGGCGGTCTCCTTCGAACTGCAAAACGGAGTCTACCATGTGCTCCAAAACTTTAGGGCCGGCGATGGTGCCGTCTTTGGTAATGTGCCCGATCAAGAAGATCGGAATATCTGTTTGCTTGGCGAAGCGCAGCAAATTAGCGGTACATTCTCTGACCTGCACTACGGAGCCCGGCGAGCTTTCTACGCTGTCGGTGTAGAGCGTTTGGATGGAATCGATGATGAGAAGTTGGGGTTGAATTTGTTCGGCCTGCACCAAAACTTGCTGGAGGTTGGTTTCGGTGAGCAAGTAGCAATTGGGGTTGTCTAGGCCGAGGCGTTCGGCGCGCATGCTGATTTGCTGCTCGCTTTCTTCGCCAGAAACATAAAGTACTTTGAGCTGTTCTTTAATGGCCAATTGGAGCAAAAGGGTAGATTTCCCGATACCTGGGTCGCCGCCGAGTAAGTTGATAGAACCTGGAACTATACCGCCGCCAAGTACCCGATTGAGTTCGAAATCTTGGAGTGAGATGCGGCTTTCTTCGCTTTTTTGAACCTCTTGAATGAGCACCGCTTGCTGGGCTTGCGAGGACTTTGAAAAGCTCACCACGTGCTTGGGCATTTTTTCGGTGCGCTCCTCAACGAAGGTGTTCCACTCTTTGCAACCAGGGCATTTACCCAGCCATTTAGGGGTTTCGTGACCGCAATTTTGACAGAAAAAGGCGCTTTTTGCTTTAGACATGGAAACTTTTGCTTTTTGACAAAGGTATTCAAAAAAGCTTGTCGGATACTGGCTTTTAAGGACTTAATCAGTAACAGTACGTAAAAGAAATTTATTTTTTTAAAGATTTTTTAATCTGTTGTTTGCCACAATATCAAAAAATATAATTTTGCCTAGTAAATAGTTGTCAATCCTATGTCAAAAAGAAGAGCAATCATCAGTTACGACAAGCTCACCATCGAGCAGAAAAAACAAATCCTCCGCGATTTTCCGGATGGGTACATCAACCACCTGACCTCCATCAAAACGCCAACTGGAGAGGTGCTGGATGCCCTCGTATGGGAGACCGACGAAGTCATCTATTTAGTCAAAATCAATAAAATCAAGCCTAAAGCGAAACCGGCTGCTGAAGAAGACGACTTCGAAGACGATTTCGACAAGCCAGACGACCTCAAAGAAGATGAGCTCGACGAAGACGACGATGAAGAAGAAGATTTTGCCGATGACGAACCTTCCGACGAAGACGAAGATTAAGCTTTAGGTACCCAAGTTTTTTTAACTTTGGGTCATGCTTGGAAACCTTTCAACACCAGAATTATCTTCCTTACTAGCGCTGTCTCCATCTATAGATCAGATCGGAACCAACGAACGCATTACGCGCATTCAAGCCCGCAGCATTAAAGGCGCTGCCAAAATGCAAGGGCTCCGCATGGCATTGTCTATGATAGACCTCACTACCCTTGAGGGCAAGGACACGCCCGCCAAGGTGCGTCAACTTTGTTTCAAAGCCCAGCATCTTCATGACCAAGCTGCCGATCTGCCCACTGTGGCTGCGGTATGTGTGTATCCTACCATGGTTGGCGTTGCCAAAAAAGCACTCGGCAATTCAGGTATCAAGGTAGCCAGTGTTTCCACCGCATTTCCTTCGGGTCAGGCACCATTTGAAGTCAAGAAATTAGACACCTTATACGCCCTAGATAACGGTGCAGACGAAATCGATATGGTCGTTTCAAGAGGGCGTTTCTTATCTGGCGATTACCAATTCGTTTACGACGAAATTGCTGCAATCAAGGAATTGTGCAGCACGGCGCGCCTCAAAGTTATTTTTGAAACCGGTGAACTCGATTCCCTCGATCAGGTCAGAAAAATTTCAGACCTCGCTATTGCTGCCGGTGCAGATTTTATCAAAACATCAACCGGCAAAATTCAGCCTGCCGCCACCTTTCCTGTCGTGCTCACCATGCTGGGTGCCATCAAAGATCATTTCGACAAAACAGGTCAAATGATTGGCATGAAGCCCGCAGGTGGCATTTCTTCCTCTAAACTTGCGCTGCAACATTTGCTGATGGTAAAGGAAGTCTTAGGCGAGGCCTGGCTGAGCAATGAATGGTACCGTTTTGGCGCCAGTAGCTTGGCCAACGACCTGCTCATGCAATACCAAAAACAGCTCACTGGTAAGTACCAGTCTGCTGCTTACTTTTCAATCGATTAATGATGAGTCAAACAAACTGGAATCTCGAGCCTTCTTTGGAATCTGCAGCACAGATCCAATTGCAAGCACAATACGAACTTTTCATCGACGGAAAGTGGCAGGCACCGCTGTCAAACACCTATTTCGACAACGTGAATCCAGCAGATGAAAGCCATTTGGCCAAAATTGCTTGGGGCAACGCTGCCGACGTAGACCTCGCTGTTTGTGCCGCACGCACGGCCTATGACAACGTTTGGTCAAAGCTCAGTGGTGCCGAGCGCGGTAAATACCTCTTTCGCATCGCGCGCCTCATGCAAGAAAAGGCCAAAGAACTGGCCATACTCGAAACTTTAGACGGTGGCAAGCCCATTCGCGAGTCCAGAGACATCGATATTCCTTTGGCCTGCAATCATTTCTTTTACTATGCTGGCTGGGCCGATAAACTACAAGAAGCATTCGCAGGACAGCAAATTGCCGCTTTGGGCGTGGCAGGGCAAATTACGCCATGGAATTTTCCGCTCTTAATGCTCGCCTGGAAAGTAGCACCAGCCTTAGCTTGTGGCAATACGGTGGTACTCAAACCTGCAGAAACCACCTCGCTCACGGCATTGAAGTTTGCCGAAATTTGCCAAGAAGCTGGTCTGCCAGCTGGTGTGGTCAATATTGTAACGGGCTATGGAGACACTGGCGCGGCGCTCGTTGCGCATCCGGACGTCGATAAAATTGCCTTTACGGGCAGTACCGCCGTTGGCAAACAAATTCAGAAAGCGTGTATCGGCACCGCCAAAAAACTCACCTTAGAGCTCGGCGGTAAGTCGGCCAACATCATTTTAGAAGACGCCCCAATTGATCAGGCTGTTGAAGGGGTAATCAATTCAATTTTCTTCAATCAGGGGCATGTTTGCTGTGCAGGTTCTCGCCTTTTCGTTCAGGAGTCTATCGCCGAACGGGTAATCGAAAAGTTGAAATTCCGCTTGCAAAGCATATACGTTGGCCATCCATTGGATAAAAACACCGATATCGGGGCTATTAATTCCAAAAAGCAACTTGAAACCATCGAGCGCTATATCGCAATAGGGCTCGCCGAAGGTGCAGAAATGTATCAACCCGATTGCGCCTTGCCTTCACAAGGATTTTATTGTAAACCCACTCTTTTTACCGACGTAGCACAAAGCGCGCGCATTGCCCAAGAAGAAGTCTTTGGCCCAGTGCTCACGATCCAAACCTTCCGCACCATGGAAGAGGTGGTGCAGAAAGCCAACAACTCGCCTTATGGTTTAGCCGCAGGCGTCTGGACCGACAAAGGCGCGCGTATTTTTGGCCTCAGCCAGCAATTGAAAGCCGGTGTTATCTGGGCCAATACCTACAACAAATTTGATCCCGCCTCACCCTTTGGCGGTTATAAAGAAAGTGGCTTCGGCCGCGAGGGTGGCCGCCATGGCCTCAGTGCCTACCTCAAATTCTCAAACTAATGGAAATCCTCAAAACCTATAAATTATACATCGGCGGCCAATTTCCGCGTACAGAAAGCGGTCGATCTTACGCTGTCGTTTCTCCGAGTGGCCAGCACCTTGCCAATGCTTGCCAGGGCTCCAAAAAAGACGTGCGCAATGCCGTACAAGCTGCCCGCAAAGCCCAAGGGTCTTGGGCTGGTAAGTCTGCGTTCAATCGCAGTCAGATTATTTACCGCATTGCTGAAATGTTAGAAGCAAGAAAAGGTCAGTTTCTCGAAGAGCTTCAAGCCCTTGGTTCAGATCTCAAAAGTGCAACTCAAGAAGTAGAAAGTAGTATTGATCGTTGTGTGTATTACGCTGGTTGGGCCGATAAATTCCAGACCTTACTCGGGAGTGTAAATCCGGTGGCGTCTTCACATTTTAACTTTTCTGTACCAGAAGCGATGGGTGTAGTAGGTGTTGTTGCTTGTCAGCAAACGGCACTTCTCGGATTCATTTCACAAGTATTACCTGCCCTCATCGGAGGAAATACAGTAGTCGTTATCGCTAACCAAAAATCTCCTTTGTGTGCAATTACTTTGGCAGAAGTTTTAGCTACCTCAGACGTACCGGGCGGAGTAGTCAATATCTTAACCGGCGAAGTTTCAGAAATGTTGCCAACGCTCTCTGCCCATATGGATGTCAATGCGCTGAGCATCGCACCAATTGAAGCAAAACTCCAACAAAAGGCACAAGAAGAGGCCATAGACAACCTCAAACGCGTTCGCATTTTTGCGGAGCCTTTATACGCAGAAAGCGCGCAAGGGTTACCGTATATATCGGATTTTCAAGAGATCAAAACCACGTGGCATCCTGTTGAACAAATTGCGGGTGGCGCAGGTGGGTATTAAGGAGATATCTATTTCTGGAGTCATTCTATACTGATAACAAGCCTTTTTCCTAGACTCGCTTCAACAATTTTACTGAGTGTTTTGAGCTCAATGGCTTGCGTGTCATTTTCAAGTTTTGAGATGTAGCTTCTTGAAGTTCCTGCTTTGTAAGCAACTTCATCTTGTGTCAGTTTAGCTGCTATGCGCCAGCTCTTAAATAGCGTCCCTATGCTTGCATTTCTATCTTCGTCTGTTCTACTCAAGCCATAAAGGACATCTGCACCAATGTCGTAAACTGAAGCGGTCTTATTACCTTCTTCGTTGGTTAAATATGGTTTGATATTCTTCCATGTAAGCGTATGATTCTTGAGTTCTACTTTTTGAAATTGTGAGGGTTTTAATAAGGGGTATTCAATATCTTCTGGGGTAATGTTCCAATCTTGATTAAAAATTTTTTTGAAGTCGAGTACCCGGTTTGCGCCATTATTAAATAAGACAGAAATGCGCAGTTGTTGTGCATCTACTTGATTTATTCTTAGGATTTTCGGAGATCCTCTAAATGTGTCTTTACTGTTTTTCATCTTGTTGTTTCAATATATCATTAAACAAAAGTTGAGGGTTTAATTCAAAGAAGTTCTTTTCAATGAGCGCTCTTCTGTTGTCCTCACAAAGCCACTCTTGAACCTTTTTAAGTTTTCTTCTTGGAATACTACCGGATAGAACTTGCTCTGTTTTTAGATCGATTAAAGCCTCGTGTTCTCCATATTTGGCATGTATATGAACAGGAAGGTGTTCTCTACTATAAATTTCGATTCTTATTCCGTAAAAATATGCTATTAGTGGCGCCATGGGGAATTCTATCCCACAAATGTACCTACAAAGGTACAAATTGATTTCAGTAAAAATACGGAAGACTTTAGAAAAAAGTAGCGTGCTTCAACTCATTGATGATGTAAGTGCAGCTATTGCCCAAAGGAAAAAGCCTAGAACAATAAGGCCGAGAACAGAAAAGAGGAGGACAAAGAAAAGGGTGTAGAATTTCATCAAGGATGGAAAAGAAAACTAGTTCTAAAAATCCTACAACAACTCCCCCAATAACTGCGTAAGCGCAGAGATGGTTTGGCGTGATTCAGAAGGGTCAAATTGAGAAAGTGTCCATTGGTCATTTTCTTTTACCAATGTATTCATGCGTGCAAAAAAATCAATGCCGAGTTCGTTGCCAATTTGGCGTACTAGATGATTGATTTTATCCATGGAGCAGCCGGAGGCTTGAACGCCTTCTTCATTGGCCGCGATAACGAGAGCATGCTGCGCAAAGACAAAACCTGTGGCGTTCATGGCTTTTCCGTGTGTTTGCCAGGTGTTGGTAAAGGCAATGAGCTGCTCGTTGACCCAAGAGGCTTCTGTGGCGTCTAGGGCTCTAGCGCCAATGAAAACCCACACGCGGCAGTCGGGACCGAAATGTGCTGGGATGTTAGAGGTCTGCAGCATTGGCAATGAGTTCGGCGATGTCCATTACTCTGACGTCTTCTTCTTTTTCGAAGTGCTTGACGCCGTCTGTCATCATGGTGTTGCAGAAGGGGCAGCCGGTTGCAATGATGTTGGCACTAGTTTGAAGGGCGTCTTCGGTGCGTTCTACATTGATCTCTTTATTGCCTTTTTCAGCTTCCTTGAACATTTGTGCGCCGCCTGCACCACAACATAAGCCGTTGGTTTTGCAGCGTTTCATTTCGACCAAAGCGGCGTCTAGTTTTACGATGAGCTCACGCGGCGCTTCGTAGACGTCGTTGGCGCGCCCGAGGTAACACGGGTCGTGGAAGGTGATTTTTTTGCCTTTGAAAGTGCCGTTGTCGGCAAGGGTGAGTTTGCCGGTATTGATGAGGTCTTGGATGAGCTGCGTGTGGTGGATCACTTCATAGGTGCCACCGAGCTCGGGGTATTCGTTTTTGAGTGTATTGAAACAATGCGGACAAGCCGTCACGATTTTTTTGACTTCATAGCCATTGAGCAACTCGATATTCATGAGTGCCTGCATCTGGAAGGTAAACTCATTGCCGGCGCGTTTGGCGGGGTCTCCGGTGCAACTTTCTTCGGTTCCTAATACCGCAAAGTTGACCTTACAATGGTTTAAAATCTTGACCAATGCTTTGGTGATTTTTTTGGCGCGGTCATCGAAAGATCCGGCGCAACCAACCCAAAATAAGATGTCTGGGCTTTCTCCTGAGGCCATCATGTCGGCCATTGTGCGTACTTGTATACTCATTGCTAGGTCTTTTTGACTATTCTTCGTTGGCCCAATTCATGCGTTCGGTTGGTGCAAATTGCCAAGGCGCACCGTTGTTTTCAATGTTGGTGAGCATGCCGGTGAGTTCTGTCGGCACTTTTGATTCTTCCATCACTAAAAAACGACGCAAATCCATGATAATAGACAGCGGGTCTATATTCACCGGACATTCTTGTACACAAGCATTACAGCTCGTGCATGCCCATAGCTCTTCTTCAGTAATATAAGATCCAAGTAGGCTTTTGCCGTCTTCGGCGTCGGGGCCGTTTTTGCGCTTGAAATCGCCGAGTTCGACCATGCGGTCACGGGTGTCCATCATGATTTTGCGCGGCGAAAGCAATTTGCCTGTTGTGTTTGCTGGGCAAGCAGAGGTACAGCGCCCACATTCCGTACAGCTGTAGGCGTCCATGAGGTTTTTCCAGGTGAGGTCATTGACATCCTTGGCGCCAAAACGGGAAGGTGCAGCATCCGTAGCTGGCGCAGCATAAGGATCTGCATTGGGGTCGAGCATGAGTTTGACTTCATTGGTGACACTCTGCATATTCGTAAACTGGCCTTTTGGTTCCAATTTGGAAAAATAAGTATTTGGAAAAGCCATGAAAATATGCAGGTGCTTGGAGTAGGGTAGGTAGTTCATGAAGGTGTAGACCATCGCGATGTGGCCCCACCAGCCAATTTGTTCCAAAATATGCAGGGTTTGCGTACTCTTGCCTTCAAATAAAATGGGCCCTAACCAAGAACTGATGGCAAAACCATTTGAGTTGCCTGCATAAGATTGCAGCACTTCATCTGCTCCATTCATCGTGAAAATAAAGCTAATTAAAATGAGCTCAAATACCAAGATGAGGTTGGCATCTTGCTTAGGCCAGCCAGCGAGTTCTTTCATGGTGAGGCGCGGTAACTTGAGCATGTTGCGTCGGGCCAAAAAGGCAATTGTAGCTATAAAAGCCAAAACAGATAACACTTCAATGAAGCTGATCATGAAAGTGTAAAAGCCACCAAGGCTATCTTGGAAAAAACGATGTGAGCCACTGAAGCCATCGACTAAAATTTCAATGAGCTCAATTTGGGTAATGACAAACGAGGCATATATGGCCAAATGCAAGAGTGCAGGAATGGGGCGGGTAAACATTTTCTTTTGCCCTAGTGCCACTAGCAGCATGGTGCGCCAGCGGTCTGCCTTGCGGTCTGAGCGGTCTAGGGGCAGGCCCATGTGGATATTTTGGGCAATTTTGCGCAAGTTGAATGCAAAAAAACCAAAACTGGAGAGCGTCAGGACGCCAAAAATGAGTTGTTGCATGAGTTCAGTTTATTCAGGCAAGCTATCCAAGATTTTGAGAAGCTTGTCTTCGTTTTGCTTAGAAAGTTGCAATCCTTTGGTTTTGCCACCAATAACGGAAAGGTGAACGTAGCGCTCTGGATGCGCTTGGAGGTCTTTAACTAAATTCTGAAGGTCGGTGTTGGTCGCCACAAGTTCGGCGTAAAGTTTTTCGTCGTGGATGAGTTTGCCGAGCGTGCCTTGTCCTTTTTCAACTTCGGTGAGGACCATATTAAATTTCTTGAGGGTCGTTTGGGCTTCTAAAATGGTGCCTTTGAAATCTGCGGTGACAAGCTCATCTGTAATTTTGCGCGTATTGCCAATGATGCCAGTGATTTGGTCATTGCTTTTGCGCAAATTGAGCGTAATGGCCTCTACATTGGCCATGATTTTGGAGAATTGCGCGCGTTCAGCAGCTACAAAACCTTGGAGTTCGTCGGCCACATTGCCCAATTTCTTGATGGTCAGCTTGACTTGTTTGAGACTGCCTTCGAGTTCGGAAGTAGCTGTGGTATCCCAGAAAGAAGAAAGCGAGCTCACCATTTTGTCTACAGAGAGCATCATGGTTTGCAACTTCTGAGAGATAGGGTCGGCATACGCTTTGACTTGCGTCACCATATCCACAGACACCCGACCTGGAATGGTAGAGCCAACTTTGTAAAAAGTACCGTCTCCTACAGATGGCAGCTGCACAACCAGTGCTTTGGTGAAGAAATCTAGTGAACCGATTTCAACAATGGAGCCTTTTGGCAGGCGAATATCGCTGTTGTGGATATTGAAGGTCATCTTCACTTTGTGTAGTGAATCGCCTTGCGGATTGGATTTGATGCTCAATACTTTGCCAATTTCTACACCATCAAGGGTCACGTTTGAAGACACCATGAGTTGGCCAGAATTTGGAAAATAAGCGGTGTAGACGTCGTCGCCACCAAAAAAGCTATTGCCCTTCAGGAAGTTGATGCCGGCAATGAGCACCACAATGGCCAAAAGCGCGATGAGCGCGGCTTTGATTTCTTTGGAGAATTTCAAGCTAGTTTTTTTCTGCTAATTTAAGCGCTTTTTCAATACTGATGCGTTCTCCGTCGAGGAAAGCCACTACAAAAGCATGCGGAAAGCCCTTTTGAATGAGTTCGTTCTTGTAATTTTTTGCCGCTTGGAGGTCATTCGGGAACGAACCAGCGCAGTATTTATAGAGCGTATTATCCTGATATTCAAATATTTCTAAGTTATTAAAGTGACTCGATTTGACAGGAATCGGCTTGTTGGAGGTTTCAATTTGTACTTTGAAAACTAATCCTTGTTCTTTTGGTGTCTCTTTAGGTATTTCTACTGGTTTGGTCGTATTGTTTAGCGCCTGATTATTTTCATTTGAAGGCTGTTGAGTAGTCGTTCCTCCAACTACTGTTTTGCCCTCGGTTGCATTTTTATAATTGACAAAAGCCTGAAACATGGATTGCGCCATTTTCTGTTGACCTTCTGCGGTGCCGATTAATTTTTCTTCGGTTGGGTTGGGTAAAAATGCTGTTTCGATCAAAACGCTGGGCATGGTTGTTTTGTATAGCACCAAAAAACCCGCTTGTTTGACCCCGCGGTCATAGCGGCCAATGCGCTTGAATTCCTTTTGGATCATTTCGGCAAAAAGTATAGACTGACGGTGAAAAACAGCTAATTGAAATTGTAGTGCGATGATGCCGTCGGGCGTGAGGTCATAGGAGCGGTATTTGGCGCCTTTGTCGTCTTCGAGGGCAATACTCGCGTTTTCGCGTTCGGCAACCTTTTGTTGCGCGTCGGTGCGGTGCAAACCTAAAACGTAGGTTTCCGAACCGTAAGCGGTGGTGCTCCCGGCATTGGCATGGATGCAAATAAATAAATCGGCGTTGTTGCGATTGGCAATATTGGCGCGCTCTGCGAGTTCGACAAATACATCGGTGCTGCGCGTATAAATGATTTTGATGTCTGGGTAGCGTTCTTTGATGAGCGCGCCAAGCTTGAGTGCCATCGAGAGGCAAACCTCTTTTTCGTTGTTCTGGGCACCGTGGCAACCTGGGTCGTGTCCGCCGTGTCCGGCATCGATAACGATGGTTTTGATTTTACTTGTTTGCCCCCAAATGAAGTTGTTTGAAATTAAAAACAACGCTGCCAATAAAAAGACGCGAATTGCGTTTTTTTGCAAGCCATTGAAAATTGGTAGCTTTGTACGTTTTTCCTGCATATTACAAATCTAAGTAAGCATCTTGAGCCAGCGCCAGCGCTTTTTACAACTTTTCTTCGTCACATTGTTAATAATGTGCCATCAGGTATTGGTTACAGCCCAAGATACCCTGTTTGTCGACGGAGAAAGTCTCAATCAGATCGTGACTTACAAGGCGAGCGAAAAAATCAGGCACGACGTTCAAAACCGTAAAATTTACCTCTATGGCAACGCCGAAGTGCAAAGCGAGGGTTTTTCATTGAAGGCTGGGTACATCCTTATCGACATCGATTCCAATCAGGTAGAGGCAAGTTATCGGGTCGATAGCTTAGGGAAGAAAGTTGAATTTCCAGAGCTCACCGAAGGCACTGAAACCATCCGCTGTGAGACACTCAAAATGAACTACAAAACTCAAAAGGCATATATCAAGGCGCTTGCGATCAAGCAAGATGAGTTTTATTTTCGGATGGGAACTGCCAAAAGACAAGCTAACGAGGAGTTGCATTTGCGTCAGGGTATCCTCACTACTTGCGATCTTGAAGAGCCACACTATCATTTTCAGTTGAGCAAGGGGGTTTTGGTGCCCAACGAGCGCATCGTAACGGGCCCCATGAATTTATGGGTTTCGGGTATCCCGACACCTCTCGGTTTGCCTTTTGCTTTCATCCCGACCAATCAAAAAGAGCGCACCTCTGGTTTGTTGTTTCCGGAGTTTATTCCGCTTTCTGCATATGGGTTTGGTTTTCAGAATTTGGGTTGGTACTTCCCCATCAACGACCGCTACCAAACTTCTGTCTATGCCAATTTGTACAGCAGGGGTTCTTGGGGCTTGCGCAATGACCTCGATTACGCCAAGCGTTATGGCTACAGCGGCCGAATGTCTTTGGGTTTTCAGCAATTCAATAGTGGCTTTCCAACGAATATCAAGCGCAATAAAGTCACAGTCAGCTGGACCCACCGCAAGGCACCAAAATCCAATCCATTTTGGGATTTTTCTTCCAACGTCAATTTTATCTCCGACAACCAATCCAAAAATTCCTTAGACCCGATCAATCCGGAGTACTTTTCTAATTCCTTTAATTCCGACATCAATTTAGCGCGCAACTTTCCTGGCAAACCCGTCAATACAGGTTTAAAATTATCCATGAGACAAAATTCACTTGCCAAAAATATTTCCTTCACGAGCCCTGTGCTGAACGTCAATGTAACGCGTGTTTTTCCCTTCAAAGATCTTTTTGAAACCGCAGACAAAAACTGGAAAAAAACCATTCAGCGCATTGGTATTACTTATAATTTGGAGGCCCAAAACCGCTCCCAATTTGCAGACTCCTTGCTCACCAACGGAGATTTCAATGCGATCAGCCAGCGCCTGATGAACGGCATTAGCCAAGGCATCAGCATTCAGACCAATACAGGATTGTTCAAGAACGCCGTGAAAATCAATCCGAGCCTCAATTATGGCAACAAGATCAATTTTCAGCAAATTGTGAAGTCTTACGATCCTATTGAAAACAAGACCCTCGTTGATACCGTTCGGCAAATGGCCTTGCGCCACGAGCTCAATTTCAATTTGACGGCCACCACCGTACTTTATGGCTATTACCGTTTTCTGGGCCCCAAGCAAGCGAGGTTGCGCCACCTCATGACGCCAAACATTGGTTACCGCTACACGCCCGGTTGGAATCCGCTCGTTACGGCCAATGTAGGTCCTGATCAAAGCAGCGTCACCTATTCGCCTTTTGAGCGCAGTATTTACTCAGTTGGTTCTGTAAGAGAAGCATCTTTGCTCACTTTCGGCATCAATAATACGGCTGAACTCAAGTTTAAATCTGCGCAGGATACCATTACCGGCTATAAAAAAGTGCGGCTCATTGACCAGTTTTCCCTAACGGGCAACTACGACTTTACCAAAGACAGCATGAAACTCTCCGATCTAGCCCTCAACTTGCGCATCAGCCCGGCGAGCTGGATCAATTTTGTCTCCAATGCGCAGTGGAGCCCATATGCCTGGACGGCAACGGGTGCAAGTACGGGAACCTACGCCTGGCAAAATGCTCAGCAGTTGGGCCGCCTTACCACCACCAATCTCACCACCACGCTTGTATTAGCACCTAAAAAGGACCGTAAAAAGTTACAAGACCACAGCGCACTCTTCAACGAACAAGACTGGAATGCCGATCTGAATTACTATGCGCTGCACCCCGAACGTGCCATTTATTATGACATTCCCTGGAAAATGAATGTGTCGCACGTTTACAGCATTCAGGCCAATCAAAAAATCAGCACAACAGCCCCTGATGCTTGGTTGTTTGTACAGACGCTCGTGCTTGGCGGAGACCTCAGCTTTACCAAACGTTGGAATGTATCGGGCAATCTGAATATCAATTTGCAAGAAGGCAGACTGACCAATGCGTATTTCTCTTTGAACCGCAACATGCACTGCTGGGCGCTTTCGTTCTATTATGTGCCAATCGGCGGCAATAAAAGCTTCTTGCTCACGATCCGCAACACCTCTAGCATTTTCCGTGACGCCAAAATTGAATTCAGGAAACCGCCGTCGTTTCTTTGATTTCTGACTGGATGCGGTCCTGAAAAACCTTGCCGATTTGATACGTAAATTGGGCCCCAAAAAAGACAATCTGAGCGGAGTAGTGGACCCACGCCAACATGATGAAAATCGAATTGGCCACGCCGAGTTTTCCCATGATGAAATAGTGCTGTAGGTAATAACCGATCACCCACTGACTGATATACAACAAAATAGCTGTCATAATTGCGCCATCGCGGGCTATGCGCCAACTCACTTTGGCGTTGTGCATGTATTTAAAGATGAGCGTGAAGATGAGCACATTGGAAAGCAGTGTCAAGAAAATTTGCAGTAATTGCAGCGAAAAATCAACAAAACCGTTATTCCAGTGGAGCCAACTGGTGAGCGCAGAAAAGATAAAAATTTGTAGAAAGTAAAAAAGGATGATCACCAAGGCAAAAACAGCCAAGAGCAATACGCCTACAAAGCGAAAGCCGATGATTTCCATGAAAAGATTGGCTTCTTGTCTGCTTTTTTTACTGACATGAAAAAACTCATTCAAGCTTCTTTTCAGTGAAATCATAAAGGCCGAACATGTATAAAGCAACACACCAATACTGACGAGTTCCAAAAAGAAATTGGGCTTGTCAAAAGACATGCTATCTACGAGCTGCAAGATAGATGCAGGGTCTTGAAGGCCAAGTTCGGATTTAAGCAAAGATGTGATGATGTCGCGCATGTTTTGCTGCCCGATGATGCGCCCATAGATAGAGGTCGTGAGGTAAATGATCGGGATAAAAGCAAAAAGCGTGTAGTAGGCCAAGGCTGCACCGTGGTGAAAAGCACCATCTTGAACATACGCTTTGAGCGCAGTCCAGAAGGCCTCTAGCGTGAGGCGCAGTTTGCCGTGTTTATTTTTTGCAGATTTCAATGGCTTTGATCTCGGTTAATTTTTCGAATGCATAGAGCAACAGGCGTTCGTTGTTGTTGCTGCGTACGTAATTGTGATAAAGACCTCCTACAAACATGGCTTTTTCAAATTGGACAGCAATACCCGTATTGCTCAGTTTGTATTCGTCGGGTCTGAAATGCAGCAGTTCGGCGCCCATTTTAAGGGTGTTCAAGGGGCCAAAAAGCCTGGCGCGTTCTGGTGCTTTGTAGTGGTAATAAACCGCTTCTGGCTTGAGTTTTTTGGATAATTTACCATTTTGCAAGATGCAAATGTGGTCGCACAAGCCGAGTACATCTTGCCCTTCGTGCGACACCAAAATGATACCTGTATTTTCTTCGTCGCGGAGGTCCATGAGGTGGCTACTCAATTTCTGACGCAAATGCGCATCGAGATGACCAAAAGGCTCGTCGAGCAGGAGGTAAGTGGGCTGATCGGCGATAGCACGGGCAATGGCCACGCGCTGTTGTTCGCCACCCGAAATGAGATGTGCTTTGGTGAGGCCTATTTCTTTGAGTCCAAAAAGGCGCAATAGTTTTTGAACGCGCTTGTCCCTTTTTTCATAAGGCCAATGCAAAATGGCTTCGCGGATGTTTTCCTCTACGGTATGATACGGATCTAGTTTGAAATCTTGGTTCACAATTGCTAGCCCCTTAAAACCCGGAACCAATAGGTGCCGCACGCGCGTTTGCATTTTGCCATCGATCGCAATTTGCCCGTCGTCGGGGTCTTGTAGCCCAGCACATATTTTGAGCAAAGAAGATTTTCCGGCCCCGCTTTTTCCGACAAGCCCAAGTATTTCGCCCCGCTTCACCTCCAAGTTCAAGGACTTCAGAACAGGTTTTTGGAAGGTGAGTTGAATACCTTTCAGTTCAATCATCGGATGAGCGCTTTAGGAAAGGCTTTGGAGGCAATAAAAATTCCGGGCACCGGATTGGCCATCGGCTCGTAGTCTTTGAGGAAAATACGGATGGTGTGGCCGTTGCTGTCCGAGGTGTAGGTGCAGTGGTCAACGATGCTTTTGGAGGCCCCAACGTAAGTAGTCGGATCGGTTTCGGAATGAATTTCAAAAAGATGCATGGCGGGAATCTCGTAAGAAAATAGCGCATCGTTTTCGTCGTAACCAGCTAGGGTATAAACGGCATCTGTTTGTTCCTGAACCAACGTAACGGCTGATGTAATGTCTAGTTCGTCTTCCCAGTCATAGCGCAGGTTGTCGGCAGATTCTTTGCCGCCGTGTTTTTCGTCGGCGAGTTCTTGAGAGAAAAGCTCATTGAGCAAATGGATGTGTATTTTACAGTTCATCTTCAGTGTGTTTTTTCTCTACTTCATTGACTTTAAAAGCAGAGGGGATGAGTTCCGGCACGAGTTTCATGACGATAGGAAGCAAGAGACTGCCGCCGGGCAAGAGAAATATGGCCAGCGATGGCATAGACTTTAGGATGTCGTAAAATTGGTCTTTGACCTGCTCTTTTTCTTCGGGGCTGAGGTCTTCTTTGGTAGACTTCTGCAAAAGTGCCATCAGGTCTTTGCTTTCGCGCATTTCGGTCAGCAAGCGATCTCGGTTGCGGCCAATAATGCGCAGCCATCTTTTGGAGGTTTCCTTAAAAGCAAAACTTGCTTCGGTAGATTGCTTATAGACCGCAAGCTCTTTGGGCCCGCTTTGGGCAATAAATGCCAGACACATTTCTTCCGACAAGAGCATTTGTGTTGGGCTCAAATGCAAAGCACTTCCGAGCGCTTCGAGTTTTTGACGTTCTTCAGGAGCAATGGCGTGGGAGCTTTGCAAAAGTAAGTGCCCAAATTCAAAGGTAATTTGCGCCAAGAGTTCGTCTTGAACGAGTTCTTGTTGGAGCAATTTGAAGGGAATGCCAATCTTGATGCGCTCCATGTAATTGCGCTGAAGGGTTGGCGCTAAGGCTGCCGAGGCAATAAAGTGCTTGAGTATTTTTCGTTCTTTCTCTTCGACTTTTCCATCCACGAGTGCCACATAAATGAGGCCATTTAAAACCGATGAAGTGTAGCGTTCGTATTTGTTGAGAAAAGCAGTATGGTCTCCTTCTAGGTAGGCGCGAAACAAAATGATATCCAAAAAGATGAAAGCATTGGAGAGGTGCTTGAGCCAGTAATTTGCGCCTAAAAAAGAGCTTTTGACGCCCACTCTCGAGGCCAGCAGAATTTCTAACTTATTGGCGTCTTGTGCCGAGGTTTTGTATTTGAGCCGACCGATGAGGTTGGAGCCTTCGTATCCTTTGTAAAATGACAAAAGGGTAGTGGTGAATTCTTTGAGGTTTGCCGGCTTCTGTTGTTTTCGGATATAGGTGAATAGCAAGGTTTCAAAAAGCAATAACTGAAGTTGCTCATCTGGGTTGAAACTTTTCTTATCGAGCTTATTGGAGAAAATAAAAGATTTGGCCGTGCCGTAAATGAGCCCGGTTTGATGCGATATAAAGTGGGTGAGGTTGCGCTCTTGCTGGTGAATGAGGTCGTCGTCAATGCCGAAAACGCCATTTTCGAGCAGCTCGAAGAATTTAGCAATCCAATTTTTGGACCCCGGAGAAAAATCGATTTTAGTGGAGGACATACCGCACGCTTAAAGCCCATGCAAAGCCAAATTGCAATCGGGGTAGCACATACAGGCCCGGGCCTAAATCGAGTGAAACATTGAATGGATAATCTTTGAGTGTGTGTTCGAGTCCGATTACAGCGCTTGCACCAAGGCCCAAGCCGCTGGTGTTTGCATCAAACTGGTTCATTTTTCCAAGACCAACATTTGCACCAAAGCCATAATAGTAGTCTAGGATTTCGTTCAGTTCATTTTGATAATAAGCGTTGCCGTGTAGCCATACAGACCCTGTGTTGCCACCGATTCCGATTTCATAGCCCTGCTGATTGACTCGGTATTTGGCATTGAGGTAAGTGACGCCAGGGCTACCAGTTCTCAAGCCAAGTGCGCTTGTGTAGCGCTGAGCGGATACAGATAGGGTGAACGATAAGCTGAGTAAAAATAATAACGCTTTCATGTGATGAAGTTTAATTCAAATTTAGCGTTTAATACAGCGCGCAAAACTCAATCTGCGATTAAAAAATACACTTGGGTCTGTTGAAAAGGCTTTGAATTCCAAGATGTAAATTCCATTCGTCGCAATTGTGCCGTATTCTGTGCTGCCATCCCAGATCAAGAGGCCTTTTGTTCCGAATAATTCATTGACAACTAGGTTTTTAACTAAGTTGCCACCGAGGGTATAAATTTCGGCTTGCACCAACATATTTGGAGCAGGCAATTCATATTGAATTTCTAAAAAATCGTGGTAACCGTCTTGATCTGGGCTAAATTCTGGTTGGGTAAGGTAAAGCGAGCCAGTTTGTTTGGCGCCAATTTGCTGTGAATTGCTTCGGCCGGGGCTGGCAAACCCCACGTTTTGAGCTGCCGAAAACCAATTATTTGGATTTTGTGTTGGCGCTGAAGCTTCCAAACGCTCCAAACTCACCCCTTCTGTATCGATAATGAGCCCAGCATGCCAAGAGGCGTTGTAGGTCAATTTGTCTAGGATACTTCCGTTGCCATATAAGATGCATGTTCCGCTATCATTGTAAAAGTAGGGAAGGGTTTGAAAAGCGGTCTTTTCACTCGGCGTATTCGGATAAAAATCACTTAAAAAGCTTGTGTCGGGGCAAAGTGCCAAATAATCATGAGGGGAAATGAATGGTTTTGTGAGGTCATAGGTCGCTAGGCCATTACCTATGCTGCACTGTTTCAAATCAAGATATTTCTGACTTGCATTGTAAAGCTCAATGAAATCTGAGCCATTGCTCGGCGGGTCAAATAAAATTTCATTGAGCAGGAGGTCGCCGGGTTGGGGTGCTTCGTAGCGAATGAAAGTCACTTGCTGGTTGCGCGCATTGGCCCAACAATCTTTGAGCGCCACAAACGACACTTCAATGGGCTCACTTTTTGGAATAGCGTTTTCAAATATCAAAAGCAACTGCGCGCCATTTTGAATTTGTAAGTAATGGAGTCCCATTCTTGTGAACGCACCCAGATTGTGATCAAATGAGATGGCGCACAGCGCCAAACTGGCACTGTCCATTGGTTCTGAAAAGACAAATGCAACTTGGTTGGCATCGCGGACTTCTGCAAAACGAATGAACGGTGCCAGTGTATCCGGGGCGGCTTCAAATACAGAATTTTGGAGCCCTGGCGTGCCGCCAAGCTGCGCTTGAGTCGCACGCCAATTATCTGCCGCAGAACACGGATCGAGTAACGAACACCGCTCCAAGCTGAAGCCGCCATTCATTTTGACGGAATCTTGGTACCAATTGATCTGGTAGGCCACCTGATCTATAAGTAGTCCTTGGGCATTCTTGAGCTGAATGGTTTCACCGGTGTTATTCAGACTGGTAAAAGCACTGACTTCAATGGTCTTCGACGGGTTGAAGCCACTGCTTTGCCCGGTTCCGACAAGCGTAGCGTAAGATCCGGGCTGCAGCCAATAGGAGGGGAGCGTGCAACTTCCTGTGGCGTCGCTCAACACCAAACCATTGAGTTGTTGGGCATTTGCACCGGCGTTGTAGATTTCAATGAATTCTGCGTTGGGCAGGCCTTGCTGTGGCTCAGGATCGGCCATTAATTCGGTAATGAACAAATTGGGCACCTGCTGTTCGAGCAGAGGCCCTACATACAGATCGTCGAGGTAAAATCCTTGGCTATTTGCGCTTGTGAAGATACAACTCAGGCCTGCATAAGGCCCCGCCGGCAGCCAGGGCAACTGCCCTGATAACCAAAGGTTGCTTGCGGCGGCAGTACTCGTTTTGGTCTCGAGCGTAAACGCGCCATTGTTGTACTTGAAGCTAAAAAATAACTGAAACGCCGCCGCAACGCTGCCGGCGGGGCCCACCCCGACCAAGCTATCGGTCCCATTTTGCCTACAAAATAATTTGGGGGCATCTTGGCTTCCAGCTTCGCCAAATTCTAGATACAGCGCTTGGTCGGCCAAGAGCAAGTCACTTTGATTCGCCACGAGGTAAAAGCGCCCAAAATTAAGACTCGAGGGGCTAAAGTTGAGTCGCAACCAAAACTGACATTCCCAGTTGGTGTTATTGTTCAATTGGTGCGCAAAGAAGAGGTTGGCCGCTCCGGCACTAGCTGCACTCAGTTGCAATTGTCGGTTGCTGTTGGTTGTAAATGCACCGATATCGCCGCCCCAGAGGAGTCCTTGAAAAAGACTTTGGTCGTGAAAATCGTCGAATACTTGGGCTAAAACTGGTCTGGGCGTGCAAGCCGATGAAAGGAAAAATAGCAGCAGAAAGAGTCGCATGGCAAACAAAGATTATTTTTGTAAAAAATTGAACAATGAAAATAGCTGTAGTAGGAGCCACCGGAATGGTAGGTTCAGTGATGTTAGAGGTGTTGGCAGAACAACAATTTCCTTTTACTGAATTACTTTTGGTCGCCTCCGAAAACAGCGTCGGTAAGCAACTAACGTTTCAAGGCAAGCAATATGCGGTCATTGGATTGCAAACCGCAGTAGATGCCGCGCCAGATATCGCCATTTTTTCTGCAGGTGGAGACACCTCAACGGAGTGGGCGCCTCGTTTTGCTGAGAAAGGCACCGTGGTCATAGACAACAGTTCGGCTTGGCGCATGGATCCAACAAAAAAGCTCATCGTTCCGGAAATCAACGGACAACTCCTCACCAAACAAGACCTCATCATCGCCAATCCAAACTGCAGCACCATTCAACTCGTCATGGTCTTGGCGCCCCTGCACCAAAAGTATGGCGTGAAGCGCGTGGTGGTTTCTACCTATCAATCGATTACCGGAACCGGCGTGAAAGCAGTTCAGCAGCTGGCCAACGAACGCGCGGGCATTTCCGGCGAAATGGCTTATAAGTACCCGATCGATCAAAATTGCATCCCGCAGTGCGACGTCTTCTTAGACAACGGCTACACCAAAGAAGAGATGAAACTCACCAACGAGACCAAAAAAATCTTAGATCCGAGCATCAACGTTACGGCCACAGCTGTTCGGGTTCCGGTTGTTGGCGGGCATTCAGAAGCGGTGAACATTTCTTTTGAAAACGATTTTGATTTGCAAGAAGTCAGACAAATACTGGCGCAAACCCCGGGTATCACCGTTCAAGACAACTTAGCCCAATTTGAGTATCCAATGCCGCGCATGGCACAGGGTAAAGACGACGTCTTCGTTGGCCGCATTCGCCGCGACGAAAGCCAAGCCAATACGCTCAACTTGTGGATAGTTGCCGACAACCTGCGCAAGGGTGCCGCTACCAATGCGGTACAAATTGCCAAGTTGGTTGCTGCGCTATCTGCTTAGCATCAATTCTTTTTATCCAACGCCAAAGGATTTTTATTTCTGGTTTGGATGGGTTAGTTCAAAAAGACTTATTTTTGCAGCGTCTCTAAGGGGTGCCGAAAGGCTGAGAACATACCCATTGAACCTGATTTGGATAATGCCAGCGAAGGGAAGATGACGCGCTTAACTTACAAAACTGTCAAGAAGAGCCCCTTATTCTTGTTTAATTTTTTAGAAAATGAAAACAAGATTTTTACTATTCATTTCGTTCATCGGTCAATTTGCTTTGGCCCAACAGAACAAATTCCAAGTTTCGGGTGATACCATTCGCGTTATTCAAAATATGGAAGGTGTCGTGGTAAAAGGCTTGCGCGCCCAAGATGCCCCAAACAACACAACCGTCAACAAAACGGCGCTCAACAGCAAGAATTTTGGTCAAGATATGCCCACACTGCTAGAGTTCACGCCTTCGGTGGTTACTACCAGCGACGCGGGTGCGGGCATCGGCTACAGCGGTCTGCGCATCCGTGGCGTAGACGCCAGTCGCATCAATGTAACGATCAACGGCGTGCCAGTCAATGATCCAGAATCTCACGATGTCTATTGGGTCAATATGCCAGACCTCGTGGGCTCCATCGAAAATATGCAAGTGCAGCGCGGGGTAGGTTCTTCTACCAACGGCGCAGCTGCGTTTGGCGCAAGTGTCAACATCAAAACCAATGACTTGCGCGCACAACCAGCGGCGCGCATCGATTTTTCTGGCGGTTCGTTTGGCACGCTCCGGGGCACGCTCCAGGCTTCAACTGGCCTGCTCAACAACCATTTTTCTTTAGATGCTCGCCTCTCTGAAATCCGTTCAGGCGGCTACTTAGATCGCGCTTCGGCAGATTTGCGTTCACTTGCGCTTACCGCAACTTATTTGACTCAAAAATCAATCTGGAAAGCCGTGGTCTTGAATGGCACAGAGCGCACTTATCAAGCTTGGTATGGCACGCCCGAAAGCCACTACCGTTCAGATGAACAAGGCATGCTCGACTACGCTGCGCGCAATGGATTGAGCGCTGCCGAAACGCAGAACCTATTGCAGTCTGGCAGAACATACAACTACTACACCTACGCCAATCAAGTAGACAACTACAATCAAGATAATTACCAGCTGCACTTCATCCACCGTTTCTCTTCAAAACTCGACCTCAACTTGGCGGCTCATTACACCTATGGAAGAGGCTTCTACGAAGAATACAGAAACCAAGATGCGCTCTCCGACTACGGGCTTGCGCCAGTTGTGGTCGGTACAGATTCAATCCTGAGCGCTGATTTGATCAGAAGACGCTGGCTAGACAACCATTTTGTTGGGATCGTTTACGGCTTCAATTACCAACTCAAGCCCAATTGGAAATTGACCCTTGGCGGCGCCGCAAACCGCTACACCGGGCTGCATTTTGGCGAAATCATTTGGGCCCAATTTGCTTCGAATAGTCAAATTTACGAGCGCTATTACGACAACGACGCCAATAAATCGGAGTTGAGTACGTATCTGAAGTCAAACTACACTCAAAACGGTTGGGACCTCCAACTCGACCTTCAATACCGCGGTATCGCTTATGCTTTCTTGGGTGTAGACCAAGTCAGCGGCGTTTTGTCCGACGTAACGCAAAATGTGCAGTACCATTTTTTCAATCCCAAAATGGCCTTTGTCAAGACGCTTGGGTCAAATAAGCTTTTTGGTTCTGTTGGTATTGCCAATCGCGAACCTGTACGCCGCGATTTCAGAGAAAGCACCCCTGAAAACAGACCGTTACCAGAGCGCATGTACGATGCAGAGCTTGCTTATCGCTTGGTCTATAAGCGCTGGAATGCACAGGCCAATTTGTTTTTGATGTACTACCAAGATCAGTTGGTTTTAACGGGCCAAATCAACGACGTTGGTGGCTATACCCGAACCAATGTAGACCAAAGCTACCGCGCTGGTTTGGAATTTGAATTTGCTTATCAACTGACCGAAAAATGGCGCCTTCAAGGTGCTACAACGCTCAGCCAGAACAAGATCATGAACTTTGTCGAATTCGTAGATGTTTATTTAGACGAAGCGCCTTATTATACCCAAGCACAAATCGATCACGGCACCACCGATTTGGCGTTTTCACCCAATTTCATTCATACTTTAGGTTTGCAATACCAGCCCACAGCCGCACTTTCTTTGGCCCTACAAAGCAAATATGTGGCGCGTCAATACCTAGACAACACTTCAAGTGTGGCCAGAAGCCTAGATCCATTCACCTTTACCAATTTCATTTGCAACTATAAAGTCAAGCAAAACTTTGCCAAAGAAATGGAAATTGGTTTGTTGGTCAACAACCTCTTCAACGCGCTCTATGCCAATAATGGCTATACCTTTAGTTATCAATACGGTGGCCTCACAACAACTGAAAACTTTTACTACCCACAAGCGGGTAGACATTTCTTATTGAAAATGAACATCCAGTTTTAATTCTCTATCTTTGGAGAAAATTCTCCACATGAAAAATATCAGCGCTGCGGTCATTTCCTTATTTTGTTTTGCTGCTCAGGCACAAGTTTTAGAAAAGCCGCAATTAGTAGAAAAAATCGATACGAGCGTTGTCATTGAACAAGATTTGGTGCCGCCTCCGGTAGAAATTACCGAAGTTTGGGCTGCGCCAGATATGGCAGAAGACCGCAGTACACCTCAGTTTCCAGGTGGTCAAGATTCGCTTAATTTGTACGTCAAAGATGCGGTAGAACAATTCATTTTTGCCGACACGAGCGAAGCATTTCCTTGGGGAGAATCTGTCTACGTAGCCTTTGAAATTGCAATAGACGGCAAGGTCACGAAGCCCTTCGTCGAATTGGGTTATGATGCCATGCTCGATAGCGCTGCACTTGACATCGTGCGCAATATGCCAAACTGGATTCCAGCTTCCGATGAAAATGGAACACCAATTGTGGCGTCATACCGCCTTCAAATTCTTTTTGACTTCGATTTAGACATGGAAGGCGATTTTGAATTTGAAGATGAAATGACTAATCATACGGGCAAGGCACACTGGGCTGGCTTTGAATTAGGTGTTCAGCTCAATACAACAGGTTTCTTAGATCCAACTACAACTTTCTCCTCTACACCTTATTGGGAAAACAATAGTGCAAAAAGCATTTTCTTCAACTTCAATACCTTTCAACACAAGTTCAATTTAATTGGTGATGTTTTTGGTCTTACAACAGGGTATGGCTTCAATTTTGGCACCACCGAACTCACTTCTTCTTACGTCCTTGCCCACAACGCAGATACCGTGTATGCCGTGATCAACAACGATCAGGTTTACAAGCGCAACACGCTTTATGCGGCATACATGACCGTTCCTCTTTACTTAGATTACACGGCCAATAACGCGTTTAAGAAGTCATTTTATATCAATGCTGGCGTTGTCGGTGGCGTGCGCTTGTACAGCCATCAGCGCTTTACGGGTACCTATGCCAATGGCGATCAATTTGAAAATACCACCAAAGCCAAGTTCAATCTGAATACCTGGATGCTAGACGCCAGCGTTCGTGTCGGTTACGGATATTTTGGTTTGTTTGCCAATTACGCCATCCTCAGCATGTTCAAAGAAGGTACTACCGTCGGGGTTTACCCGATGCGTTTTGGCATCTCTTTCAATATTCCTCAGTAACGAAACAAACTGAGCTCATTACCCGCCATAAATGCTTTGGCGTCCATGCGCTTTTTGCCTTCCATCTGCACTTCCTTCACTAGTAAAGTCGTTTGGCCTCCACAAGGAAATAAAATCCCCTCTTTGTGCGCTTGCGGCCCATCTTGGCGTGTACATGGCTTATCGGCTATAGCGGTATTGAAAATTTTGAATTGTACCCATGTCTCTTTTTGCACTGACCACAGCTGACACCATGCGGCTGGATACGGATCAAGGCCTCTGACCAGATTGTGTATTTCTTGGGCAGGTAGCGCCCAGTCTATTTTTGTGTTTTCCTTGAAAAGTTTGGGGGCCAATGCGCGCTTTCCTATTATTGGGGTTTGCGCTTTGGGTTCAATATTACCCGAAGCCAAGTCATTACAAGTCTGAAGGGTGAGCGCAGCGCCAAGTTCTTGAAGTTGGTCGTGTAAAACGCCGGCGGTCATGTTCGGAGTGAGTTCAACTTTAGCTTGCTTGAGAATGCTTCCAGCATCGATCTCTTCATTGATCATAAATGTGGTCACACCACTTTCGCTGTCGCCGTTGATGAGCGCCCAATTGATGGGTGCTGCGCCGCGGTAGGCCGGTAATAAAGAAGCATGCAGGTTGAAGGTGCCTAGTCTTGGGAGCTTCCAAACCACATCGGGTAACATTCTAAAAGCAACCACCACAAATACATCGGCCTGCCACTGTTGTAAAGTAGCAATGAAGGCGTCGTCGCGGAGTTTGTCGGGCTGCAGTAAAGGCAATTGGTGCGCGAGCGCATATGTTTTTACGGCGCTTTGGTGCATGAGTTGGCCGCGGCCAGCAGGTTTGTCTGCAACGGTTACCACACCAACTACTTGGTGCTGACTTTGGTGGAGCTCGTCTAAAATGCGCACTGCAAAAGCGGGCGTACCCATAAATACGATTCGAAGTCCTGCACTCATACCTGTTTGTTTTGCCAATTATATTTTTTGAGATACGTTATAGAAACAATCCCTAATATGCCGAAATAAATGTATTCTACCGTCCAAATCCAATAGACGTCTAGCGCCCAAACTTTGATGAATAAATAACAAAAGATGCTATACACACCAACCGTAAAAAACTCAATGAGCATGGAGTGTAGCGTATTGCCACTGCCGTGAATGGTCTGAAAATAGACTGAAATAAAACCAAAGAGCAGAATGGATACCGCGATGAGTTTCAGGATTTCAGCACTTTTGGCTACATACGCCTCTGCGGGGTTTACCATTCTGATCATCGTTTCAGGATAAAGCAGTGCCCCGTGAAAAGTCAGTAGCATAAAACAAACCGTGAGCAACTGAATTTTTCTCTGAATTTGCGGGATTTGCTCCATTTTTTTAGCGCCCAAATACTGTGAAATATAAGTTTTGGTAGTGCCTGCAAAACCCCAAATGGGTACAAATGCCAAGAAATAAATGGAGCGGATATTCTGAGAAACCGTGAGGTCAAAAGTACCTTTTTGTTCGAGCCAAGTAAAGAAGAGCGTCCAGGTGGCCAGCGCAGAAAAACCTTGTAACATGAGCGGGCTGCCTACTTTGAGCAGCTCCTTTATAGAGCTAAAGTCTACCTTGAAATAGGCGAGGAGTTTGTATTTTTTTTGTTCCTTGGAGAAGAATAAAAAGCAAAGCATGCTTACCATGCCAAGGCCGTCGGCAATGGTGGAGGCCAAGGCAGCGCCTCTGATGCCCATTTCGGGTAGTCCAAATTCGCCAAAAATAAGCGCGTAGGCCAATACGGCATTGGAACTTGCAGTGAGCACTGAGGTAACGAGTACCACCCATGACTTTCCTTCGGCTAAGAAAAATGCTTGGATAGAAAGGGTAATCATGGCAAAAAACAGCGAAAAGCTTCGCTGCTCGATATAAATACCCTGAAGTCGGGCAATTTCTGCTTGTTCTGAGTAAGCTGCAACCAAATTGGGCATCAAAAAATAGAGTATCCCAAATAGAGCCAATGCTAAAGTGCACAAGACCCAAACGGTACTGCCAAAAACTTGGCCAATGAGCTCTGGTTTTTGCTGACCAATTCTGCGGGCAATGATGATTTGCGCACCATCGGCCATGCCTGCCAAACACATAAATAAGGTCACGTAGAGCAAGCCAGCGTTGCCTACAGCATCAAAGGCTTCTGTTGAATACCTTGCAATTAAAGAGGCATCGGTAAGCAAGACAATCGATTGAATAAAGCCCGTCACCATCATGGGTAGGGCCACGCCTAAAATTGTCTTGTAATTGAGTGCGAGCATTTAATCGATTTGAATAACGAGCCCTTTGAGATAGGCGCCTTCTGGATGAAAAGCTTGAATGGGGTGGTCTGCAGGTTGGTGGAGTTGCTCCAAAATACGACAAGAACGCCCGGCTTCAATGGCTGCAGCAATGACGGTATTGGTAAAAAGAAGGGTATCTACCACTTGCGAGCAAGAAAATGTAAAGATGAGTCCGCCGGGTTTGATCTGGCGAATGGCGTGGGCGTTGAGGCGTTTGTAGCCTTGAATGGCTTGGTGGCGTTTGTCTCGGTGCTTGGCAAATGCCGGAGGATCCAATACAATGATGTCGTAGTCTTCGGGCAGGTTTTTCATGTAATCCATGGCGTCTTCACATATAGAGCCATGTCTGTCTTCAAACTGATTGAGTGCCACATTGGCTTCGGTCAGTACAATTGCTTTTTTAGAGCTATCCAAGGAGTGCACGAGTGTTGCGCCATGTTGCAAAGCTTGCAAACTAAAGCCACCCGAGTAACAAAAGGTGTTGAGCACTTTTTTGCCCTGCGCATATTTACCGAGTAGTGCTCGGTTTTCGCGTTGATCAATGAAAAAGCCTGTTTTTTGCCCATTGATCCAGTCAATTTGGTATTGAACGCCATTTTCAAGCGCTAAGTGCGGAGTTGCTACTTCGCCAAATAAATAGCCATCTGCAGCTCCGTCTGACGCCACCTCTCTTTTGGGAAGGGTGTCGCTAGATTTGTGATAAATGGCCTTGAGATCGGCTCCAATGACTTTCTGAAGTGCTTGGGCAATGAGTTCAACTTGACGGTGCATGCCAAACGAATGACATTGTATCACTGCTACGCCGTTGTAAAAATCGATGATGAGCCCAGGCAATAAATCGCCTTCGCCATGACACAAGCGAAAGATATTGTTGTTGGCGTTGAGTAGACCGATGCGCAAACGTAATTGGTAGGCATTGGAAAGGCGTCGTTCGTAAAAAGCCTCGTCTATGGTTTCGTAGTCAAAGCTTAGGATCCGAACAGAAATAGTCGCGTGTTGGAAATGGCCGATGCCAAGAATTTGTTGTTTTTTGGTGGTGAGGCAGACGAGGTCGCCATCTTGTAACTCGGAGGTATCGCTAGCCAAAGCCCCAGAGAAGACCCAAGGGTGTTTGCGTTGAATAGAGTGCTCTTTGCCTTTGGCGATGGTCAGTAGGGGATAAGACATGTGCAAAAATAGCCCGAAAAAGTGTACATTTGTCAAAAATTAAGAGTTATGGCCAACAAACGAATCCTCAAAAGAAACATCAATGAAATGGTTTTTGATGTGGTAGAAGAATGCTTCTTTTTTGAAATGACCGCTCCAGACAAAGCAGACCGCTCGGCTAAGCTCATCGATGAAGCAGCTTCGTTTCAAGACCAAATGCTGACCAAAATGAATCAAGCAAAAGGCAAGGCTGAGTTCCGTGCTATTGCTAACGAAGTCGAGGCGAAAGCGAACTATTTCGTAGACGCGCTCAACGGGCTCAACAAATAAATTCCTTTGCCCAATGTGGGTTTTTGACGGTTTTACACTTGCCTTGTTATTGGCAGGACTAATGGTTGTACTCTGGATTTCCGAATGGATTCCCGTTTATCTTACGGCGCTGCTCCCCCTATTACTTGCTGTTCCATTTGGCCTACTCACCCCCAAAGACCTCGCGCAATGCTACGGCGACTCCAATATCTTTTTATTCTTCGGCGGCTTTGTAATGGCACTTGCACTCGAAAAATGGGGCGTGCACGAGCAAATTGCCAGGCGAATAATTGCCGTTGTTGGCGATAAAAAATCAAATATTTTATTGGGTTTCATTCTCAGTACTGGGCTGATTTCGATGTGGATTTCCAACACCGCTACTGCACTCATGATGCTGCCGATGGCAGTTGCTGTGGTAGAGGCCATGCCACCCGCACATCGCCAATCAAAATTCAGCGTGTTTTTGATGCTTTCCATTGCCTATGCTTCAAATATTGGGGGGGTCGGCACACTCATTGGTTCTCCGCCCAATACGCAAATGGCGAGCATTCTTTCCGAAAGTTTCAACATCGAGATCAGTTTTTTCGACTGGATGAAAATCGGCATGCCGCTCGCTATTCTATTATTGTTGTTGATGTTTCTCATTTTCAATTATTTATTAGGTGAGGAGCGCAAAGATGTCCACGACCTGAATTTCCAAACCCTTCCTTGGTCTAAAGCCCAAAAACGCGTGCTTTGGATTTTCTCTATTGTAGCTGGCCTCTGGATTTTCCGCGAAGCCATCGGAACTTATTTAGGCATCAAATATCGCGATGAAAACGCCGCAATTTTAGGTGCATTGGCTATGTTCTTAATGCCGAGTGGTCAAACGGCCAAAGAAAAAGTCTTGCGTTGGTCAGATACCGAAAAATTACCTTGGGGCATTCTCTTGCTTTTTGGTGGCGGCTTGGCTTTGGCAGCAGTCCTCGAAAAAAATGGGGTACTGCAGTTTTTAGCCAGCACTTTTGAATCTTTCCATGGAATCGGCCTACTGACGGCAATTGCCATCCTCACCACGATCGCTATTTTTATTTCTGAAGTACTTTCCAATCTAGCGATGGTTACGCTGTTTATTCCCGTTGTGGGTATTTTTGCACAGCAAACAGGGCTGCCTTTGGTTCCGCTTGCCATGGCACTCACACTTGGCGCAAGTTTAGCGTTCATGATGCCTGTCGGCACACCGCCCAACGCTATTGTCTTTGGCTCGGGTTTTTTGCGCATCAAAGACATGATTCGCTACGGATTTGTGCTCAACCTCATTAGCCTGGCCCTCATCATCCTTTTTGTGATTTTGTTTCTTTAATTGAAACAATATTGCTATTTTTCGCCACCAAACCTATTGTATGCTAACTATAGATCGTTTATTTGATGTCCCTAGACATCAACTCAAGAATTACCCTAATCCCAACATGTTTGTCACCAAGACAAAAGGCATTTGGGTTCCACTTGCCACCGCCGACTTCCTCGAAGCAGCCATGAACGTTTCTCGTGGGCTCATTTCCATGGGTGTTCAGGCCGGTGATCGCGTTGCGGTTGCCAGCTCAAACCGCTTTGAATGGAATATTCTCGATATCGCTGTACAGCAAGTTGGGGCTATATTAGTTCCACTTTATCCCAATATTTCAGAATCGGATTACCGTTTCATCCTCAACGATGCAGGAGTAGAAATCTGTGTGGTTTCCAACCAAGAGTTGGTAGACAAAATCAGTTCGGTCAGAAACGAAGTGCCTACGCTCAAGCATTTGTTTGCTTTTGATCAGCTGCCCAACTGCCCGCATTGGTCGGCAATTGAAGCGGCGAAAGGCCAAACTGAAATCGAGGCTGTCGAACAACGCATGCGCGATGTAAAAACCACTGATTTAGTTACCATTATCTATACTTCGGGTACAACTGGCAATCCAAAAGGTGTCATGCTATCACATGCCAACATCCTCTCTACGGTTTCGGCATGTATAGACCCAATTCCAGCCGATAAAAATTCAAAGGTCTTGAGCTTTCTTCCGGTATGTCATATTTATGAGCGCATGCTTCATTATTTGTACATGTACATTGGTTGCTCTATTCACTTTGCCGAATCGATGGATACCATCGGCGACAACATCCGTGAAGTAAAGCCCGATGTATTCTCCGCAGTACCGCGCTTAATCGAAAAGGTATTCGACAAAATCATGGCCAAAGGAGAGGAGCTCTCTGGTGTCAAACGCGCACTCTTCTTCTGGGCTGTTGGCGTTGCCGAAGATTACGACGTCATTGGAAAATCAATATTTTACAAAGTCAAATTGGCCATTGCGCGCAAGCTTATTTTCTCCAAATGGCAAGAGGCGCTCGGCGGCAACGTCAAGGCAATTGCTTCTGGGTCTGCGGCATTACAACCGCGCTTGGCCCGAATCTTCTTGGCGGCAGATATTCCAATTCTCGAAGGTTATGGCCTCACCGAAACTTCTCCGGTGGTAACGGTAAATAACTTCAATACAGGTATCCGAATTGGCTCGGTTGGCCCGCTAGTAGAAAACGTACAGGTCAAAATTGCCGAAGACGGCGAAATCCTTGTCAAAGGACCAAACGTCATGATGGGTTACTATAAAAATCAAGAAGCAACCAATGAAGTTTTTGATGCCGACGGTTGGTTTTGTACAGGTGATATCGGCACCTTCCAAGAGGGCAAGTTTTTGAAGATTACCGATCGCAAAAAAGAGATTTTCAAGACCTCTGGGGGTAAATATATTGTGCCGCAAGCCATGGAAAACAGACTCAAGCAATCTCGTTTTATTGAGCAGGCCATGGTGATTGGTGAGGGTGAGAAATTCCCAGCTGTATTTATTGTTCCCAACTTTGCTTTTGTAAAAGAATGGGCGCAGCGTCATGCACTTGATTTTTCAAAGCTTTCTAACGACGCCATCATTGAGAACCAAGCATTGATAGATCGCATCAATGAAGAAATTGCAGCGATCAACAAGGAATATGGTTCATGGGAGCAACTCAAAAAAGTCAAGCTCTTGCCGCAAGAATTCACCATTGAAGGCGGCGAACTCACGCCAACGCTCAAGTTCAAGCGCAAAAAAATACTTGATAAATACCAAGCTCAGTACCAAGCCATCTATAGTGCCTAAGGCATGAATTGGACATAAAAAAAGCCGGCGTGAGCCGGCTTTTTGCGTTACGGTAAGTAACTAGGATTAGTGCTTTTCTCCAGAACAAGACTTTTGAGTCGAGTTGCTAGAAGAGCAAGATTTTTGTGTAGAGCTAGAAGAGCAGCAGCTACCGCTTTTCTTTTTCTTTTTGCGCTTGTCGTCGTCTTTCTTAACGATTTGCGTTCCGTTTACAGCTGCATAAGCTGTGCTTGCCAAAGAACCTACGAATGTGGTAAGGGCAATAGCTACAAATACTTTTTTCATGGCGTTTTTTTTTATAAAGTTACAAATTAATTTAAAGTACCAAGCTTGGTGAGTTTTGCTTGCACTTTTTGTCCGAGCTCCACATCAATTTTCGTGCCCAAAGGCAAGAATAAATCGACGCGAGACCCAAATTTGATGAAGCCGAATTCTGCACCCGTTTGCGCGTTGTCGCCAATTTGGGCGTAGTAACAAATCCGGCGCGCCAATGCGCCCGCAATTTGACGAAAAAGAATTTCTGTTCCGCTGGTGTGTTTGACCACACACGTGCTGCGCTCGTTGTCGGTGCTGCTCTTTGGGTGCCAAGCAACCAAAAACAAGCCCGGGTGATACTTGGTATAACTCACTTCACCGGCTATCGGATAATAATTGGCGTGCACATTCATTGGCGACATAAAAATAGACACCTGAATGCGCTTGTCTTTGAAATATTCTGTTTCTTCGACTTCTTCAATCACTACAACTTTGCCGTCTGCTGGGCACATGATATCTTGTGGGCCGGCCGTGCAGGTGCGCTTCGGTATCCTAAAAAACTGGATAATGAGGTAGAGCAGTACAGCAAATCCAATTTCAAGAAAAAGAAATAGGCCGAAAATAGAGCAGGCCAAAAGATAGTAATTGAGGGCGCTCAAGCCCAGAAATATTACAATGCTCCCAAGCATAATGGAGCGTCCTTCGCGGTGAAAAGTCATCATTTCCAGTAAAGATAGATTATTGACCAACAATAGAAAAATGGAATGGTAAAAAGAGCGGCATCGAAGCGGTCTAGTACGCCGCCGTGTCCGGGCAAGATTTTACCGCTGTCCTTGACTGCCAAACTTCTTTTGAATAGCGATTCAAGCAAATCACCGAAAATAGCACCGGGTGCAATAATGAGCGCCGAGACCATCCAAAATAACACTTCGCCTTTGTTGATGTACGACCCAATAAGAAAGCCAATAAGCAAGGTAAACAAGATGCCGCCAAAAGTACCCTCCCAGGTTTTTTTTGGAGAAATCCGCTCAAAAAGCTTGTGTTTTCCGAAAGCTCTTCCACTAAAATAAGCGAAAGAATCGTTTGTCCAGATCAGTAAAAACATGCCCAGTACTTTGGGAAGTGGGGAGGTGTCGCGGACATGTAAATCGATGCTCAAATAGAAGGGCCCAACGACATAAATGATGCCGAAAACCAACACTGAAATATTCAGCAATGGGTGCTGGTGCTTGGCCCATAGTTCGTTGAGAATCAGCGTAAAGAAGAGCGGGAATATCAGGCTTAGAGAGATCACGGAGAACCACTCAAAACTAATACCCACCAAAAGTATATAAATAAAAATGCCAATAAAAATGCCAATTTCATTCGATACTTCTACCACTTGATGCTGCTTGAAGAAGTTATAAAACTCCCACAGGCCAACAATCATGAAAAAAGAAAAGACAAGTGCAAAAGCATAAGGATTCCAGAGCATAGAACCGATCACAAGGGTGCCAAAAACAGCACCAGTGATCATGCGTTGCCCCAGGTTTCCGATCATGCGTTAGGCGTTGGTTCAGTATCTGAAGTTGGTTCAGAAGTGCCCATATCTTCAGAAGTCGACGCTTCAGATGTAGGTTCTTCAGGTGTAGGTTCTTCAGGTGTAGATTCTTCCGAAGGCGTTTCTTCAGATTTGACTTCTTCGGACTGCGTTTCTTCGCCAGTTTCCAACATGTTGTTTGTGTTGCTCTCGCTTGCAGCTGCCTCAATTTCTGTTGAGATTTCTTCAATTGGATCCCAAGGGCGCTTGCCAAAAATAGCTTCTAGGTCTTCTTTGAAGATGACCTCAGAGGTGAGCAAGCGATCGGCGAGTTGTCCTAATTTATCTTGGTTTTCACCGAGTAATTGAAGCGCACGTTGGTACTGACCTTCGATAAGTTTGCTGACTTCTTCGTCGATGACTTTAGCGGTATCCTCAGAATAAGGCTTGGTAAAGGCATCTCTGCCCTGTGAGTCGTAGAAGGAGATATTGCCAACGCGCTCGTTGAGGCCATAGATAGAGGTCATGGCGTAGGCTTGTTTGGTAACGCGTTCTAAATCCGATAGAGCACCGGTAGAAATACGCTTGAAGGTGAGTTGCTCCGCTGCGCGCCCACCGAGGGTAGCACACATGTCGTCGAGGAGTTGCTCGGTAGTGGTGATGCTGCGCTCTTCTGGTAGGTACCATGCAGCACCTAAAGATTGTCCGCGTGGCACGATAGTCACTTTCACCAACGGATTGGCGTACTGCAAGAGCCAAGAAACCGCGGCGTGACCCGCCTCGTGGTAGGCAATCGTTTTCTTTTCTTCTGGCGTAATGATTTTGTTTTTCTTTTCTAGGCCACCAATGATGCGGTCAACGGCGTCGAGGAAGTCTTGTTTTTCGACTTGCGTTTTGTTGTGACGCGCTGCGATGAGTGCCGCTTCGTTACATAAATTTGCGATATCTGCTCCGGAGAAACCAGGGGTTTGTTTGGCCAAAAACTCGACGTCGATTTCTGTCGAAATTTTGAGCGGCTTGAGGTGCACACCAAAAATAGCTCGGCGCTCGTTGAGGTCGGGCATGTCGACATAAATTTGTCGGTCAAAGCGACCTGCGCGCATCAAGGCGCTATCGAGTACATCGGCACGGTTGGTAGCGGCCAAGATGATCACACCCGAATTGGTGCCAAAACCATCCATTTCGGTGAGGAGTTGATTGAGGGTGTTTTCGCGTTCGTCGTTGGTATTGAAACCGTTGTTTTTGCCGCGTGCGCGCCCAATGGCATCGATCTCATCGATGAAGATGATAGCAGGTGCTTTTTCTTTGGCCTGACGGAACAAATCGCGAACGCGTGAGGCACCAACCCCAACGAACATTTCGACGAAGTCTGAACCTGAAAGCGAGAAAAACGGCACTTTTGCTTCGCCGGCTACTGCTTTGGCAAGTAAGGTTTTCCCTGTTCCCGGAGGGCCTACTAGCAAGGCGCCTTTCGGAATTTTGGCCCCGAGTTCGGTGTATTTTTTAGGATTCTTGAGGAACTCGACAATTTCTACAATTTCTTCTTTGGCACCTTCAAGACCAGCTACGTCTTTGAAAGTAATGTTGGTGCTTTTGCCTTTTTCATAGACTTGTGCGCGCGATTTGCCAATATTGAAAATTTGACCGCCGCCACTAGCACCGCCACCGCTGCCAGACATGCGTCGCATGACGAACATCCAGATCAAGACAATGATACCAAAAGGCAATAAATAACCCAAGATTTGGGCAATCCAGTTGGTTTCGATGACGTTTTCGTAGTCGTGGTAGCCGCGTTCGTCTAAAGCTTTCTCGAAATTAGCGTGGTTGCCAATATTTTCTAATTCAAAAACAATTTTAGAAGGTTGGGCATTTTTGTTGGCCAATAATTTGCTTAGTTTCGGGAAGTCTAGGTTTTTGCGGCTGTTGATGTAAGTGCTGGCACTTTTGCGCAACTGAAACCGCGCCGTACTTTGATTGACAATCTTGACTTGCTTCACACCTTTCGCTTCTACGAGGTCGAGGAGCGTTTCTTTGTACTTAATAGTAGTGGTGGTTTCGCTGTTGATGTAGAGGTGCGTGCTGACCAATACAAGGACAAATGCGATGTAAATCCAGTAGACAGAAAACGGATTTTTTCTTTTTTCTTCAGACATGTTGACGGATATTATAAGTTGGGAAGATCGGTACGCTTGGCATCGGCCCAGAGGTCTTCGATGTCATAGAAAGATCGTGCGTCTTTGTAAAAAATATGACATACTACATCGATGTAGTCGAGCAAAACCCATTCTGAGTTGGACTTTCCTTCTGTATGCCAAGGTTTTTCTTTGAGTTCTTTGCGGGTATTGCGTTGTACATTGCTCGCGATACCGTCTACTTGCGTGCTCGATTCACCACTGCAAATGACGAAGAAGTCGCATACGGCGCTGTCGAGATCGCGGAGGTCTAGAATGGTGATGTCTTGCGCTTTGTTATTTTGCATCCCTTCGATAATAACGTCGACGAGCAACGCTGAGGACTCTAATTTTTTCTTTTTTGCCATTGATTTGTTTCTATTACAAAACTAACTGATAAATTTGAATCCACTTGATTTTCATGATGACCAAATTCGGTTCTGTTTTCATTCAGTTAGCATCGGTCGATTCTACCAACAATTATGCTGCCAATCTTATTCAACAAGGAAGTTGTCAAGATGGTTCGGTAATTATGGCAGATTATCAAACAACGGGCAGGGGGCAACGCGGCAATTCATGGCAGTCTGTCAGTGCTGCAAACCTCATGTTTAGCATCGCATTTCAACCCAAATACCCCTTAGAGGAGCAAATCCGACTGGCTTGGTACAGCGCCATCATTTGGCAGCAATGCTTGTTGCGTTTTGGTTTGAGCACACAAATCAAGTGGCCAAACGACATTTATGTGCAGGGCTCCAAAATAGGCGGCATCCTGATCGAACAACAACTCAAAGGAAGCCAGCTCGATTGGAGCATCCTCGGTTGCGGCATCAATGTCAATGACAGTCCTGAACTCAAGCAAGCAACTAGTATTTACCAAGAAACGGGGCAAAGGTTTAAACCACTCACCGTACTTACTGAATACCTCGATTTACTCAATGGCCAGCAAGCTTTACTCTACGGAGATTTCTTGAAACTAAAAGGTTTATTTGAAGAAGGCCTGGGTTTTAGAAACCAGCCATTGCAATTTGAAAAAAAAGATGGTTTACCTTTTGAAGGCAGCATTTTGGGCGTGAATGAACAAGGTCAATTGCAATTGGACGTGAATGGCACGGTTCAAAGTTACGGCAATCAGGAAATCCGGTTTTTATTGCCCAGCACGTAACTGAGTAGCGAGATTGCTCGCCATTTCGGTCAGTAGTTTTTGCAAGGGCTTTTCGACGAGCATTTTGAGCATCATATTTAAATCGGCCTTTATTTCAATGAAGCCTTTAGTGCCGTTGTCTTCGGGCTGTAGATGCACATACAAATCGAAGGCAAAAGGGTTGCTTTTTGCCCCTTTGAAATGAAGGAGCTTGGTTTCAACCAACTGTTTTTCCAGTGTTAACTCGATTTGACCCGCAGCTTTGAAGCTAAACTGGCTAGGGGAACACTGAAAACCTGAGGTTTGGTTTTCGGGCAGCAAAAGTTGGTAGTTCGCGGTATTGGCTAAGAAGTCATTGACGCGCGTTACGGCAGAATCAATATGGAATTCTTGGCTTTTGAGCGAGAGCATTTTATTGCGCTTGGGGGTCTTGCATCCAGGTGCTTGGGTTGTTGCGCCAAGCGTGTAAGGTGGCTTCGTCTGCGGCACTCACGTAGTTTGTTTTGGTGGCTACATCGATGAGTGTGCTGTAGTCTGTGAGGCAAACGTGAGGGCAGTTGGCCGCGGTAAACTGTTGTTCTGCCAGCGAAAAGCCGTAAGTGAAAGTAGCAATAAGGCCTTTTACATCTAGCCCACCAGCTCTCAGTGCTTCTACAGCTTTCAAGCTGCTCCCTCCTGTAGAAATGAGGTCTTCGATGACCACAACGCGTTGACCTTCTTGATAAGCACCTTCAATGAGGTTTTCCATACCGTGACCTTTTGCTGCGCTGCGCACATAAATAAAAGGCAAGCCGAGTTCTTGTGCAATGAGTGCGCCTTGAGCAATGCCACCGGTGGCTACACCTGCAATGACATCTGGCTTTCCAAAATTATCGAGAATGGTTTGCGCATAGCCCTGGCGAATGTGGGTGCGCACTTCCGGAAAACTGAGTGTGATGCGGTTGTCACAGTAAATTGGAGACTTCCAGCCAGAGGCCCAAGTAAAGGGTTTGTCGGGTTGGAGGCGTACTGCTTTTGTTTTGAGGAGCAATTCTGCTACCTTTAGGCTCAAATCTTTGTTCACATTCATGCTGCAAAAATACAAAGTTTTCATCGAATCGACTTACATCATTTTTAGTGTTGCAGATCAAGGTCTGCCAAATTGGCCTCACAAGCGCCCTAAGGGTATTGATGAATTGATTAATGGGCTCCAAAACACCATTTTTCAAGTCCTAGCTCCAGACCCCGAGCAGGCCATGCTAGCTTTTTTCAGCCATTTTAAATTGCTGCAAACAGCCGGAGGCTTGGTTCAAAATGCGCACGCCGATGCTTTTTTGTGGATGCACCGTTTTGCGCACCTCGATTTACCCAAAGGAAAAATAGAAAAAGGGGAGGGGACGGTTCAGGCCGCAATCCGCGAAATTGAGGAGGAGACAGGGCTCGAAGGTCAATTTGAACTCCTCGACACTTTAGGATGTACCTTTCACGTTTACGAAATGAAGGGACGATCGTTTTTGAAGCAAAATCACTGGTTTCGTTTCCGCTTTTTTGGAACAGCCACACTTTGCGCGCAAACTGAAGAAGGAATTGAAGCTGTTTTTTGGCTTTCCGATGGGGAATGGCGCAGTCGTTTGACCGAAACATACCCCGGTTTGCGAGAATTATTGACGGCAACTTGCTAAAAATGTGTTAATTTTATTTCGGGCCGCTACGAATTATTTAAACTTGCCCCTAGAACATTAACGAACATAACCATCCTAAATCACTTTCTCATGAAATTACTTCAACTCTCTTTGTTTTTATGCTTGTCTCAGTTGCTATTTGCCCAAACGACCGAAAAAGGCAAAAAAACAGCCCAGCCCACATTGCGTTTCAATGTACTCGAAATTGAGCGCCAAGATATTCCATATGGTTCCGAAGACCTCTTTGTTTTTGAATTCAAGAACACCGCTAAAAAAGCTGCCGTAATCACAAATGTGCAAACAAGTTGCGGTTGTACAGCCGCTGACCGACCTGAAACCCCGATCAGAAAAGGTAAAAAAGGCGTCATCAAAGTACATTACGACACCAAGCGCGTTGGGGCTTTCACCAAAACAATTACCGTTTTTTCTAATGTTGGCGATCCAATTGTACTCACCATCAAAGGTACGGTCTTGACGCCCTCAGATTCTCCGGTTACCAACTAGATAGTCGCTGCGCGCGCTCAGATATTTGCTATCTTTGCCACTTTAAACGAAGTCATGGAGATTGCAAAAACATACGAGCCGCAACTTGCACAAGAAAAATGGTACCAATACTGGTTAGATAAGGGTTATTTTCATTCCACCCCAGATCACCGCGAGCCTTACACCATCGTCATTCCACCGCCAAACGTCACTGGTGTATTGCACATGGGCCACATGCTCAACAACACCATTCAAGATGTTTTGGTCCGCAGAGCCCGTATGCTCGGCAAGAATGCTTGCTGGGTACCCGGTACCGATCACGCCTCCATTGCCACAGAAGCCAAAGTAGTTCAGAAACTGAAGGCTGAAGGCATCTCCAAATCAGACCTCACCCGCGAGCAATTCCTCGCCCATGCTTTTGAATGGAAAGACAAACACGGCGGCATTATCTTGGAGCAACTCAAGCGCCTCGGTGCTTCCTGCGACTGGGAGCGCACGCACTTCACCATGGACCCCGAATATTCAGAATCCGTCATCGCCGTTTTCATCGACCTCTTTCAAAAAGGTAAAATTTACCGTGGCGTGCGCATGGTCAACTGGGATCCAGAAGCCCTTACCGCGCTTTCCGACGAAGAAGTCAACTACAAAGAAGTCAATTCCAAATTATTTTACGTGCGCTATCAAGTCCTTGGTCAGTCAGACCAATGGCTCACGATTGCCACCACGCGCCCCGAGACCATCCTCGGAGATACCGCCATTTGCGTACATCCCGAAGACGAGCGCTACCAACACCTCATTGGCAAAACAGTTTCAGTTCCTTTGATTAACCGCGAAATCCCTGTCATTGCCGACGAATACGTCGACAAAGATTTCGGAACAGGTTGCTTGAAAGTAACCCCAGCCCACGACCCCAATGACTACGAGCTCGGTCAAAAGCATAACTTGCCGAGCATCGACTTATTCAACGACAACGGCACGCTCAACGCACATGGCGCCCATTACGAAAGCAAAGACCGCTTTGAGGTCCGTCGTGAAATCGAAAAAGAACTCCAAGACAAAGGCTTTTTAGTCAAAACCGAAGACATCATCAATAAAGTTGGTTTCTCTGAGCGCACAAGCGCTGTAATTGAGCCCAAATTGTCTTTGCAGTGGTTTGTCTCGATGAGAGAACTCGCAGCACCTGCCCTGGAAAACGTCATGAATGGCAACATTCAATTCCACCCAGAGAAGTTCAAAAATACTTATCGCCACTGGATGGAAAACGTCAAAGATTGGTGTATTTCTCGTCAACTTTGGTGGGGTCATCGCATTCCTGCTTGGTACTACAGCGACCGCCCAGCCGACTTCGTAGTGGCCAAAACACAAGAAGAAGCACTTGTTTTGGCAGCTCAAAAAGCAGGCAGACCAATTGAAGCAGCCGAACTGCGCCAAGACGAAGACGTGCTCGATACTTGGTTTTCTAGCTGGTTGTGGCCAATTTCTGTTTTCAACGGTCTTACGCAGCCCAACAATCCGGAAATCAATTATTATTACCCAACCAACGACCTCGTAACCGCGCCCGAAATCATGTTCTTTTGGGTGGCGCGCATGGCCATTGCCGGCTACGAATACATGGGCCAACAACCCTTCAAAAATGTATACTACACCGGAATCGTCCGCGATAAACTCGGCCGCAAAATGTCCAAGTCTTTGGGCAATTCCCCAGATCCTATCGATCTCATTAACCAATACGGCGCCGATGGCGTTCGCGTTGGGGTCCTTATTTCCTCTCCGGCGGGCAATGACCTCCCTTTTGACAGCTCTCAGTGCGAACAAGGTCGCAATTTCACCAACAAAATTTGGAATGCCTACCGCTTGGTGTCTTCGTGGGAAGTCAGTGAAATCGAGCAACCACTTTCTAGCAAAGTGGCCATCGAATGGTTTGACAGCCGTTTTGCGCAGGTCTTGAGTGAAATCAATAGCAATTTTGATAAATTCCGCATCTCTGACGCCCTCATGTCGACCTACAAACTTGTCTGGGACGACTTCTGCTCTTGGTATTTAGAAATGATCAAGCCGGGTTATCAGCAGCCCATCGATCGCCAAACGCTCGAGCATACCCTCGATTTCTTTGAGCGCATCCTTAAAATCATGCATCCCTTCACGCCATTTGTCTCTGAAGAACTCTATCACGCTCTGCGCGAGCGCCAACCTGGCGACGACATCGTTATTGCGGAGTGGCCAGCGGTTCAAGAAGTTTCAAGTTCGGCTCTTGCTCAATTTGCTTTTAACGAAAAAGTGATTACGCAATTGCGCAATATCCGCAAGCAAAATAACATCGCGACCAAAATCAAGATGGAGCTTTACATCAAAGCAGACGCGAGTAGAGCCTCTGACGCAGATAGCATCATTGTAAAAATGGGCAATTTATCTGTTTTGGAATATGTTCAAGATAAGGTGGCGCAGTCAAATAGCTTTATTGTCGATGGCATCGAGTTTTTTGTGCCATTTGGCGAGCAAATCGACCTCGAAGCGGAGAAGAAAAAGCTAGAAGAAGAATTACACTACACGAAAGGCTTCCTCAAAAGCGTACAGTCAAAATTGCAAAACGAAAAATTCATGGCAGGTGCCCCAGATGCGGTTGTAGCCAACGAACGCAATAAAGAGGCTGATGCGCTCAACAAAATTGCAATTCTCGAAGAAAAGCTAAAGAGTCTGTAGATTAAATAAACTTGAAGTCAACGCGTCTATTGCGCTGCTTGCCTTCATCTGTTTTGTTCTGATCGACGGGTTCTTTTTCTCCTTTGTACCTGATCACCACGCGGTCTTTTGGCAAGCCATTTTGCGCAAAAAAGGACAGAAGGGCTTCGCTGCGTTTGCGAGATAAGGCTAGGTTGTAGCCCTCAGATCCATCTGCGTCGGTGTGCCCAGTAATCTCGATGCGCAAATCCGAATGACTCTTCACCATTCTGATCAATTCCTTGAGATATCCTTCGTATTCAGGCCTGATGAGCGCTTGGTCGTAATCAAAATAGACCGGCTGAAACGCAAAGTTTTGCAATTCTCTTTTCCTGACTTGCGGCGCTGAAACACCGTCGGCTAACTCTTGTTTAAAGCGCTGCAGCCATTCTTTGGGCAAGTAAGGTGTCTTGCTATTGCTAATCTCTCCGCTGCTCTGATACGCAATAAAACGGTAATCTTGTCGGTCTGTTGATCCCTCTAAATAGCCCGTTTGCGCATTGAATTTGAGTGTGTAGGTGTAAGGTGAAAGCGAAAATTCCGGCAAATAAAACCAAGTGCCTTTCAGTGTGACCAATTTCATTTCTTGATTGGTGTAAGTACCCCTAATCGGATAGATAGAAACTCCTTCGTTTTCAATTCTGATTTGACCATCTACCAATCCGTTCGTAACAAAGATGTCAAGATAAATCGGAATCACGACCGTTTGATCTGTTGCCGAAAAGAGCATCCCTTGCCAAAAACCTGTCATTTTTTGCCCCCAGCAGTGTGGCGTGCAGAAAAGTAAATACAGTAAAAGGTACCTCATGCGCTTCTTATTCGTAAAAATGAAAATTTTGTTCCAAGTCGAACTATCTTTGTTTGGCATTGTTCTAAATAAAAACGACCATGAAAACACTCTTATTTTCTTTAAGCATCCTCCTTATGAGTTTTATATCCGCTGATTCCGCAAGTATTTACCAATTTAAAGTCAAAGACATCAACGGTAAAACCTTTGATTTTGCCACTTTAAAAGGCAAAAAGGTAATGGTAGTCAATACAGCTTCTAAATGCGGCCTTACCCCGCAATATGAGGAGTTAGAGGCTCTATATACCAAGTACAAATCAAAGAATTTTGTCATTGTCGGCTTTCCGGCCAATGATTTCATGTCTCAAGAGCCAGGTTCCGATCAAGAAATCGCTCAATTTTGTCAAATGAACTACGGGGTGAGTTTTCCGATGATGTCCAAAATTTCTGTCAAAGGAAAAGAAATGCATCCGGTATATCAATTCTTGACGCAAAAAGCTAAAAATGGCAAAGAAGACAGCAAAGTGGAATGGAATTTTCAAAAGTACCTCATCGATGAAAACGGACATTTGTCGAAAGTGATTTCACCGCGTGTTTTGCCAAATGATCCGAGTATTATCGCATGGATTGAGCAATAGTTCAAATAGTTGAAATTTTGTTGATAAGTTAAGGCCTTAGCGCCCTATGAAAGCACCTTTTGCGAGGTGCTTTTTTTTATTTTTGTTTACACGAAATTAAACACTATCCACAAACTATAACAACATGGCTGAAGACGAAAAGAGAGACAATTATTCGGCAGATAATATCCAGGTATTAGAAGGTTTAGAAGCAGTAAGAAAACGCCCTGCAATGTACATCGGCGATGTCGGTGTCAAAGGGCTTCACCACCTTGTTTACGAGGTCGTAGACAACTCCATAGATGAGGCGCTTGCTGGCTACTGTGACAGCATCAACGTTTTCATCAACGAAAACAACTCCATCACAGTTGTAGACAACGGCCGCGGTATCCCAACCGCCATGCACACCAAAGAAAAGAAATCGGCTCTCGAGGTCGTTATGACCGTCTTACACGCCGGTGGTAAATTCGACAAAGACACCTACAAAGTTTCGGGTGGTTTGCACGGTGTGGGTGTATCTTGTGTCAACGCACTCTCCACGCATCTCATGGCTACCGTCCGCCGCGAAGGCAAAGTATTCCAACAAGAATACAACATTGGTAAGCCAATGTACGACGTTAAAGTTGTCGGTGAATCTGACAAAACCGGTACAGAAGTTACCTTTACGCCAGATGCCACTATTTTTGAGTCTACAGAATACAACTTCGATACCCTTGCAGCGCGCATGCGCGAGCTCGCCTTCTTGAACAAAGGCATCACCATTACCCTCACTGACAAACGCCAAACAGACGACGAAGGCGTGCACCCTTGCACTACTTACCATTCAGAAGGTGGTCTCAAAGAATTCGCCTCTTACCTCGATCGCAACCGCGAGGCGCTCATTACCGACGTCATCTACTTTGAAGGTGAACGCGAGGGCATTCCTGTAGAAGTAGCGCTTACTTACAACACTTCCTACACCGAAAACATCCAGGCTTACGTCAACAACATCAATACCCACGAAGGTGGTACGCACTTATCTGGTTTCCGACGCGGCCTCACCAGCACCCTCAAAAAATACGCAACCGATTCAGGGATTCTCGCCAAAGAGAAAATCGAAATCGACGGCGACGACTTCCGCGAGGGGCTTACAGCTGTAGTTTCTGTGAAAGTACAAGAGCCACAGTTCGAAGGCCAAACCAAAACCAAGCTCGGTAACCGCGAAGTTACAGCACCTGTGAGCCAAGCAGTATCAGAAATGCTTT
>JAIPCC010000010.1 GCA_021738405.1 Crocinitomicaceae bacterium | reverse complement strand
GTAAAAGACCCATCGGCTGCAAATTTACTGCCCATATCGTCGAATCCCTGCGTGAACTCGTGGCCAATGACCATTCCGATGCGTCCGTAGTTGACAGCATCTTCGAATTTTTCGTCAAAGAAAGGCGCTTGCATGATGCCAGCCGGGAAAGCGATTTCGTTGAGTAATGGGTGGTAATACGCATTGACCATGTGTGCCGGCATGCCCCATTTTTCCTTGTCTACAGGCTGGGTGAGTTCAATAAGGTTTTTGTGTACGCTGAAACGAGCTAATGCGCGGTAATTTTGAAAATAGCGGTGTGCTACAAATGTCAAATTTGAAAAATCAGTCCACTTAGAGGGGAAGCCAAGCTTACGACCAATCGAATTGAGTTTTACCAATGCTTCTTGTTTGGTAGCGTCTGACATCCAGTCTAACTGTTGGATGCGTTCTTGATAAACAAAAAGAAGGTTGTCTACCATTGTATTAATTCGGTTCTGGGCTTCCTTCGAAAAATGTCTTTCCACAAATGCCTTGCCCAGTAATTCACCAATTTCTGAGTTTGTAATCTCATCTATGGCCATTTCATAAAGTGGTTGAGCTTCTTGTTTGCCAGACAATACACCTTCGTAAAATTGAAAATGCAAATCCAGGAAGCCTTGGTCTAGATGGGCGCTGTAATGATTGATTAAGTTCCATGTTAGGTAATGCTTCAAGGTTTGTAAATCGGTTTCAACCATTAATCTACCGAGCGTTTCTACAAATTTCTTATTGCCAACAACAATTGTATCTACCATTGGGCAACCAATTTGTTGCAGATAACTTTCGAAAACAAAGCCATCTCCAAACAATTTTTGTACTTCTCTTCTGTGACATGGATTGTAAACTTTTTCAGGTTGACGAAGGTCTGCAGGACTCAATTGATTAAGTGCTAAATCCGTTTCAAAACGTAAAACTGTGTTGGCTACTGCCTCCGCATTTTCAATGCCCGCAAGTTGCAAGCACTTCATCATGTAAGCTAAATATCCGTCGCGAATGGATGTTTTGTTGTCGTCAAAATAGTAGCCTCTGTTGGGTAAGCCCAGGCCACCTTGACTTAAGTAAGCGCTATTCTTTTGTACGTTCATCAGGTCTTGACCGCTTCCAAAACTGAAAAATGGACTGAGCCCATCTTGATGTAAGCGTGAAATTTGTTGTTGTAGTTCGCTGGGCTGGGTAATCCGTGCGATGGCTTGTAGGTCTTCTTGCAAAGGAGAAAGCCCCATCTGATCGCGGCGCGTCATGTCCATAAATGAACTGTAATATGCTCCGAGTAAAGAACTACCTGCATTTGACTGCTCCTTTGCAGCTTCTTGATTTAAGATGGTCTGGAGTTTGAGGTTGTTAGCTTGTTCCAATTCATTGAAACTGCCCCAACGCGATTCACTTGCCGGAATTTGTGTGTTGGCAATCCAGGTACCGTTGGCAAATAAGAAGAAGTCGTCGGCTGGGCTAATGGTGGTATCCAGGGCCTTGATATCTATTGTTTGCAATTGAGCGGCATCGGATTTTTTCACTTTTGAGCTCGAACAGCCGATTAAAAATGAACCCGAAAGTAGGGTGAGGAGTAAGGTTTTTTTCATGTTGTTTTTCTTTGGGTATTGCTGTTACTGCATTCTTTCCATGTGGATATGAGGAATGCCGTCTTCAAGGTAAATTGCTCCTTGCGGTGCAAAGTTGTGCTTTTTATAAAAGTTTTGCAAATGTGCTTGAGCGGAAAGTACTATTTTTTGTTTGCCAAAGCGCGCTTCAATTTCTTGAATACAATGTTGCATGAGTGCGTGCCCCAGATCTTGATTTCTGTGTGTTTGCGCTACAATGACTCGGCCAATAGAAATGTATGGGTATTTTTCGTTTGCGGCGACAATCCGTGCACATGCGACGAGCAACTGCGCATCGTAGACGAGCACGTGTAAAGATGCCTGGTCGAGGTTGTCGAGGTCTTGATAGATACAATTTTGCTCTACCACAAAGACTTCGCTGCGCAATTGTAAATAAGCATACAATTGTTGGGGTGTAAATGCTTCAAAAGAAAGTGTGGTAAACTGAAAACCCATTGTTCAAAGATAAGCCTTTAATTTACCTTGTAAAGAAGTTTGGAGTTGGAGAGTTGCCCCGGTGAAACCATTGGTTCGTCGTAGGGGATTTGCGTTCCGTAACGCTGCAGCATGATTTTTCGAACTTGAGGGCTCTCCAAATTGAAATCTCTTAATGCTTTAGGGCTACACAATTCAATTCCGATGGCTTTGTAGGCTTTGTAAGCCAATTCCGAACAATACATTTCTTTATCGGACCAATTGAAGCCGAGGTCGTAGTGCTTGTCGAGTTGGGATTTGAGATAGGCTTTCATGGTGCTCAATTCCATTGCGTTGAGCGACCTATTTTGGAGTCGATACACCGCATATTTTTGATCTTCACCACTATTAATCCAGTCTTCGAGTGAGCGAACGCCAACAGGTTCAAGGGCTTCAAAAACATAGGCCTCGCCATTGAGATAGAAAATGATGCCGCAATGCGAATAATAAGAATTAGTGGCAAGCTGAACGGCGGTGCTCTGTACGGATGCGCTGTGTTGAAAAATCAAATCGCCGTCTTGAAAAGTTTGCGAAAAACCCAGCTGGGAACAGAACAAGACGATAGAGAAAATAAAAATACGCATCACATCAAATTAATAAGAACCTTGGTATCTTCTCAAAAACCATTCCGCAAGCAGCAGGGCACTGAGCAACAAAAAGAGCATCATGTAATCCAATAAAGGGTCGAACTGGTGGGTTTCTGTTCGGAGTGCCACGAGGTCTTCGCTTTTTTCGAGTTGTGCAATGAGTTTTTTATAAGCTTTGATATCAAAAACTTTGGCATCGGTTTGGGCTGCTAATTGATAAAGTGTAGTGTGTCTTGCTGCAGACTCAAGTTGTTCGAGGTCGATGTCTTCTACGATGAAGGCGCCACTTTTGATGTATTTTTTTTTATTGTGAAGGGTGTAGGCTTTCCAATAATAGCGCCCTGGCTTGAGTTTGCCGAGTTGCTGTTGGTAAAAAGCACCTTTCGTACTGAAACTGCCTTTGCGCATTTTTTTGTGTTCGAAGTCCAGTTCCCAATTGATTTTAGGGCTGATGATGGCCTGCATGGCTTCGTTGTAGAAACTGGCATTGAGGATGCAATTGTCTGAGGTGCTGAGTTTTTTTGGTGCCTGAACGCGTAAGCCGTTGCCTTCTTTTTTGACCAATAAATAGGCACATACTTCACCCGCAAATGCATCAAAAGCTTCATGATTTTGCTTTTTAAGGAAATTGATCATGCGCCAACGCCAAAGACCTTCACCGAGCAGTACAGCATGTCGTTGTTGGTCTTTTTCATTGAAACTGAGTAGTGGGCTGTCTTTTTGCAAATTGCCGATGCGCTGCGTAAAAAGAATTTGTGTGCCGGCATTGGCTTTCGCCTCGCCAAAGCGCTTGGTAAGTGGGGGAAGGAAAGGTGTCAGGCTCAGCCATTCTGGGTTAGGGGCGTAGAGCGCAAAACTGGTGTTGGCTTGCGCCTGGATTTCCTCCAATTGTTGGCGCAGTTCGAGTTGTAGTCCGAGTTGTAATTTGGCTGCGGTTTGTTGATCGGTTTGGGATCCTAGGATGTACCAAACGGGGATTTTTTTGGAAAGCGCGGTTTCAAAGAGGTTTTTGGAAAAGTTTTTACCTGGGTCGTGCCAAATAATGAGGTCTATGCCTTTTGTATGGATTTCTTTGGGTTGCGCTGCATGAGCGACCAAAACTTCGTAATTTTCATTGCCTGCGAGCGCTTGCTGCAAAGCGGCGATATCCGGGTGGGGTGCATGGCTGTACAAGAGGATTTTGCTGCGGCTGTCGATGACTTCTATGTAAACCGTGCGGCTGTTGTTTTCAAAAGAAAATTCACCTTTTCTTTGCTCGATTACTATTTTATATTCGTGGATTCCTGGCTTTTTCGCCTTGAGTTCAAAGGAAAGTGTGGCTTTTGCACTGCGCTGTCGCTCAAATTGCGTGTTTTGAGCTGCTATCTTTTTGCCGTCCTCATACAGGCTGACGCGGATGTTTTGGCCTGGGAAACGCTGGGCCTCGAGGTCTGCTTCTAGGGTAAAGTTGTTGTTGAGAAAAGCGAGGTCGTTGTAGGCAATGTTGTTGAGTATAAGATCTTTTTTGAGGGCGGTGTCGCCAACAGCCAAGCTGTAAACTGAGGTAAGTGGTAGGTTTTCTGCGTTGTACATGGGGTGCGCTCCGGCATTGTAATTGCCGTCGGAAATGAGGACCACAGCACCCAAATTTCGGTTCAAAAATTGATTTGCAGCTTGCTCAAAAGGCAGCTCCATATTGGTTTGGTCTGCCGTAAAACCCTTGTTTGGAACTTGTAGGTTTTTGCCAAAATTCCAGGTTTGGAGTTCAAAGCGAGCGCCTAATTTTTCATTTATTGCTTTTTGATACGCTGCGATTTGTTTTTCTAAGGCTGCACTCTCTTTGTAGTTGTTCATCGAGGAGGAACGGTCTACAAGGGTGAGGATAACTGGTTTTTCGGTTTCAAAGTGTGTTTGCTCAAGCAACAGACCTAAAAGGAGTATTCCTATTAAAGACAAACTTGATGTTCGGAGTGCTAGAAGTGTGTATTTAAGGTATTTAGATTTTGATTTGATCCAGGTTTCGTTGCGGTAAAAAAGGTGGCTCAAGCCGGCCGAAAGCGCAACAATCGGCAGGATCCACCACAAAGAATAAGAAGATAGCAAATGCATAAGCCAAAAATACATACATTTTTACTTAAATTCGTGGCTCAAAAACAATCAACATGTCAAAAACCGTTTATATCCTCTCCGCTGTCCGTACACCAATGGGCTCTTTCATGGGTGCATTTTCAGGTGTATCCGCTACACAACTCGGCGCAACTGCCATTCAAGGCGCGCTTCAAAAGGCACAACTCGATCCTGCTTTAATTGATGAAGTTTTTATGGGCAACGTTCTTCAAGCGGGTGTTGGTCAGGCACCAGCACGTCAGGCTGCTTTAGGAGCGGGTTTGGGTAAAAACGTGCCTTGCACAACCGTCAATAAAGTTTGTGCTTCGGGCATGAAATCTATCATGTTGGGCGCGCAAAGTATTTTAGCCGGCGACAACCATATCGTGATGGTAGGCGGCATGGAAAACATGTCTCAAACACCCCATTATTTAGATGGGCGCAACGGTACCAAATTTGGCAACATCAGCATGCTAGACGGCATCACCAAAGATGGCTTGCTAGACGTCTACAACAAAGTGCCAATGGGCAACTGTGCTGAATTATGTGCAACCAAATATGAAATCACACGCGAAGACCAAGACGCATTCGCCATCAATTCTTACAAGCGTGCAGCGGCAGCTTGGGAGGCTGGTCGTTTTGCAGATGAAGTAGTGGGTGTATCTGTGCCACAGCGCAAAGGCGATCCAGTAATGGTCAGCGAAGACGAAGAATACAAAAACGTATTTTTAGATAAAATTCCTGCGCTGCGCCCAGCTTTTGACAAAGATGGCACCATTACAGCGGCAAATGCTTCCACACTCAACGATGGCGCCTCAGCGCTTATTCTGGTGTCAGAAGAGGCGGTTGCCAAATACAACCTCAAACCAATTGCCAAAATTGTATCGTATGCAGATGCTGCACAAGAGCCAGAATGGTTTACTACAGCCCCTTCCTTAGCGATTCCAAAAGCGCTTGACAAAGCAGGGCTCACTATTTCAGATATCGATTACTGGGAGCTCAATCAAGCATTTGCAGTTGTAGGATTGGCCAATATGAAAATTCTTGGTCTCGACCCTGCAAAAGTAGATGTGAATGGTGGTGCAGTAGCACTAGGGCATCCGCTCGGCAACTCCGGTTCGCGTATTATTGTAACGCTCTTGAATGTCCTCAAGCAAAATGGCGGCAAGCGCGGTGCAGCAGGTATTTGCAATGGTGGTGGCGGTGCTTCGGCAATGGTTGTCGAGCTTTTGTAATTCCTTTTTCACGATTTTTTCAAAGCACGGTTTAACCTTTACTTTGCGCTAAACATTCTGCCGTGCCGTGTGTTTTAAATGCATGTATCAACTCAAGCGCACACAATTTATCAAAGCAGATTTACAAACCTGCTGGGATTTCTTTTCGTCTCCACACAATTTAAAAGAAATCACGCCTCCCTCAATGGGTTTTGTCGTGAAGTCCGAAGTACCACAAAAAATGTACGAGGGCCTCATGATTGCCTACACCGTTAAGCCGCTGGCAGGCATTCCCTTAAGTTGGGTAACCGAAATCAAAACCGTCAAAGACCTGAGCTTTTTTGTAGACGAACAACGCGTTGGTCCCTACAAAATTTGGCACCACGAGCACCATTTCAAGGCCGTAGATGGCGGCGTCGAAATGACCGATATTGTGACGTATGTTTTGCCTTTTGGTATTTTAGGCAAACTCGTTCACCCATGGTTGGTAAAACCCAAATTAGCGCAAATATTTTCATATCGATTTAAAAAGGTAGATCAGCTGTTTGGGTAACCTAAGTTGCGCAGCACGCCATCTATTTATTGTACCTTGTACCCATGAACCAAGAACCCATTATTGAAGTCAAAGGTTTGCAAAAGAATTTTGGCGCTTTTACAGCCGTCAAAGATGTCAGTTTTACGGTCAACAAAGGCGATGTCTTTGGTTTTTTAGGGCCAAACGGCGCCGGAAAAAGCACCACCATGCGCTGCATGCTTTCTTTGATCAAGCCCAACGCAGGTCAAATCAACATTTTTGGCAAAAACCTTTTTGAAGCGCGCAATGAAATTCTGGCCCAAGTGGGCAGCATTGTCGAAAAGCCTGATTTTTACAAATATTTATCGGCCCGCAAGAACTTAGAGATTTTTGCACGTATTTCCGGAGCCGACGTCAGTCAGCAAACGATTTTCGAGACCCTCGACTTCGTGGGCTTAACGGGTCGTGAAAAAGACAAAGTCGGCGGTTTCTCTCACGGCATGCGCCAGCGCTTAGGAATCGCACAAACTTTATTGCACAAGCCCGAGCTCATCATTCTAGACGAACCCACTACTGGCCTCGATCCGCAGGGCATCATCGAGGTACGCGACCTCATTTTGCGCCTCAAAAACGAGCAAAACAAAACCGTTATTTTGTCGTCTCATCAGTTGGCCGAAATTGAACACGTGGCCAATCGAATGGTGATCATCAACAAGGGGCAAACCATCATTGAGGGTTCGGTCTCAGAACTGATGAACGCACAAGAAACGCTCCTCTCCGTCGAACTGCTCGAAAGAAGCAATGAAGCGCTGCAGCTGCTCCAACAACAGTTCCCGACCTTAAAAGCAGAGGTGATATCTCCCAAAACACTGGAGTTGAACGTGGAAAGAAGCCTGATTCCAGCCATCAATGCAGCTTTAGTCAATGGCGGCTTTGCGGTGGTAGCCCTAGAGCCCAAGCGTACACTCGAAGATTTTTTCATTCAAATGACCCAAAACTAATGCTCTGGAAAAACACCTACAACGAATTCATTAAGATTCTTGCCAAGCCCCGCAGTTACATCGGGCTCGCGGCGCTTACCTTACTGATTCTGATCATTTTATTTGCCATGAAGGCAGATGGCCGCATGTACATCTCTTTTGTGACGGCCTCTTTTGAGCAAACGCTTTCTTTCAATGGCAATATCCTCAATGGCAACCTCATTGCCTTTATTGTGCTGCAAATGCTCATTGTACACATTCCTTTGCTCGTGGCGCTCGTGACCGGCGATTTACTCTCTGGTGAAGCCGCAATGGGCACCCTGCGCATGTTGCTCACCAAACCGATCAGCCGCAGCCAAGTAGTTTTTTCCAAATTAATTGCCGCCGCGGTTTACACCTTTATTTTGGTTGTTTGGATGGGCTTTTTAGCGCTCATCGTAGGTCGCTGGATGTTCGGAACCGGAGACTTGATTGTTCTGAACTCCGATGGTTTGGTGATCCTCAATTACGCCGATATTCTGTGGCGTTATGGCTTGGCTTTTGCCGTGGCTTATTTGGCGCTCATGACAATCGCCACACTTTCAATTGCTTTTTCTGCATTTGCCGATAACTCGATAGGCCCTATTGTTTCTACCATGGCAGTTATCATTCTTTTTACCATTATTGGTTCGCTAGACGTCAGCGTATTTGAGCATGTCAAGCCTTGGCTCTTTACCACACACATGGCATCTTGGCGTTCCTTTTTCAGTGACCCCGTTCCTTGGTCCGCCATCTGGGAGTCTGTCTGGATCCTACTCGTACACAACATCTTATTTGTAGCCATCGCCATTTTCAAATTCAAACGCAAAGACATCACCACATGAAACAACTGCTACTCTTATCTTTCTTGTTGCTATGGCAATTTGTAAGTGCCCAAGATCCCAACGAATTGGTCAAGGCCGTTCGATTCAAGCTTGAAAAAGTCAATGATTATGCTGCCGATGTGCACATCAAGGCACAGGTTCCTATGATCAAAATTGACGAAGTAGATGCCAAGATTTTCTTCAAAGCACCCAATCAAATGAAAGTGGAGTCCAAGGGGATTGCCATTTTACCCAAACAAGGCTTGGGTGAGCTCAATAACTTTTTAAGCAATGAGAAAGCCTACACTTGTGCCTTGAATGGCAGCAAAATGCTTGGTGAGGTCAAGACCTCAGTAGTTTCGGTTTTGCCGCTCACAGAAAATGCAGATGTCATTTTGGTCAAACTCTGGATTGACCCGGTTAAGGACTTGATTATGAAATCTCAAATCACGAGCAAGAGTAATGGTACTTTAGACATTAACTATTTCTACGGAGACCAAGCCAAATATGGGCTGCCTTACAAAATGGTGTTCACCATTGACGTCAAAAAGTTCAAGTTGCCCAAAAGTGTTGCTGCCGATTTACATCAAAACAAGAAAAAGCCAAAAGCTTCAGACGGAACCCAAACAGGTACAATTGTACTGCAAATCAGTAACTATAAAGTAAACCAGGGCATCCCGGATTCTAAATTCAAGGCCAATTAATAAATCACTTCGATTAGCGTGGTGTCAAAAGCAGTTGTAAAGGTGCTCTTTTGGCCGTTGTTGGCTGTATTCAGCTCCCAATAAAAAAGAGAGTAGGTGGTATTGCCGTTGTTCAGGCAGTAAAACGTGGTGTCCAGTTCTCCATAAAAATCTTGGGTAGTGCTGGGGCAGCAACTGGCGCAAGCTGTCAAGCCTTCTTGTTTGATATACCTGAAATGATCTGTAGGGCTAGGGTTCAGGTTTTTGAAATGAATTTTGGCCCAAGACATGGCCTTTGTAGTCAAGTCAAAAATGTTGTCGGCCTGAATGCTGAGCTCAGAATAATAAACTTCTTTCTCGATCGGAAAATATAAATCTTTTTCTACGCGCAAAATATAGCGTTCCATGCGTTCTCTAGGTACTTCAAATTTGTAAGTGCCGGTGCCTGAGAGCGTGCTGCTTTGCACAAAAATTTCGTCAGAGGTGCCGATTGGTACTTTATAAAGCTTGATTTGGGCGCCTTCAAGACCTTGATTGAAAGTAAGGTCGCTAACAGTGCCCGTAAAAACAAAGCTGCCCGTTCCTTTTTCACAGCTGAGCAAGCCAAGCAGTAGGCAAAAGACGAATGCTACGCGTTCCATGTGTCGAGCAGTTGTAGGTTTTCTTTCGGGACAAAAAGATAATCTCCGCCAAAATGGACGGTGCTTTCTACCTTGCAAATGTTTTGGTCTATACCGCAGCGTTGGTACTGTAGTTTTTCAAAAAATGCAAAGAGTGTGGTTTCGTTTTTGGGGTCAATTTCGAGTTGTACGATGGGACGCTTACTCGCTAAAATAGCTTCGAGGAGCTCAAAAACCTCCCATTCGTGACCTTCGATGTCGCATTTGATGTAGTCGATGCGCTCAAAAGTGTGGAAAAAATCAGCGGTATTCACCATTTGAACACTTTGGGTGCGTTCGGTGGTGCTTTTTTCTTCTGGTCGCATGATGTGTGGGAGGCCCGTGCGCAACATGCCGTTGGTTTGCGGTAGCACCATGGTAATGCTCCCGGCTTCTTTGCCCAGCGCCACGTTGTGCAGCTCCACATTTTCTTGGTGCCCGATAAAATGAGCTAAGATGGCATGGAATTGTGGCAGCGGTTCAATGGCAATGACTTTTCCTTTGTTGGCCAAGCGCGCAAAATTCTTGGCAAAGTAGCCGAGGTTGGCACCGATGTCGATCACCACGAATTCTGGTTTGATGATGCGCTTGACAAAATAATGGAATTTGAAGGCTTCTTTGTTCTTTAGAAAGCCTAAATCATAGAGCAGGTAAAAGAACCGATGCAAGGTAAGTAGGTAGGCCCTTTCGGGTAAGATCATGTAAAGCAATTTCTTCATGCTGATTCTTTCATCCAAAAGTACAATTATTTCTATTTTTAGCGAATGAAAATTACCTTGTTCATTTCTTTTGTTTGTTGTATGGCCCTTCAAGGTACTGCACAACTCCAACTAGATCAAATTATGAAGGGCCCTGGCTTTGTTGGCGCCTTGCCAGAATCTCCGGAATGGTCTTTAGATGGCAAACAAATTTATTACTGGAAAAAACACCCCGATTCTTTAAAGCCCTATTATTATGGCTACCAATTGCAAAGTGCACAAACAAAAGTGCTCAGTGCGCAAGAGTGGCAAAGCCGCTGGATTTGGACACCTGGCCAAGGCGCACTCAATCAGGTGCGTGTTTTTGAAAATCAACTGCAATACAATGATTTAGCCGCCAAGCAAGTCAGGTCTTTTTCGCTGTTTACCGATGACATTTGGAACCTGCAAGCGCAAAACAAACTACAAACCGTCGTTTTTCAGCAGGGTCAAAGTTTATTTGTGTTCGATCTTCAAAATGGTTTGGCCAAAAGTTTAGTGACCTACAAAAAAGCTAAACCAGCAAAGCCTGCTACCGACGGCCTGTCTCAAACCGAACTGGACTATTTTGAAAGCATCCGCAAACAAGCCTTGCAAAGTACCAAAATCGATTTGCCTCAGGTCAAATTCACCTCGTTTGAACCACAAGGTACCTTGCAGATCGATCCATCGGCACATTATGTATTGCTCAAGCAAGAACAGGAGCCCGAAGCGAAACCAACAGAAGTGCCGCATTATATTGTTGCTGACGCACACGTGTTCAATGAAAAATCACGTGGCAAGGTGCAAAATGAAGAGCCCTCACAGCGCTTATTTCTTCATGATTTGCGTTCCGACTCTTTAGTAGAACTCGATTTTTCTAGCCTCACACAATTGAATTCCGAAGACCGCGCCCTGATTTTTCATCCGGTCATTTTTGCCAAAACCAAAGCGCTCGCTTTATTAGATATCCGCAGTGCCGACAACAAAGACCGCTGGATTGTCTGCATCGACTTGGCCACCCAGCAAATTCAAGAGCTCGAGCACCAGCATGACAGCGCTTGGATAGGAGGGCCGGGCATCTCTTCTTGGAACTTTGAAACCGGTACGCTCGGTTGGCTTAAAGATGCCAATGTCATCTATTTTCAGTCTGAGCAGAGTGGCTACTCGCATTTGTACTCTTTAGATTTGCAAACCAAAACCAAATTGGCACTCACCAGCGGCAACTATGAAGTTCACGGCGTTCAATTATCCAAAGACAGCACTGCATTTTACTTGAGCACAAATATGCAGCATCCGGGCACGCGTAACTTTTATAAACTAGATATAAAAACGTTTCAACTCAAACCCTTGCTCTCTGAATTAGGTGCATACGAAGTACAGCTTTCGCCAGACGAGCAGCAATTGGCTTATCGTTTCAGTACGAGCACTCAGCCTTGGGAACTTTTTACTTGTTCGCTCAAAAATCCGAAAGATCAAGTTCAACTAACGAAGTCAACTACAGAAGTATTCCGAACCTATCCTTGGCAAAAGCCCGAAATTTTAAGCTTTAAAGCTTCAGATGGCGTTGAAGTTTATGCACGTATGTACACACCCAAAGCAAAAAACAAAAATGGTGCAGCTGTCTTGTTTGTGCACGGTGCGGGCTATTTGCAGAATGCACATCATTACTGGAGTTACTACCAGCGCGAGTTCATGTTTCATCAGCTGCTCATCGAGCGGGGTTATACAGTCCTAGATGTCGATTACAGAGCCAGCGAAGGTTACGGCCGCGCTTACCGCACGGCTATTTACCGACACATGGGCGGCAGAGACTTACAAGATTTTGTAGATGCCAAACAGTTTTTGGTTTCAAATTACGGTATTGACTCGAGTCGCGTAGGGATTTACGGCGGTTCTTATGGTGGTTTCATTACGCTCATGGGGCTCTTTACAGAACCAGGCACCTTTGCCTGCGGCGCTGCGTTGCGTTCCGTTACCGATTGGGCGCATTACAACCACGAATACACCACAAACATTCTCAATACGCCTGCTGCCGACCCCGAGGCGTATCGCCAAAGTTCTCCTATTCATTTTGCTGAAGGCTTGCAAGACCCACTTTTGATTTTACACGGCATGATCGACGACAACGTTCAATTTCAAGACGTCGTCCGACTCAATCAGCGCCTGATTGAGCTCGGTAAAAAAGATTGGTGGATGGCTTTGTATCCGGTAGAACGCCACGGTTTTCAATATACATCTTCCTGGACAGACGAATACCGCCGCATTCTCGAATTATTCGATACCTATTTACTTAAATAAGACCAAATGAATTTCCAGCTGCAATTTTTAAAAACCAAAGAAGAAATGCTTGCGCAACTCGAGGTCTTGCAATTTTTGTATCCGAGCCTCACCGCAGCGCAGTACGATCAAGAACTCGACTTGATGCTACCGCACAATTATAGTCAACTCGCAGTTTATGAAAACGCCAAGTGCATTGCCATTTGTGGTTACTGGATCGGCAACAAGCTATGGATTGGCAAGTATTTGGAATTGGATAATATTGTCGTGGATCCGGCTTATAGAAGTAAGGGCGTGGGGGAATTACTTTTTCAGACCTTAGAACAGACCGCAGTCGAAGAAAATTGCAATATGTTGGCTTTGGATTCTTACACGAGCAATTTCAAAGCGCATAAATTCTTTTACAACCAAGGGTATAGCCCCAAGGGTTTCCACTTCATCAAGTTGTTAAATGAAAAAGCAGTGCGTTGAGCACTGCTTTTTTGTGGTCTGAATTCAATCGGTCAATAGCAATAAAAAGGAATCAATGGCCCTTTGCAGCCAAGTAACGCTCTGCGTCTAGCGCGGCCATGCAACCTGTGCCCGCAGCTGTAATGGCTTGGCGGTAGGTTTTGTCGGCGGCATCTCCGGCTACAAACACACCAGCAACATTCGTTTTACTTGTTCCTGCTTGGGCGTATTTGATGTATCCGGTTTCGTCTAAATCGATGAAATCTTGGAATATTGCGGTGTTGGGTTGGTGACCGATCGCGACAAAGAAACCAGTACAAGCGATTTCACTTTCTTGGTTGCTTGCGCGGTCAATGATGCGCACGCCGGTTACCAATTGGCCATCGCCTAATACTTCAAGGGTTTCTGCATTGAAGCGGATGTCGATGTTGGGCGTGTTTTTAACGCGTTCTGCCATGATTTTGGAGGCGCGAAATTCATCGCGACGCACGAGCATCGTAACTTTGGTACATAATTTAGAAAGGTAGTGTGCTTCTTCGCAAGCGGAGTCGCCAGCACCTACAATGACCACTTCTTGCTTGCGATAGAAAAATCCGTCGCACACAGCGCAAGCCGATACACCGCCACCTAATTTGAGGTAGTGTTGCTCGCTCTCTAGGCCAAGGTATTTGGCAGAGGCACCAGTAGAGATGATGATGGTGTCGGCATGTATTTCATGGCCGTCTTCGGTCCAGCATTTGTGCACTTCGCCCGAGAAATCTACGCGGGTAATGAAACCACTGCGGACGTCTGTGTCAAAACGCTTGGCTTGTGCTTCTAATTGGAGCATCATGTCGGGGCCTGTGATGCCATCTGGGTAACCCGGAAAATTTTCTACTTCGTTGGTAGTAGTTAGCTGCCCTCCAGGCTGCATGCCTTGATACATGACGGGTTTCATGTCTGCTCTAGCGGCGTAAATTGCTGCTGTGTAGCCCGCTGGGCCCGAACCTATAATAAGGCAAGAAATGCGTTCGATTTGACTCATGATGTTTGTTTTGAACAAAATTAATGCTTTGTTTGGTCTTAATTTGTAACCAGCGCTACATTGTTTTGAACGTTTTCTCCACAAAGTAACTTTTCAACAAGATTTTCGTCTGCTGAAAATAAAATGTATTTTCGTTTTCTCAAACTAAATAACTCATGACAAAAAACTTCATTTTATGCACTTTCGTCGGCCTTTCTATGGTGTCGTTTGCACAAAAAAGCGAGACAGAAGGCCCAGAAAACCTCAATTGGTACCTCAAAGATCCTAAAGCCGATGGCGTTTACGGAACAGGTGCCACCAAGGCTTACGAAATGCTCACTGCCGCAGGTAAAAAATCCACAACAGTTATTGTTGCCGTCATCGATTCTGGCGTAGAAACCGATCACCCAGATCTCAAAGACGTCATCTGGATCAACGAAGACGAAATTCCGAACAACGGCATTGACGACGACAAAAATGGTTACATCGACGACATCAACGGTTGGTCTTTCTTAGGTGGCCCTACCGAAGACATCGACAAAGAAGCATTGGAGCTTGCGCGCATGTACCGCATGGAATCTGAATATTTCAAAGGAAAAAAAGTTGAAAACATTTCAAGCTCAGAGCTTGCGCGTTTTGCAACCTATGAAAAAATCAAAATTGCCTTCGAGAAAGAAATGGCAGACAAAGAAGCTTCTGTTAAAAACGTCAAGTTGCTCGCAGACTACATGCAGCGCGTCGAAAAACAAGCTGGTGTACCTTTTTCGAAAGAAACCAATGCTGCTTTTACGCCAGAGACAGAAACCGACAAGCGCATTCAAAACCGCATGAAGGCCCTTCTCGTCATGATTCCAGCAGAGCAACTCACTACAGAAATCGACGGCGCACTCAAATCAATGCAAAGTGCACTTGACTTATCTAAGTTAGACGCAGATTCTATCCGCACAACAATTGTTGGCGACAATCCGAACGACTTCTCAAGCAAAATTTACGGTTGCAACCGCTATGAAGGCCCAGACGCATTTCACGGTACGCACGTATCGGGTATCATTGCCGCTACTCGCAACAACGGAATGGGAATTGATGGCGTTGCCGACAACGTGCGCATCATGGTCTTGCGTGCGGTTCCAGACGGAGACGAGCGCGACAAAGACGTTGCAAACGCCATTATTTACGCGGTAGACAACGGTGCTAAAGTGATCAATATGTCATTTGGTAAATACTGGACGCCCAACAAAGACTACGTTGACGCAGCCATCGAATACGCGCGCAGCAAAGACGTATTACTCGTGCACGCAGCAGGTAACGACGCCAAAAACAAAGATGTTGAAGATTCTTACCCAACGCGTCTACTGAACAACAAAACAACAGCTCCAAACTGGATCGAAGTAGGGGCGAGCAGCAGCTCAAAAAGCGGCAAAACCATCCTCGCCGATTTCTCAAACTACGGCGCTACAACCGTAGACTTCTTTGCGCCAGGCGTAGACATCTACTCTACAGTTCCCGATTACAACTACGGTAACGCAAGCGGTACCTCTATGGCTTGTCCTGCAACTGCAGGTGTGGCGGCGCTCATCAGAAGTTATTTCCCTGAATTGAGTGCTGCTGAAGTCCGCGAAGTCTTGATGGCAACTACGGCCACTTACAAAAAGACCGTTGTGGCTCCTAACGGAGAGAAAGCAAAAATGAAAGACCTCTGCATCACTGGCGGCTTCGTCAATGCAGCAAATGCGGTCTCTTATTTGCTCGAGAAAAAATAAGCCAACCTTTTTACTTATTGTTGAAAGCCACATGAAATTCATGTGGCTTTCTTTTTAATTTTGCAGAAACTTTTTGACATGTCATTTAATCCTTGGTTGCTTGCCATTTTTGTGGTCGTTATTTTTACCATGCTCCTGATCGATTTAGGATTGGTCAATAAAAAGGCGCATCAAATCTCCAACAAAGAAGCCCTGCGCTGGACGCTCATTTGGATTGGCTTATCTATGGGATTCAGTGCGTTGGTGTGGTGGCAAATGGGCTTCGCTAAGTTCGCCGAATACCAATCGGCTTATTGGATAGAAGAAGCGCTGTCCGTAGACAACATGTTTGTCTTCATTTTGGTATTCAAGTTTTTCAAGCTTGAAGGCAAACTTCAGCACCGTGTGCTCTTTTGGGGCATTATCGGTGCGCTCATTTTCAGGGGTATTTTTATCTTCTCTGGTATAGGCCTGATCAAACTTACGTACTTGCCTGCTTTTGAGTTGTTTGGCTATCAGTTCAGTCTTGAACAAGGTGCACATGCCTTGCCGGGTTATTTCTTCCGTCCGAACCTCATCCTGACTATTTTTGGAGCCTTCTTGGTTTATGCGGGTATCAAATCTTTACTCGATTCAGAAGACGACGACCAAAAGGATTTCAATAAAAGCCTTGGTGCACGTTTGCTCAGAAAGGTATTTCCAGTAACCAAAAACTACCACGACGACCGCTTTTTCATCAAAAGAGGCAGTAAGCACATCGCCACCAAATTATTTTTGGTACTCATGGTCATCGAGACGACCGATCTTATTTTCGCCATTGATTCTATTCCAGCCATCTTTGCCATTGCGCCCAACGACCCACTGATTTTGTATACCTCTAATATTTTTGCAGTGCTCGGCTTGCGCTCGATGTATTTCTTGCTCGCGAACTCCATTCATATGTTCTCTAAGCTCAAATACGGCTTGGCGTTTATCTTAAGCTTTATTGGCCTCAAGATGCTCGTGGCGCCGTTTTATCACATAGAGGCGAGTGTGTCGCTCATGATTGTTTTGGGTGCGCTTGTGCTATCCGTACTCGCGTCAGTGGTGGCTAGACGATAAACGAAGCACCTTCTTCACTCATGCTGACGCCTGCACGCAGCTTGGCAAATAATTCGCGACCAAATCCAAATTGGGTGTTGTCTTTTTGAACTTCAGCACGCGCTACAACACTTGCTTCATTGAGCACTTCTATAATACCATTTTCACTGTCTAAGCGCAAGAGGTCGCCGGTTTGTATTTTACTGATGAGGCCACCGTCATACGCTTCTGGCGTGAGGTGGATTGCCGCTGGAACTTTCCCGGATGCGCCCGACATGCGTCCGTCGGTCACGAGGCCCACTTTGTAGCCTTTCTTTTGAAGAATGGTGAGCGTAGGGGTGAGGCTGTGCAATTCGGGCATGCCATTGAACTTAGGGCCTTGAAAAGGTACTACTGCAATGAAATCCTGATCGAGCTCGCCGCGCTTGAAAGAAGCAATGAGGTCTGTTTGTTGGTGAAAAACAATGGCTGGAGCCTCAACAATGCGGTGCTCCGGAGCCACAGCTGCCGTTTTAATGACAGCGCGCCCTAAGTTGCCTTTCAATAGTTTGATACCACCGTCTAGTGTAAACGGCTCACTTGCTGGGCGGATGATATTTAAATTCAGTGAGGTGCGTGCGCCTTCTTCCCAAACCAATGCGCCATCTTTGATTTTTGGCTCTTGCGTGTATGCGCTTAGGCCTTTTCCGATAATGGTTTGCACGTCTTCGTGTAGCAAGTGCTGCTCGAGAAGTGTGCGGATCACAAAGCTCATTCCGCCTGCAGCATGAAAATGATTGACATCAGCGGCGCCATTTGGATACATGCGGGTGATCAGCGGAACAATAGCCGATAAGTCCGACATGTCGTCCCAGTTGATGATGATGCCTGCCGCACGTGCAATGGCAATGAGGTGAATGGTGTGATTGGTAGAACCGCCCGTGGCTAACAAGCCAATGATGCCGTTGACTACCGTTTTTTCATCGAATAAATTGGCAAGGCTGCGGCTTTTGCCGATTTTGACATTTTCTATCGCTACGCGTACGGCTTCTTTGTTGAGTAAGTCGCGCAGCTGCGTATTCGGATTCACGAAGCTAGAGCCGGGTAGGTGTAGCCCCATGATTTCCATGAGCATTTGGTTGCTATTGGCGGTGCCGTAAAAAGTACAAGTTCCTGGGGAGTGGTAGGAATCCGACTCGCCTTTGAGGAGTTCTTCGCGGCCAATTTTACCTTCTGCATAAGCTTGGCGTATCGCTGATTTTTCTTCGTTGCTAATCCCGCTAGGCATAGGCCCTCCAGGCATAAAAACCGCAGGTAAGTGGCCAAAGCGCAAGGCGCTCATGAGCAGGCCAGGTACAATTTTGTCGCAGATTCCTAAATAAAGTGCGGCATCGAACATGTTGTGAGAGAGCCCAATTGCTGAAGACAACGCAATGACATCTCGGCTGTACAACGAGAGCTCCATTCCAGACTGCCCTTGCGTAACGCCGTCGCACATGGCTGGAACAGCACCTGCAACTTGCGCTACTGCACCGTATGCATTGGCGTATAGTTTAATTGCTTTTGGATACTCTTCATACACTTGATGTGCCGACAACATATCGTTGTAGGCGGTAATAATACCGAGGTTGGGAATGATGTCTGTCGCCAGTGCCGCTTTGTCGTGCTGGTTGCAAGCCGCAAAACCATGTGCTAAATTGCCGCATTGCAGCGTGCTTCGGTGCACACCTTCTAAGTAGGCTTCTTCTATTTGAGCGAGATATGCTTTTCTGGTGGTTTGGCTTCGTTGAACGATGCGTTCAGTTATGCTGGCAATGGCTGGGTGTATCATGATGCTGATGTATAGTAGGTCTCGGTGAGGGCTGTTTGAAAAGCGGCAATGGGCAATTGCAGTTGCTCACTTTGGGCCAAGATTTCTTTTTTCTGGGTTCCGGTGATCATTAAAAACAGGTGCTTGCTGCGGCGCAAAAGCGGCCCGTTGCAGGTGATGCGTTGGGTTGGCTCAGCGGGTGCATTGGTGTTGGAAAGCAAACAGTTTGTGGCTGTATTTGCAGCGGCTGAAGCGGCATCGTTGGGAAAGATAGAAGCGGTGTGTCCGTCGGGTCCCATACCGAGCAGGCAGACGTCGGTGTCCGTAAAAATACGGTATGCGTCTTCAATTTGTAGAAGATTTCCTTCGTAATCACTTTCATCACTGACCATTGACACTAAAGTGGCTGCTTTAGCCTTGTTTTGGAGTAGTGTTTCTCCAATTAATTTGAAATTCGAAAATGGGCTGGAGTGGCTCACAAAACGCTCGTCTACAAGCCCAACTTTCACTTGCTCCCAAGGAAGTTCTGCTTGTGACAAAAGTGCGTACACGCCGCTGGGCGTTGAGCCTCCAGAGAGTAAAAGTGTGGCCTCGCCTTTTGCCGCGATGGCGTCTTTCAGCGCAGCGGCAATTGCTAGGACTAGTGCTTGTTCAAGCGCAGCTTTTGATTCAAATTCGATCATTCTCTCCAGGTTTTGGTGATCCATGATTCGTCTTCGTTTAGGATGTCGTCTCCGGGGCCCCAAGTACCTGCTTCATAAAGCACGTTGGTCATGCCTGCGGCTTTCCAGCTGCTGGTTACGGATTCAATCCAGGTCCAGGCGGCTTGAAGTTCGTCTTGGCGCATGAAGAGCGTTTGGTTACCTCGAATGACATCTACAATGAGGCGCTCGTAAGCTTCTGGGAAGCGTTCTTTGAAAGAGTCGTTGTAGTCGAGTTTGAGTGCAATTGGCTTGTAGCGATAACCTCCAGGGCCAGGAATTTTGGTCATTTGAATGAGTTCAATGCGCTCTTCTGGTTGCAAGCGAATGATGAGCTTGTTGTTGTTGAGTTTTTCTTTTGAAGGAAAGATGTTGTGCTTGACCTCTCTAAAGTTGATGACGATTTCCGAGTAGCGCTTGATCATGCGCTTACCTGTGCGCAGCATGAACGGAACGCCTTTCCAACGCCAGTTGTCTACGTAGGTTTTGATGGCGACGAACGTTTCTGTTTTGGATTCGTATTTTTCGATGTCTTCTAAATAGCTGTTGACCTGACCACCATTGGAAATTCCTCTGGTGTATTGTCCTTTGACGGTGTCCTGTTCGATGTTTTTCTTAGTCAGTGGTCTGAGTGCCTTGAGGACCTTGAGTTTTTCGTTGCGCACTTCATCGGCTTCTAGTGCAACCGGCGGTTCCATGGCCACCAAGCAAAGTAGTTGCAGGAGGTGATTTTGGATCATGTCGAGTAGGGCACCCGATTGGTCGTAATACGATGCGCGTTTTTCCACACCAAGGCTTTCGGCAACGGTAATTTGTACGCTTTCGATGTTCTCGGCATTCCAAGCGCGCTCAAAGAGGTTGTTGGCAAAGCGCAAGACCATTAGGTTTTGAACGGTTTCTTTTCCGAGGTAGTGGTCGATGCGGTAGATTTGATGCTCCTCGAAGGCTAGCGTAATTTCGGCATTGATGGCGTTAGATGAAGCCAAAGAGTGTCCGAGGGGTTTTTCGAGTACCACCTTACTACTTTGATTGACCAATCCGCAGGTTTTTAAGGTTTGCGTAATAGGGCCAAAGGCAGATGAAGGCGTGGAATAGTAATAAATATTTTGTCTTTCCGGATATTTTTCTAGATAAGCTTTGAGTTCGGTGTAAGCCTCAGGGTTTGGATTTTCGGCTTTGATCAAGACGAGTTTATTGAGGAATTTCTCGATTTCTTCTCTGCTGTATTTGTGGTGGTCGCTCACTTCTAAAAAAGGAATGAGGCGTTCTTGAAATGCTTTGACATCCGGATCTTTGCGGGTGATGGCGATGACATTATAGGCAATATTGAGCTGCCCATCGAGGTCGCGATGAAATATAGCGGGTAAGATTTTGCGGATCGAGAGGTCGCCGTCGCCACCAAATACAACAATATTGAAAGGTTGAAATCGTTCTTGGTGGGTAGTGTGTTTAGTTTGGGCTTTCATGCCGATTGAGTTTAGTATGTGTCAAATTTACACTAAGTGGAAATAAAAAGCAATTAAAATATTTAAATTTAGCAACCTATCTTTGTTTATAACGTTTTGAAGCCAATGAGAGTTTATTTTTTATATGTTATTGTTGCTTGTGCCTTCATTCTAAATGATTTACAAGCACAAACCTTTGTATTCGGACAGCTCACAGGCTCTCCAAACATGATCACCACAGGCTGGAGTACCAACGGAAACGCTACCGTCGGCGATACGCCAGGTGATGTAGACAATTTTCCGAACGAACTCATTTTAACCAATTCAACGCCTACCCAATCGGGCAGTATTTTTTACAATACGCCGCTCAATATTACTATTTGCCAGCAGTGGACGGTTGAATTTGAATACCGCATTTGGGGCGGAAACGCAGCCGATGGTTTGGCTTTTTGTTTTATTCCGGTACCACCAACAGGTTTTGTGATGGGCGCGGGCCTTGGTATTCCCGCTTCGGCAAATGGGCTCAAGGTCGCGATTGATACCTATGACAACTGTAGTCAAGGCGGTACCAATCCTGAAATTCAAATTTTTACAGGAGTAGGGTACAACGAATGCTTGCCAGCCACACCAAAAATTCAGAACTCAGGAGGCTCCCTGAATTATTTAAGAAACGCCAATTACCAGCCCGTCAAAATCACTTACAACAACGGCGTCATTACCGTTTTTGTCAATAATGTGCCGCTGCTCACCACCAATTTCACAATCAACTACACTGGCTACGTCGGTTTTACCGCAAGTACCGGTGCGCTTTACGACCAGCACTCTATCCGAAACGTCATCATCTACACCAATCAGGCGCAATCCAACGCTGGGGTAGACGTCACGACTTGTTCCAATACGCCCGTCACAATCGGCGCTGCTTCCAATCCGAACAACAGCTATAGTTGGTCGCCTGCAACAGGCTTATCCGCAACCAATGTAGCGAACCCAACCGTAACTTTGCCCAACACAACTGGCGCGCCGATCACTCAAACCTATACGGTCACCACTACCATGGCCAATTCTCCCGGAATGTGCCCCACAACCGATCAAATCGTCGTGACCATCCAGCCGCAATTTGCGCAAACCATCAACCAAACCACTTGTTCGGGTCAGTATACTTTCAATGGTCAACAACTCACGCAGTCAGGTACTTATCTCGATACGTTGGCTTCCATACACGGTTGTGATTCAATTGTGACGCTCAATCTCACGATTGGCAATACGCCTGCGGCCAATGCCGGACAAAATATTTCCGTATGTTCTGGTGAAACAGGTAATTTAGGTTTGGGCGCGCAAGCAGGCCTCAACTATAGTTGGTCTCCGGCAACGGGCTTGAGTGCTACCAACGTTGCGAATCCGACTGTTGTCTTGAGTAATGTCAATACAGGGTGGCCCATCGTGCAAACTTATACGCTAACCGTTACCGATAATACCAGTGCTTTAGGTTGCACCACAACAGATCAGGTAGATGTCACTGTCTTGCCAAGCTATCAAATTCAGGTTGCCGATACACTTTGCAATGGTGGTCCGTTTGTATTGAATGGCCAGAGTTACAGCCAAACAGGTATTTACATTGATTCCTCCCTGACCACAACCGGTTGTGATTCCCTGATCACCATCAATATCTCCATTTCTCAAGAACCTGTTTTCGCGCTCAACGACACACTCATTTGCTTTGGAGGGCAGGCCTCTTTGGTTCCGCAAAGTAATTTCAGTAATGTAAGCTACGGATGGCTTGCGCAAAATACCACTATTCCAACGGTAAGTCCTGCTTTAAATATCACACCACAACAAACTATTTCTTATGTGGTTACGGCTGTAGATAACTTCCTGTGTACCCACACCGAGAACCTCACCATTACCGTTGCGCCCTTACCCGTCATGACACTTGCTGCCAACCAAACCACGCTCTGTGCTTACGACACCTTACAACTCTCCGCCACTGGCGCTACTTCCTTGACTTGGAGCGGACCACTTGCTATTTCAAATGGCAATGCCGCGCAAACGCTTATTTTACCACTTTCGGGCACTTATCAAGTGATTGGAACTTCTCCGGAAGGCTGCCAAGACAGCACAGCGCTTGCAATCATAGTCAATCCGGCTCCACAGCTACAGATTACACCTGATCAAGGTATATGCCCAGGTTTTGCTGCGCAATTTACGGTGTCTGGCGCGCTCAATTATCTTTGGAACGACCCACAACTGACTGCAAGCACCAATACCGTAACGCCAGCCACTACAACAACCTACATGGTAGTGGGGGCCAATCAACACAATTGCCTCGATTCTGCCCAAACAACTGTAACGGTTTACCCACAACCGTCAGCAGATTTTACCGCTAGCCCTACCATACTGACCAGTGACAATCCGACTGTGAATTTCACTTCAAATGCCCAGAATGCAGCAATCAGCACTTGGGATTTCGGAGATGGTACAACAACTGAAAACAGTCAGAATGAATTCGATTATACGTATCCATTTGTAGAGGATCAAAACTATACCGTTACCTTAAATGTTGTCAGTGCGGAAGGCTGTACCGCTGAAAGTCAGGTTCAAATTCAAATCAAAGGAGGCATCATTTATTACCTTCCCAACACATTTACGCCTGATGGAGATGCCCTCAACAACCTCTTTACGCCCGTATTTACCTCTGGTTTTGACCCTCAAAATTTCCACATGACCATTTTCAATAGATGGGGAGAACCTGTGTTTGAGTCCTATGATGCGAATGCGGGCTGGGATGGCAAAATTGATATTTACGCTGCACCAGAAGGCACCTACACTTACGTCATCGATTTCAAGACCCTCAATACCGATGAAATGATCCGCGTCAGTGGGCATGTCTCGCTATTAAGGTAAATCTCCGTCGTTTTTGGAACGATTTACCTATGATTGCTTATCTTTGATATCGAAGAAATTACAAACATTTTCTCATGTCAAAGAATAGTCAACGCGTATACATTCAAATCATTTCAGTACTGTTCTTGCTCGCGTTTCAATCGAGATTAAACGCACAATCTATCGGCGGCATCGTCAATATTTATACAGCTGTTACCAACATGACAACAAACAGCGTCACTGTAAGCAGTGCTGCGGGTTTTGCTGTCGGCGATCGGGTGCTGCTGATCCAAATGAAAGGGGCGACCATAAACCAAACCAATACCGCTAGTTTTGGGCAAATTGTGGCCTTGGGCTCTGCGGGTAACTTTGAATTCACCAACATTGCCAGCATCAGTGGTAATATCATCACTTTTGTAAGTAACTTATGCAAACCGTTTGTGGTTTCTGGAAAAATACAACTGATCCGCGTGCCCGTTTACAATCAGGCCACTATCAACGCTGTAGTGACGGCGAGCCCTTGGAACGGCAGCACGGGTGGGGTAGTAGCTATTGAAGCCACCACGAGCCTAACTTTTAACAACAGCATAGATGTCAGCGGCAAAGGTTTTGTAGGCGGCTCAGTGACAACCGGTTGGTTCATGTGCAATGATCCCAATTTTGCAAGTTCTGGTGCCAATGCAGGCAAAAAAGGAGAAGGCATTGCGCTGGCACCGCTCAATTTAGATGGCAACAGAGCACCTCTCGCCAACGGTGGGGGCGGTGCCAATTCGGGTAACCCGGGTGCAGGTGGTGGTTCAAACGGTGGCGCTGGCGGCCGCGGGGGGAATCAGTTCTCTGGTTCTTGCCCTGTAAACACTGCATTTGGTATGGGTGGCTATGCGATGGCCTATGGTACCTTCAGAGCGTATTTGGGCGGTGGCGGTGGTGGCGGCTATAAAGACAACGGCCTCAATGCTACTGCAGGATCTAATGGCGGCGGCATTGTATTTATCGTTACCCCAACAGTTATTGGCAACAACCAACAAATCATTGCGAGTGGCGCAAATGTTATCGGAAACACCGATTCTGAAGGCGCAGGAGGAGGAGGCGCAGGTGGTTGTGTTTACTTACTGACGCAAAACATCAGTTCAAATTTGACTATTGATATCAAAGGAGGAAATGGCGGGAATATATTCAATACATTATGGGCTTCTGCTTGTCATGGCCCTGGTGGTGGAGGCGGGGCCGGTGCCATCGTTTTTCAACAAGCAGCGCTGCCCGCAAATGTAACACCTGTGGTTACTGGAGGCAATCCTGGTTCAGTTCTGCATACGGGGCCAGCGTGTGCAGGCTCTAGTTTTGGGGCTCAGGCAGGCGCTCCAGGTATTTTAGTGTATAACTATGCACCGCCAACACCAGGCACACCGCCAAATTTAGGTCAAGACACCCTCATCTGTGCGGGCACTGCAATTACCTTGCAGCCAGATTCTACCTACACTGCCTACACCTGGAGCAATGGTGCCACCACGGCTAGCATTACCATCAATGCGGCGGGCACTTATTGGCTCGACGTACCGAGCGGCTGCGGTTTGGCCCGAGATTCTATAGTGGTTACTGTGCAGCAACCCGTTCTTGACCTCGGTCCGGACCTCTCGCATTGCCTCGGCGATTCTTCTCTTTTGCAACCTACGGGTTCTACAGGTACTTATTTGTGGTCAACGGGGGCTACAACCGCTGCCATTTACGTGCAAAATGCAGGAAGCTATGTGCTCAATGTGCAGGATAACTTAGGTTGTATCGCACAAGATGTAATCGCTGTTTCTATACTGCAACCCGATACATCGGCAAGCAACATGAGTTTATGTATTGGCTCAACTTATTCGTTTTTCGGTCAGTCGATCAGTTCGGCGGGCACCTATCAAGCCACACTTAGCAACCAGTTTGGCTGCGATTCTTTGGTGTTCCTAACGGTCAATATGGAAGCCGACACCAGTTATGTCTCGATGACCATTTGTGCCGATTCTATACTTTCCTTCAATGGTTTAAGTATAGATAGCCCAGGAGTTTACACCGTTCATTTGAACAATCAAAACGGTTGCGATTCAATGGTTGTCTTGACCTTAAACGAATGGGCGCTGCCTGTGGTTAGCGTTGCAGATACATTTGTATGCGCCAATACCTGCGTTACGCTCGTGCCAAGCGGTGCGCTGAATTATTTCTGGGATGTCGCTCAAAATACGAATGGCAGCCTAACGGTTTGCCCGGGTCAAACCACAAATTATTTGGTCTTCGGAACCGATGCAAATGGTTGTTCGTCTGCACCTGTGCAAGCCACCGTTCAAATAGACCCGATTCCGACGCCTAATTTTTACATCAATCCAGATCAGGTGGAGATAGACGACCCAACCATTACGGTATACAATGTTACGCCGGGTAATTTAAACCATAACTGGACCATCAATGGCAGTACTTTTGAAAACGCCGCAAGTTCATTTGCTTATACTTTGCCTTTTGTCGACGGCACTTACAGTATTCAGCTGGTAAGCTCCACTGATATCGGTTGTACGGATTCCCTGACCCTGATTGCTACGGTCATGAATAACATTGCTGTCTATATCCCCAATTCATTTACACCCGACGGCCAGGCATTCAACAACACCTTTTTTCCGGTGTTCTCAACAGGTTTTACGCCCAAAAATTACAGCCTCACCATTTTCAATCGTTGGGGAGAAGAAATCTTTGTGAGCCAAGATCCGCTGGCCTACTGGGATGGCGCAATGGCCGACGGCACCGATTGCCCAGATGGCGTCTACAACTACCTGCTTGAATACCAAGAAATCAATAAAGGAGAAGTGCAGCAAATCCTTGGCTTTGTGCACTTATTGAGGTAAAAAAAATCCTGCCGAGGCAGGATTTAAAAATTGCTATTCAACGTTTAGTATTCATCTTCGTTGAAAAGAAAATCTTCTCTAGATGGATAGTCGGGCCATATTTCTTCGATACTTTCATACATATCGCCTTCGTCTTCGAGATCTTGTAGATTTTCTACAACCTCAAGAGGTGCGCCGGTACGAATGGCAAAATCGATGAGTTCTTCTTTAGTGGCAGGCCACGGTGCATCTTCAAGGTAGGAGGCAAGTTCCAGTGTCCAGTACATGAGCTAAATATTTAGGTTTAATTTTTGGCAAAAGTAATTTTTATTTCCAAAATTCCAAGTACCAAACAAAAAAACTCGCAAAAATTTAATGTCGAGGTGTCCAGGTGTGTTCTTGAACACCGTTATCTAAACTGAATTTCCTAGATAATACGAATAGGTAATCGCTGAGTCTGTTGAGGTAGGTGAGTACCAGGGCTTCAACACCTTCAAGTTCGTCTAGCGTGACGGCCATGCGCTCTGCTCTGCGGCAAATGCAACGCGCCACGTGCGTATGGGCACTAATGGCATGACCACCTGGCAAAATAAAAGCGGTGAGGGGCGGCAAGGCTTCATCCATGACATCCATCCAGTGTTCGAGTTTCTCGACGTCACTTTCAAGAAGATCAGGTAATTGCATTTTAGATTTCTCGGGGTCGGCGGCTAAATGGGAGCCAATCGTGAAAAGACGATCTTGAATCTCTTGGAGTTGCGCAACGTACAGCAAATTGATGTCTAAGGTACTGATCAGGCCGATATACGAATTGAGTTCATCTACGGTGCCGTAAGCTTCTATGCGTACATCTCCTTTGGATACGCGCGTGCCGCCAATGAGGCCAGTACTGCCTTGATCTCCTTTTTTGGTGTAAATTTTCATGGTTGAAATTTATGCAAGATTAGAAAGCAAGCCCTCCAATTCTGTTTGTGTGTATTGCGTAGAAAGTATTTTCATCATGACCTCCTCAACAATACTGTCTGGGCAAGAAGCACCTGAGGTGAGCACAATTTGAAGTTGGTCGCGGTCTGGCAGAAAGCGCTCGGTCAATTTCATTTCTTTGTGATGGTAATCGAAATGATGCAGGCCGTTGTCTTGGATTTCAGAAGCGTCTTTAATGTAGTAGGTTGGGAACTTTTGCTCGAGTAATTCTGCTAAATGACTGGTGTTGGAACTATTGTAGCCACCTACCACAACAGCGAGATCTGCTGCTTGTTCGAGCAGACCGAGCGTTGCAGCTTGGTTGTCATTGGTGGCATAGCAGAGTGTGTCTCGGGTGTCGGCCATGTAGGTTTTGATGTTTTCTTCACCGTGCAATTGGATGTAGCAACTTCTCAAATAATCTGTGATGGCTTGGGTTTCAGTAGCCAACATAGTGGTCTGATTCACCACGCCAATTTTAGACAAATGGATTTCAGGCTCAAAACCTTCACTCGTTTTGCCTACAAAAAAGTCTAGCAATTCGGCTGCAGATTTTTGACCTAAAATGTAGGCGCCAAGCACTTGCGCTTCTTTCATGTCTTTGACAATGAGCGCAGGGCCATTGGCAACCGCATGTGAAAAAGTGGCACGCGTTTCTTCGTGGTCGTGCTTGCCGTGAATAATAATAGTGTGCTGGGTTTCACCAAGTTTTTCTGAGCGGTTCCAGACTTTTTCTACAAAGGGGCAAGTGGTGTTGTAGGTTTGGATATCGAGGCCTAAACTGGTGAGTTGTTGTTCGATTTCTAAAGTAGTTCCGAAGGCCGGAATGAGTACGATGTCGTTTGGGGTGAGCGTGTCAAACGCAATGAGTTGCTTGCCGTGGGTATCTTGTAAAAATTGGATGCCGTTACCCGTGAGGTCTGCATTGACCGCCGGGTTGTGAATCATTTGACTGAGCAAGAAAATGCGCTTGCCAGGATTCTCTTGCAGGGCTTTGTAGCTGCGCTCGATAGCGTTTTCTACACCGTAACAAAAACCGAAATGCCGCGCAATTAAGAAAGTGAATTTGCCAATTTGAAGCGAGGATGGGCTGAAATCCTTTTTGCGTGGATCGGCCAGCTTGCGCTGTGCTTTGATTTTGCTAAGCAAAGGCGAGCGGTAAAATGCGGGTACTTCAAATTGTTTCATGTCAGTTGAACACTTTAGTGCGGCCTTTGGTTCGTTGCTTAATTGAGTTTACCTGGGTATTGCTCGAGGGCTACGCGCAAGCATTCAACGGCAGCTTTGAGGTGTGCTTGATCGAGAACGTAAGCAATACGCGCTTCTTGCAAGCCAGCACCTGGTGTGGCATAAAATCCGTTTGCAGGCGCCATCATGACGGTTTGTCCTTCGAAAGAGAATTCTTCCAATAACCACTGACAAAAATGCTCTGCGTTGGCAACTGGGAATTGAGCTACACAATAAAAAGCACCGCTCGGTTTTGGGCAAAAAACACCCGGAATGCTATTGCGGCCCTCGACCATAATATTGCGGCGCGCAACGTATTCCGCCACTACTTCATCAAAATAGCTTTGTGGGGTATCTAAAGCGGCTTCAGCGGCAATCTGATCTACAGTTGGCGGCGACAAACGCGCTTGACCGAATTTCAGGGCAGCAGCCATGAATTCTTTATTTTTTGAAATCAGGGCGCCAATGCGGGCGCCACACATCGAGTAGCGCTTAGAAACGGAGTCTATCATGACTACATTTTGCTCGATGCCTGTGAGGTTCATGGTAGAGTAGGGCTTGGCGCCGTCGTAACAGAACTCGCGGTAAACTTCGTCGGCAAATAAGAAGAGGTCGTGTTTTTGAACGATGTCTCGGAGTTGCTCGAGTTCTTGCTGGGTGTAGAGGTAGCCAGTTGGGTTGCCAGGGTTGCAAATAATGATCGCCTTGGTTTTGGCCGTAATTTGCGCTTCAATTTGCGCCACCGGTGGGAGTGCAAAACCATTTTCAATATGAGAAGTAACCGGTACAACCTTGACGCCAGCCATGACCGCAAAGCCATTGTAGTTCGCATAAAATGGTTCTGGAATAATGACTTCGTCACCGGGGTTGCAAGCGGTCATGAGGCCGAAGATCAGCGCTTCTGAACCACCTGTGGTGATGATGATGTCTTCTGTTTGGACTGGAATGCCTTGTTTTTGATAGCTGAGCGCCAATTTTTGACGGTAAGATTCAAAGCCCGCAGAATGGCTGTATTCGAGTACCTGCTGGTCGAGGTTGTGAATGGCCTCGAGTGCTGCGTCTGGGGTGTGGATATCGGGCTGACCGATATTGAGGTGGTAAACTGTTTTGCCCGCTTTTTTGGCGGCTTCCGCATAAGGAACCAATTTGCGAATTGGCGAAGCAGGCATGTCGATGGCTTTTGAAGCTAATGAAGGCATTTGTTAAATTTTAGTGCTCAAAATTAAGCAAACTTTTTTTTGTAGATTTTTTTTATTTGATCACAAATAATCTATATATTCGCTGAACTAAACCCTAAAAGTCGCCTATAGATCAAATTTACCTTTAACCGCCGAAATCAACTTCAGCACAAAAGTGTAAACTATGATCTTATCTCAATTAAGCGATTCTCAGCTCATCCAATCTTACGTTGCCGGTAAAGAAGAAGCCTTCGCACAGCTCTTGTCGCGTCACCAAGAAGCGATATTTAAGTTCATTTACAATAAAGTGAAAGACGCCGAACTCAGCAACGACCTCTTTCAAGAGACCTTCGTTAAGGTCATTCAGAAATTAAAATTAGGAGCCTATAACGAAGAAGGTAAGTTTTTACCTTGGGTTTTGCGCATTGCACACAACCTCGTGATCGACCATTTTAGAAAAGTGGCCAAGCACCGCATGATTTCCGAGCGTCATTCTTGGTCAGCAGATTACAATATTTTTCATCGCATTGCCAGTGAAGACGCCAATTTTGTGCAAACCACCACTGCAGAGGAAATTGCCGAACAACTGCATGCCATGATGGCTCACTTGCCGGAAAGCCAGCGCGAGATGATTTACATGCGCTTGTTTGAGGAGCGTTCTTTCAAAGAGATTTCGGAGTCTGAAGGCGTGAGTATCAACACCGCTTTAGGCAGAATGCGCTATGCTTTGCTCAATTTGCGAAAAATGATCGACGAACACGCGCTTACCATGGAGCTTTCTTAGTCCAATTCAAATTTGCTGTGTATCTTTGTGAGACACGTTTGAATTATGTTTGAGAATCTTACCGATAAGTTTGAAAGAGCCTTTAAAGTCCTCAAAGGACAAGGCCAAATCACCGAAATTAACGTAGCGGAAACGCTCAAAGAAGTGCGCCGCGCCTTACTAGACGCCGACGTTAGCTTCAATACAGCCAAGCAATTTACCAATACCGTCAAAGAAAAAGCGTTAGGTAAAGACGTTCTAAACGCCGTCTCTCCTGGGCAACTCATGATCAAAATTTGCCACGAAGAACTCATTGAGCTCATGGGTGGCAACGAGGTGGAAATAAACCTCAAAGGTGCGCCAGCGGTCATCCTGATGTCCGGTTTGCAAGGTTCTGGTAAAACCACCTTTACGGGTAAGCTCGGTTCTTACCTTCAAAACAAAAAAGGCAAAAAAGTATTGCTCGTTGCCTGCGACGTCTACCGCCCAGCGGCTATTGACCAATTGCACGTACTCGGCGAGCAGCTTTCCATTGAAGTATTTTCCAACAAAGAAGAAAAAAATCCAATAGCAATTGCTCAGGCAGCTATTGCCCATGCCAAGAGCAATGCATTCAACGTCGTTTTGGTCGATACCGCAGGTCGTTTGGCTGTCGATACCCAAATGATGGACGAAATCGCGGGGCTCAAGCAAGCCTTGCAACCATCCGAAACACTTTTTGTAGTAGATTCCATGACGGGTCAAGATGCCGTCAATACCGCCAAAGCCTTCAATGAGCGCATCAATTTTGATGGGGTAGTACTCACTAAGCTCGACGGAGATACCCGTGGTGGTGCAGCACTTTCAATCAAAGCAGTTGTCAATAAGCCCATCAAATTCGTCGGTACTGGCGAAAAAATGGATGCTTTGGATATCTTCTATCCCAAAAGAATGGCAGACCGCATCCTCGGGATGGGCGACGTCGTTTCTTTGGTCGAGCGCGCACAAGAACAATTCAACGAAGAAGAAGCCCGCCGCTTGCAAAAGAAAATCATGAAAGATCAATTCGATCTCAATGACTTTTTAGCACAGCTCCAGCAAATCAAAAAAATGGGCAACGTCAAGGACCTCATGGGCATGATTCCAGGTATGGGCAAAGCCATGAAAGATGTCGACATTCCAGACGACGCCTTCAAAGGCATTGAGGCCATTATTTTATCCATGACGCCCAAAGAAAGAGCCAATCCTGGTTTGCTCAATCCTACGCGCAAGAACCGCATCGCCAAAGGAAGCGGTACCAATATTCAAGAAATCAATAAATTGCTCAAGCAATTCGAAGACATGCGCAAAATGATGAAACTCATGAGCAACCCACGCAACATGATGGGCATGATGAGCAAACTCAAAGGCATGGGCGGTATGCCAGGCATGTAACACATGGAAAACCAAAACCCATCGGATTGGTATGCGCCAAAACCCGTGCTCGAAAAGGTCAAGGTTCAGAGCAATTGGGGCCTGACGCTTTTTTCTGTTTTGTTGTTTGCCCTTAGTTTCCTTTATATCTTCTCCGACGAGCTCGATTTTGTATTCTATTTGGTAACGGTACTTTTCTTACACGAACTGGGCCATTACCTGCTCATGAAGCAATTCAAATACGAAGACATGCGCATGTTGTTTATTCCACTTATGGGTGCGTTTGTGCAGGGCAGCAAGAAGCATTACTCTCAAAAAGAAAGTTTTTTAGTGATCGCCGCGGGGCCTTTTCCGGGCGTTGTATTTGGGCTAACGACCCTTTTTCTAGCCAACCACTACCAGCAAACTTGGCTGCTCGAACTCAGTTTTCTATTCTTATTTTTAAACGTCATCAATCTGCTGCCGATAGATCCGCTCGACGGAGGGCAGTTATTCAAATTGTTCGTGCGTCAAAAGCGCGATTTATTCCTATTGGTATTTGCGCTGCTCTCTTCGCTGCTCATGATTACCGTTGGTTACCTCATTGAGAGTTGGATACTCTTTGCTTTCGGTTTTTTAATGTCATTTAAAGTGCGCAGTTTTCAGCGCAACTACCACCTGCGTCAAGACCTCGATGCGCAAGACATCAACTACGAACTCAACTACGAAGATTTATCAGATCAGGCCTATCACGAGCTCAAGCAAGTTGTATTGGCACACAATCCGAAGCTGGGGCAACTTGAAGTCCTTCACGGCGAAGCAGCTCAGGAAGTCATTGCCAGTCATGTCAATGCGGCACTGTCTGTCCCGATTGCGCGCGACGCCAGCAGGCTTTTTAAAATCATCCTTGTGGTGGCGTGGTTACTTTTGGTTGGCTTACCCGTCTTTTTGTTAATTGGCCCATTTTTAGATTTTACTTGGTACTTTGAAACACTCTAAAAAATTTCTGCTTTGCTTTTTTGTGCTCTTGCTGTCTAGTTCAACGTGGGCGCAGTGTGAACAAGTCCTTGTGAGTGGTAAAATCATCGACACCTTGCGCCTACAAAACTTCTACAACCTCATGGTGGTCAATAAAACTACGGGTAGAGGTGTCTTTGGGCAGCCAAACGGTCATTTTTCTGTTTATGCCAGCACCGGTGACCTTATTGCGCTTTCCACCAAAGGTTATCCGGTTTATCAATTTGTAGTGAAGCCAGACGAAAACTGTCAATTAAAAGTTTTGGCTTATATCGAGCGTTTGCCGCAAGAAACCCCAGAAGTGATTGTCAGGCCACTCAAAACACTAGAGCAAATCAAAGAAGAACGCGAAAACCTCGCTTTGCGCGAAACGCGAACGGTCACCGGAGTCAGTGCGCTACAAAGCCCAATTACCTTCCTTTATCAGGCCTTCTCCAAAAAAGAACAGAACAAGCGCTGGATTGCCGAGCAAGAATACAAAGACGACCAACGCCGCATTGTACAAGAACTACTCAGGCTTTATGTGGCTTTTGACATCATTGAGCTGTCAGATACCGAATTCGATGCGTTCATCACCTTCCTCAATATCGACGAACAATTCATCAAGACCGCTACCGAAATGGAACTCATCCTTTTCATTAAGGATAAATACGATCATTACAGAAGATTGGAATAAAGACTTGAAGTAATAGTTGAATTTAACTATTGCAAGGCCTTGATTTCGTTCATGATACGCAATGCTAAATTGTTGGCAGCTGCCTCATCTTTAGACTCTGCATAGATGCGAATAATAGGCTCGGTATTGCTTTTGCGCAAATGCACCCATTCTTTATCGATGTAGATTTTAACGCCGTCGGTGGTGTCTACCTCATGTGCTTCGTAGTGCTTTGCCATCTGAATCAAGATGTTGTCTACATCTGTAGTGGGCAAAAGGTCAATTTTGTTTTTGGAAATGACGTAGTTGGGGTAGCTAGCACGAAGGGCTGTAAGGCTGCATTTTTGGTGCGCGAGGTGACTCAAAAACAAGGCGATGCCAACCAAAGAATCGCGGCCATAGTGGAGTTCTGGGTAGATGATGCCCCCGTTGCCTTCGCCACCAATAACAGCGCCAATTTCTTTCATCTTGACCACTACATTCACTTCGCCAACGGCTGCAGCTTCATAACGCAAGGCGCGTGCTTCGGTGATGTCGCGCAGTGCACGGGTAGAGGAGAGGTTCGAGACCGTTGGGCCAGGGGTGTGGGTCAGGACGTAATCTGCAACGGCCACCAAAGTGTATTCTTCGCCGAACATGCTGCCGTCTTCGCAAACCAGCGCCAGGCGGTCTACATCGGGGTCAACGGTGATACCGAGGTCTGCTTTACCTTCCACGACGCGCGCTGAAAGCTCGGTGAGGTGTTCGGGCAATGGCTCGGGGTTGTGCGGGAAGTGGCCAGTGGGCTCGCAGTAAAGTTCTTCAATCTGACTGACACCAAGTGCGCGCAATAAAGCCGGCACGAAGGTACCACCGGTAGAATTCACGGCATCTACAACAACTTTGAAATTGGCTGCAGCAATGGCAGCTCTGTCTACTAATGGGAGGTCTAGAATGGCTTGAATATGTTTTTCAAGATAGGTGTCGTTGGGTGTGATGGTGCCGAGGTCGTCTACTTCGGCAAAAGAGAAGGCTTCGTCAGCGGCAATTTGGAGCAAAGCCTCGCCTTCGGCTCCAGAAATGAATTCACCTTTTGCATTGAGCAATTTGAGCGCGTTCCATTGCTTAGGGTTGTGGCTGGCAGTGAGGATAATACCCCCCTGGGCGTTTTCTAAGGGCACCGCTACTTCAACTGTTGGTGTTGTTGACAAACCGAGGTCGATGATGTCTATGCCCAAGCCTACAAGCGTTTGCTGTACAAGTGCGGCAATCATGGGGCCAGAAATGCGCGCGTCGCGGCCAATGACCACTTTGAGGCGTTGGCCAGGATATTGTTGTTGCAACCAAGTGCCGTAAGCGGCGGCAAATTTAACGGCGTCAATAGGCGTGAGGCCTTGGTCTACAGCACCGCCGATAGTGCCGCGGATTCCTGAAATAGATTTGATGAGTGTCATGATAGGGAGAGTTGGAGCATTTGCAAAACAGCAACCATGGCTTCTGTGCCTTTGTTGCCGTGTATACCGCCTGCGCGGTCTAGGGATTGTTGTTCGGTGTTGTCGGTGAGCAAGCAGAAGCCGACGGGTTTGTCGTGCTTGAGCATGACGTCCATGAGCCCTTGGGTGGCGCCACTGCAGACAAAGTCAAAATGGCGGGTTTCGCCTTGGATCACGACGCCTATTGCCAAAACGCCATCGATGTCGTTGCGCTGACAAAGTTTTTGTGCGCCAAGCGGGAGTTCAAAAGCGCCTGGCACCTCAATGATCGTGCGGAGCGCTGGACGCTGACCAATGGCATCTAGTGCGCTGATGGCGCCTTCTAATAAGCGTTCGGTGATGTGCCCGTTCCAAGCAGAAACAACAATGCCGATTCGAAAATCGGCACAGTTACTTAATGTTGTTGGATCAAAGGCAGAGAGGTTTTTACCTGCTGTAGCCATGAGAATACTTATTTAGTTGCGCATCGAGCGATGTAGCGGTCGATGGTTTTGGTACTTGCGTAGTTCGGGTAGTCGTCTTTGATGCGTTGGTAGTGTACTGCGGCATCGGCTTTTTTGTTGAGTTTTTTCTCACAAACCAAACCAGCTTTGAATAAATACATTGGCGTCGTGAATTCGTTGTCTTCGCGATCGGCGGCTTGTACATAGTAATCAAGCGCTTCGTTGTATTTCTTCATTTGGCTATAGCAGTCGGCTTGAAGGCCAATGCTCATGGTAGAAACGTAGGTATCCGAAAGGTTTACGTCTTCTAGCATTTTGAGGGCGGCAGCATATTTACCTTTTTTCATGTATTGTTTGCCCAATAGGTATTGGCCGATTTCGCCACCGGTTTTGCCGTCGTTGTTTTTGACGTAAGGCTCTAGCAAGCGAATGGCTTGATCTGTAGAGTCTTTGGAGATGTAGTTGAGTGCAACCCACCATCCGTCGTTAGACTTTTCGTTGGCAGGCCCCCAAATAAACTGACGGTAAGAGAAATAAAGAACTACTACACCAATGATGCCAGCCACTAAATAAGTGCCCAACTTGAATTTTTTGTTGGTGTTGAATTTGTTTTTAAGGTCTTCGAAGCTGAATTGCTCTGTCATAATCCGTTTTTTAGAAACGCAAATATAAATCATTTTAGCAAATGAATTGCTTATTTTTGCGCTATGTTTCAACGCGATTTCACTCCTTTCTCCATCCTTCTCGTTTTTTTACTTGGTTTTTTCGGTAATTCAACGGCGCAGAACCTCATTAGCATCACGGGAAAAGTGCTTAGTTACGAGCAAAGTAAGCCCTTAGAATACGTTTCCTTGAAACTTTTTCAATTGCCAGATTCCGTTTTTGTGAAGGGTTCCTTCAGCAATCCTGATGGTAAATTTGAATTACTCGCCAGCCCTGGCAAATACTACCTCAAACTTTCTGTTGCACTTTACGAAGATGAAATCACTGAGTCTTTTGAATTGAAGCCGACTCAAGCCAACCTGCATTTAGGAACGCTGCGCATGCAAAAGCCTAAGACCCAAGAAACCAAAGAAGTGGTGGTGCGCGGTCAAAAAGAGGTCATGGAAACAGGCATAGATAAAAAAGTCTATAATGTTGCGGAAGATTTGAACGTCAATGGCGGTTCAGCTAACGACATCCTCAACCGCTTGCCGTCGGTCGAAGTAGATCAAGATGGTGGTGTTTTGCTGCGCGGGCAAGGCAGCGTGACCATATTAATTGATGGGCGCCCAAACTCTATGAGCGGAGGAAACGGCAAAACCCTTTTAGATGCCTTGCCGGCCAATTCTATTGAGCGTGTAGAAATCGTGACCAACCCGTCGGCTAAATACGATCCGGACGGCACCTCCGGCATCATCAATATCGTCCTTAAAAAGAACAAACTACTTGGCTTCAACGGTTTGGTTTCTACCAACCTCGCTTCTGGTGACTTGCGCGGCGGCAATGTGGGTGAAGGCAGTGTTTCGCTTAGCTACCGCAATGGCAACATCAATGTCTTTGGTACCTACAACGCGCGCTATTTAGAAGGCTATCGCAACAACTACAACGACATCCGCCAAGAGCTCGGTTCTGGCGTTTTCATCCTAGACCAAAACCGCACCGGTACCGACCTCGACGCCGGCCAGACCTTTCGCGTGGGCACAGACATCAACCTCAATTTGCGCAACACCATCGGTTTTGTTGCTACGGGTTCGCTTACCCAGCGCGACCGAACCGGCGTACTCTGGAACGCGCAGCTCGACGAAGCCGGAACCATAGATAGTCTCTGGAGCCGAAGTTCTTATGACCCCACAGATCGCCAAAATTTAGACCTCAACCTCAATTACAAGCACGACTTCAAAAACGAGCGCGGCAACCTCATTTTGGATGTCAACCAATCGCTGGGCACAGAAGATATCGCGGGTTTTTACATCAATTCTTACTTCAATACCGACAGTACCTCTTCTAACATACCTGTTCTGGACCAACGTCTTTTCAATACAGACAAAAACAACATCACCACCGCTCAGGCCGACTTAACCTATTTATTTCCAAATCTCGGTTTGCGCACCGAGGCGGGCGTCAAAGCCATTTTAAGAGATCAGCTCGTTGATACTTACTCGGAAACGCTCAACAACACCCTCAATACTTACCAAGAAGACACCCTCGCCAATTTCCTTTACGGCTATAAAGAGCAAGTGTACAGCGTATATGGGGTTGCGGGCAAGCAAGTCAAGCGCTTTAAATTGCAGGCGGGTTTACGTGCCGAAAAAGCCTACCAGATCCCGAACCTGATTTCCGACACCATCCGCATTGTCAACGATTACTTCAATTTCTTCCCTTCGGCGCATGTGCGTTATGAGCTCAAACCTAAGTCAGAACTGAGCTTGAGTTATTCGCGTCGCATCAAAAGGGCTTCTGCCAACGAGCTCAATCCGTTTACCAATTATTCAGATCCTTTTAATTTACAGCGCGGAAATCCTTACCTGAGCCCCGAATACATCCACTCTTTTGATTTGGCTTATTCACTCGAAAAAAAGAAAATGACGGTTTCTAGCGCTTTGTTCTTTCGCCAATCTGACGGCGTCATCTCTCGCTTCAAAGAATTTTACCCAGACAACACGAGCGCAGTTACCTACATGAATATCGCGCAAACCAAAGCCTTGGGTGCCGAGCTCATCCTGATGTTCAAACCAAGTCCATCTTTGCGCAGCACCATTTCCTACAACGGAAACTACACTTGGTACAAAACAAATATGGCTGAGTTTCCAGACCGCCAAGGTTTCAACCATAACGTGAAGTGGAATACGTCTTATGAGTTTTGGAAGAAAACAGCAACCCTACAATTGAGTGTCAATTACAACGGGCCGCGTGTAACGGTTCAGGGAATAGCCCAAAGAAAAGGGCCAGTTGACTTGGCTTTTGAAAAGAAATTGGCCAAAGGCAACTGGAGCATCGGTACCCGCGTTACCGACATCTTTGACCGCCAAGGCTTCTATTTTGAAGTAGACCGCCCAGGCATTGTTCAAACCGGTGAATTCAAATGGCTCACGCGCAGGGTGTATGTATCGGCAAGCTATAAATTTGGCAAACTTGAAATCTCCAAAGCCAAGCAAAGCGCTGGAGATGGCGGCGGCGAGCTTTAATTGGCGCGCAGTTTAGTTGGCTTGTAGCCTAGACCAAAGCTTTTGGGCCCAGGAAATGTAAGCTTGCAGCTGTTTCGGAATTTCGGTGTTTTTTAAATCCTGTAGGTAAACCACTCCTTTTTCTTTCAATTCTTGTAGTGTCAAAAAGATCACTTGCGGATCAAATTGCGCGGTCAATTGGCTTTCCACCAAAGTAAGCTCTAATTTAGACCAGTACGCGAGGTATTGTTTCTGCACCTCGCTCCATTCCTTTAAAATAGTGGCCAAGAACTGAGGGTCCAATGCGCGTTGGAATTGGAGTGCCATTGCGTTGCGCAGAACTTGGTACTGATTGAATAACGCTAACATGGGTAAATGCGTGTCAATTACTTCGATTTTGGAGCTTTGGAGCGTAGTTGAATGTTGCGCTGATGGACACCATTTGATTGCTAAAACTTGAGCAGCACGCTCAATTTTATCTAATTCCTTGAACCATTTTGGATACAACAAGAGCTGGTCGAGTTGTCTGTAGATTTTTTGCTTGAGCTCAAAGATGACTTGTTCAATTTGCTCTTCGAGGTCTTCTTGCAGGTCTATATTGAGCAGCGCTGCAGCCTCTTGTGGGCTCATTTATTTTGGTTTTTGCGCATGCGCAAATTGAGCATCTCGACAATAAGGGCGTATACCAAGGCAAAGTAGATGTAGCCTTTCTGCATGTGTTCGCCAAAGCCTTCTGCGATGAGCATGACACCAATAGAAACCAAGAAGGAAAGGGCAATCATTTTGATGGTTGGGCGCTCATTGATGAACTTGCTGATGGGGCCAGAAAAGAGCATCATGACAAACATGGAAATCAAGACCGATAAGATGATGATGACGAGCGGATTGCCGTGGGTTTCGTGGGCGATGTCGTTGGTCATGCCAATGGCTGAAATAACGGAGTCAAAACTAAAAATGAAATCGATGATCACAATTTGCAATACTGCCGCTGAAAAAGTTGCGTAGGCTTTTGATTTGGCATCATGCGCTTCCCCTTTGACACTTGCATGCATTTCGCCAACCGATTTATAGATCAAGAACAAGCCGCCAATCAGCAATACCAAGCTGTGCGCCGTAAAGGAATAACCTGCTACGCTAAACAAAGGCTCGCGGTCGAGGGTCATGATCCAGGAAACCAAGCTCAGCATGATAATGCGAATCACGAGCGCCAAACTCAAGCCAATGAGGCGTGCGCTGCGTTGCTTGTTTTTTGGAAGGTTGTCGGTAATGATTGAAATAAAGATGATGTTGTCGATACCCAAAACGATTTCGAGAAGCGTCAGGATAAAAAGGTAGGTGAGCCCAACGGAGGTGCCTAAAATAGAAAGGTAATCGACTAAAGAGGTCATGTTTATTTTTTTACGAAATTAAAAAAGTCTTGCAATACTTGCGCGTTTTGGTCTTGCGCAGTTGTGATTTCTATTATTTGAGGCCCGTCTGTATGCGCTAAAAAGGTAGAGATGCTGTCTTCTAGTTTAAATTTATCCGAAACATACAGCACTTCAAAACCGTAGCCTTCGGCTATTTTTCCAGGTGATTTGTGGTGGGTAGCTTCAAAATATTGTGCGCGCAGCGGTGAGTTGGCTGGGCCTGGAATGATCTGAAAAATTCCGCCGCCGTGGTTTTGAATCAAGATGATTTTCAGGTTCTGCGGAAAAGGGGAGGTCCAGAGTGCGTTGCTGTCGTAGATAAAAGAGGTGTCGCCGCAGATGAGCAAATGCTGTTCGCTTGGGCTGGCCAGTGCTGCACCAACCGCTGTAGAAACAGAGCCATCTATGCCGCTGGTGCCGCGGTTGCTGTGGTAAATTACCTGAGCAATCGGGTCAAACAACTGCGCGTAGCGCACAACAGAACTATTGGCCAAGTGCAAGTGCAGGGGGCCTTTGAGGAGCTCTTGCACGCAGTTGAAAATATCGTAATCGAAAAGTGTTGTTTGTGAAGTTACAAAAGCGACTTGTTTGTCTTTGGCGATGTAATCGATGGCCTTCCATTTGCCCTTGTAATTGAGGGTTTGTAAAGACAAATCACTTTGGAGCAAAGCTTCTATGAACTGCGTTGGTTCCAGAGGTAAAGTTGCCGTGAGCGTTCCAAAGGTGTTCATCTCGGGAAAGTCAGGAGCAATGCGCCAGTGGATTTCCAAAGGGATTTGTCGCAGATAGGCTTTGATGCGTTTGGAGACAATTGCGCCGCCAAAACTGATCAAGACCTCGGGCTGAAAAGCGGGGTCGTGCTGCTCAAAACCGTTCAAACTGCGGTCTATGCAATGGTTAAACAATTCGTTTTTCAGGTTGGAGGTGTTCTCGACGAGCACCACCAAATTGCTCAGTTCAGCAAATTGACCTAGTAAGTACTCCAAACGCGGATTCGGATCCATTTGCCCCACCAATACCATGATTTTTTTGCCCTCAATCTGTGTGAAATCGGGTAAAACAGGGTTTGTGGCTTGTGGATGCTGCGCTTCGAATTCAAATGCTTGCAGCGCTGATAGCCCGTAAAGCGGTTCGTTCAGGCCAATATTGAGGTGAATAGGGCCTTTCCAAGCCTGAGACAAATGTCCTAAAAAATGAGTAATAGCGCGCTTAGACGCTGAATTGTTTTCAAAGGAATCTTCATCGAATGCTAAATAAGCATGGGCGTGATTTTTAAATACTTCTGCTTGCACAATGGTTTGGCCGTCGCCCTGATTGATCCATTTAGAAGGGCGGTCTGCGGTGAGTGCTAAAATGGGAATATTGCGATAAAAAGCTTCTGCCAGCGCTGGATAATAATTGAGGCAAGCTGACCCAGAGGTACAGCAAATGGCTACAGGTGTTTGGGTTTGTTCGGCCCAACCTAAAGCAATAAAAGCTGCCGCGCGTTCGTCGTGAACAACAAGTGTTTCTATTTGTGGATGCGCGTCAAAAGCGATGGCAAAAGACGCGTTGCGAGAACCCGGAGACAACACAACTTTTTGAATCCCGTGATAGGCGAGGGCCGCCACCACAAATTGGACCAGTTCTTTGTCTGAGCTTTGCATGACGCAAATTTACGGCAAATCAAAGCAGCCTTAACAAAGTTTGGCTTTTATTTTCGGTTTCTTCCCATTCGAGTTCGGGCACTGAATCTGGCGTAAATCCGCCGCCCACATAACAATAAAGGGTCTGGTCGCAAACGTCTGCGCAGCCCAGGTTTACATACAGTCTTTCAGCCCCAGCGATACTTCTGCCAATAATGCCGGTATAGAGCCTGCGCTCGTGGCTTTCAATGACGTCGAGGTATTGCTGCGCCACTTTTTTAGGCAAGCCCGCAACGGCAGGCGTGGGGTGGAGGTGTTTGAGCAAAAGCGGCAGCACGCTTTGTGGCATTTGCCATTTGAGTTCTTGTAACAAGTGCGTCACTGGCCCAGGGCTGTAGGTGGAAAGTTCAGAAACCTGAACGGCTGCCCCCGGAATTTGCCGAAGCTGCCCTTCAATAAACTCCGTGACCATGGCGTGCTCGTTGTATTCTTTGGCCGTGAAGTCGCGCTCCTCGCCAGCTGCTTTCGTTCCTGCGAGTGCCATGGTGCGCCAATGCGTTGATGTGCGCTCCATTAAAATTTCTGGGCTCGCACCCATCCAGGTACCAAGGCTGGTATCGTGGAAATAATAAACGAGCGCATTGGGATATTGCTGTAAAAGCTTTTCAAATAGTACTTTAGGGTCGGGGAGTGTTTGGGTAGCTTTTTTCACCCTAGACAACACAATCTTATCGGCCAAACCGCGCTCTAAATCCTTTACTACTTGTGTGGCTTGCACGAGGTAGTCAGTCTTTTCGATGCAAAAAGGCGGGGTAGTTTGCTGCGCTAGAGGCCGAGCAGTTTCAGACCAGTAGTATTTGTTTTCTTGCTTGAAGTCAGTAACTATAAAACTATGTCCTTCAATATCTTGTGTTTGAATAAAATCGCCTTCAAGGCTGTGGAGTTCTTCTCCTGGAAAGCGAAAATACAGCATCTTAATCTTCTTTAGGGAGCACCATAACGGTGTGCTTGCCGTGGCAGATCAGGCGCTCACTTTGCGCTTCTCTCACTTCAATATTCCACAGATGCGTTTTACGCCCCGCATGGATCAGCTTAGCAGTGGCAATAACCATTCCTTCACGCACCGAACCAACATGATTTGCTGAAATATCCAAACCAACTGAATAATGGGTGAGTGGGTCGGTCAGTAATACAGATCCTAGAGATCCAACGGTTTCCATCAAAGCAGCGCTTGCACCACCATGCAAAAGCCCCATTGGTTGCTTGGTTCGCTCATTGACAGGCATACTTGCCTTCACATAATCATCTCCAATTTCAAGGTAGGAGATCTGAAGTGCTTCCATGAGTGTGCCAGGGTTCAAGGCATTGAGTTGTTCAAGTGGTACCTGCTTTAATTTCATGCTGCAAATATAGCCAAGACCTTTGCAACAGCTAGCAGAAATTGTATTTTTGATCCATGAAAATGACAAAATCCATCGATGTTTTCCTAACAGACGGCTGTGGTCGCTGCTCCAAATTTGCCACCGATGCCTGTACCGTAAGAGTTTACGCTGCTGAAATTCAAGCCCTGCGCAGCATCGCATTATCTGTATTTGAAGAAGAAACGATGAAGTGGGGCGCTCCGTGCTACAGCTACAAAGGCAAAAACGTAGCAGCACTATTCAGCTTCAAAGACAACTGCGGCTTTTCTTTCTTCAAAGGCCCACTTTTGGCCGATACCCACCAAATGCTTGTGGCGCCGTCCGAAAACGCACAAACCTTTCGTATGTTGCGCTTCACCAACCTTGCTCAAATCCTCGAAAAGCAAGACGAAATTCGTTCTTATTTATTCGAAGCCCTAGAAGTCGAAAAAGCGGGGCTCAAACTGCAACCCAAACCCGCAAGCGAATTTCCTGTTCCCGAAGAATTACAAGCACAATTCGATGCTTCACCCGAGTTCGAGACTGCCTTTCGCGCCCTCACACCCGGCCGCCAGAAAAACTATTTACGCCACTTCAACGACGCCAAACAAAGCGCCACGCGCAGCGCCCGCATCGAAAAATACAAACCCTTCATTTTCAAAGGCATCGGCCAAGACGAAGCCTGGAAGTTCAATTAATTTCAAAAAATCTTCACCAAATCTTCATAAAACCCTTGCCAAAACCCGAAGTTTTACTACTTTTGCTCCGGAGAGTTGGCAGAGTGGTCGATTGCGGCAGTCTTGAAAACTGTTGAACCGCGAGGTTCCGGGGGTTCGAATCCCTCACTCTCCGCAGACAGATTGTCTAAAACAGTCTAAAAGCGTGTAAAATCAAGGTTTTGCACGCTTTTTTTATGTTCTTCAAATTCTAAAAAAGTCTAGGTTTGTCTATAC
>JAIPCC010000073.1 GCA_021738405.1 Crocinitomicaceae bacterium | reverse complement strand
GACCTCACTACTGGCGATATCATTGCAGTAAGCCCAAACAGTTTGTCTTCAATTAGTAGTGCAACGGGTGCGGCCCTTGACCCGAATTCGCAGACGTATTATTACGAAACTCAGACCGAAATGATATCGGTCGATTTGAACACCGGCCTCACAACAGCGCAGGTGCTCGTTTCCAACCCGATTCAGCCAAGTTATTTTGACAATTACCGCTACAATACCAGCGATTCTACCATTTATGGTTTGGGGAGAATCTCTACCTCAACAGGCATTGGTCAGGCGAATGGTGAGCTGTATTTGTCATCGATCAACCCAGCAACAGGCGTCATTACTCAAATTTCTCCGCAATCTGTAGGAGAAATGTATACGGTTCAGGGCAATGCCATCGATCCGCATCAAATGGTTTATTACTACTCTTTTTCTGGGCACATTATCGGTTTGGATATCTATACAGGCTTGGTGTATTCTGATCAAGAGATTACCTATCCAGAAGGAGGGCTGTTCTTTGACAACTATACCTACAACTGTGCCGACACCACCATTTACGGCATCATTCGCGCGAACACCACCGCTCCAAACGAATTTTATTTAGGAAAAATTGACCCGAACACAGGTGTGGCCACTCGCATTTCGCAACAACCTATATCTTACCACACTTACTCCATCAACGGTAGCTCCACCATTGATCCAAATAACGGGGTGTATTATTTTGCGGCTAAATCTACGGCGGTAATCCCGGCCATCAATGTTGTGGTGGGCGTGTCTTTGGCAACAGGTACCGTGGTTTTTGAGACACCCATGAACCTTCCCGGAACGGCCGTCAACTCCCAATATTTCAACCTGATGCGCTTCCCGACAGACTGCGCCGAAGCCTTTCCAACGCGCGTCAATCCAAATAGCGGCTCCGCAGGTTTAACGAACGCCAATAAATCCACACTCAAAGTAGCTCCAAATCCGTTTGAGCAACAGTTCACCGTTTCTTCTGCTGAGCTCATTCAGGCGCTCATCTTGCGCGATGCACAAGGCAAAGTTGTTTTGCAACAATTGGCCAACAGCAACCAGTTGGATGTAGAAACAGCTTCATTGCAAAGCGGCGTGTACTTTTTGGAAGTGCAGACGGTAAGTGGTTTGGAGTTGGTGAAGGTTGTGAAGTAGGGGGGCTGATCACCGGAGCAACCACCGGATCAATCACCGGAAATATAGCCGAAATAATTCGTTTTTAATAAGGCTTAAGTGTTTGATATTAAGTGTTTAAATTGATATTATAAACACCGGAATAAACACCGGAATTATTTTTGTTTTTTCTTGTTTTTCTTTGTAGTTTTGAAGCATGAATTCGAAACGAGAGTTTTACAAGACGCCTCAGGCAATGGAGCCATTGTTTCCAGAAGGCGACATCCGTCTTTTGGAGCATCTTGCTATTGAGCTAATTGAGCGCTCTGGTAGGCTTGAGTCGTGTATGCATCCGATTACCAAGAAAGCTGTTGCCGAGATTCTAAGGCCCATGAATAGTTATTATTCAAATCTCATCGAGGGGCATGATACGCATCCAATAGAAATTGCCAAAGCACTCAAAAACGATTATTCAACTGATAAAACCAAGCGGGATCTTCAATTAGAGGCGCTAGCCCATATTAATTTACATCGCGAAATCACTGAACAATTCAATTCAGCCTCAGCTCCTTGTCCTGTTTCAGAGGTCTTTATCAAAGGAATACATGAACAGTTTTATCGGCACTTACCAACTGATTTTAGATATGTCTATTCAAAAGAAGGGCAGATAAGGGAGGTAATTCCTGGTGCTTACCGTACGGAGGAGGTTGAAGTAGGGAGGCATATTGGCCCGTATTCCGGGAGCATCGATTCTTTTATGGATCGCTTTGTAACTTATTATAAACCAAGTGCAGTAGTGCAGCACGCTAAGGTCCGACAAGTAATTTCAATTGCGGCCTCTCATCACCGTTTGGCCTGGATACATCCCTTTCTCGATGGAAATGGCAGGGTTGTTCGCCTTTTTTCTGATGCTTGCTTTTTAAGTGAAAACTTAAATACAAATGGTCTTTGGTCTATATCTAGAGGTTTGTCAAGAAACAATTCAGCTTACAAAGTAAAGCTTGCCAATGCAGATTTAATCCGCTTTAATGACTACGACGGACGCGGAAATTTATCGAACAAAATGCTTATTGAATTTTGTACTTTCTTTTTACAAACTGCAATTGACCAAGTGAACTACATGCTGAATGTCTTGGATATAGACCATATGTTAGCGCGCATTCAGGCATTTACCGATTTAATGGTTTCACGCAGGAAATTAAAATCCGAAGCTAGGTATATTTTAGCCGATGTTTTTATGAAAGGAAAAATCTCCAAGTCCGATGCAGAACGTGTGTCCAATTTATCGGACAAAACAGCCAAAATAATGACTGATACACTTGAAGAGATGGGTTTACTTCGCAAGGAAAAGGAAGGTATTCACATGATGTACTATGTTAATTATTCTATTCAACTTTCACCTTTGTTTTTCCCGGGGCTTTATCCCAATGATAAAGAACTTGAAATGATCCTATCTATTCAGTAATTTTCTTTTTTCGAATGGAAATCTTGTATTATTTGATGTCAGTTGCTTCAAATATTTTCTCCTCCTGTTGTCCGTGATTTCACTTACTCCATCTTCCCCAATTCATCAAACTTCCCCTTCATGGTTGGGTTGCCGTGCGTCAGTTTTTTGATCGTGATTTCTTCGGCTTTGTCGTTGGCCAAACGCAAGTTTTTTTCGGAGCCCAGGAGGTTATCCCTGACCTTGGTAAGGTGCTCGATGGTTTTGTCGATTTCTTTGATGGCCGTGTTGAATTTGTCTGACGCGAGTTGGTAATTCTTGGCAAAACCGTCCTTGAATTTATTGAGGCGGTCTTCGAAATTGGTGACGTCGTTATTTTCGGCTTTGACTTAAGCGAGTTCGGTGGGGTATTGTAAGGAGTTGAGGGCAGCGTTGCGCAGTAGGGTAATGATCGGGATGAATGCTTGCGGGCGCACCACATACATTTTGGGGTATTTGTACGAAACATCTACAATGCCGGCGTTGTAGAGTTCGTTTTCGGGCTCCAGTAACGATACCAAGATGGCGTATTCGCAGCCTTTTTTGAGGCGGTCTTCGTGCAGTTTTTTGAAGAAATCTTCGTTCTTTTTCTTGGTGTTGCCTTCCTCTTGTTCGTTTTTCATTTCGAACATGATCGAGATGAATTCGGTGCCGTCGTCGCCAGCCTCGCGGTAAATGAAGTCGCCTTTGGTGCCGGTAGAGGAGTCGTTGTCTTTTTCGAAATAGACGTTTTTATTGAAGGCGGTTGGCCTGATTTTATTGAATTCGATCTCGCAGTGCTGCTCTAAGCTTTCGCCCACCATTTTAGTAGAGAGCTTGGCTTTGAAGTCGCGCAGGCGCTCTATGGCTTCATCTTTGAGACGCAGTTCGTCGTTTTTGCGCTGTACCTCTGAGCGCAGCTTTTCCTCGAGCGCAGCCTTTTGGTTCTGCAGCTCCATGTCCTTGAGTTTTTTCTCGGTTTCGAGCTCGGAGGCCAGTTTGTTTTTGTCTTGTTCGATGACCGCAACCGCTTCTTTTACCGCAAGGCTTTTCTGTAATTCAAAGGTGCCGAGTTGTGCTTTCAAATCAGCGAGTTCGGTTCCAACTTTTGCCTGCAAGGCAGCCAGCTCCGCATCTTTTTGACGCAAGGCAGTCTGTAATTTTTCATTCGCCTCGGCCTGCGCTATTTTCAAGCCATCTAGGCGCTGACGCTCGAGTGCTTGCTCGCGTTTCTGGAGCTCAACTTCAAATTCATGAGTGCGCACCTGTTGAAGGATATCGGCATATCCGGCTTCGTCTAGGTTGAAAGTTTTTTGGCAATGAGGACATTTGATTTCGTTCATGGGGGCGCTGGATTTTGGAAGAATTAAAGCTAAGGAATTTTTTTGGTTCGCTTCACATCCGCAATCAATTGATAAGGTTGTTTGTTTTGTGCATAAAGCTCGCGCGGCGTGTAGTAGGGGAGGCGCACGTATTCAGACAAACTGAGTTTGGTCGTTAGGAAGGCGTCGGCAGGATTTTCAGGGAAGTGCGTGAAAATAGCGTATTCCGGCTCGACATCAAACCAATCGGCATTGAACTGCTTGACGCATACCAGCTGCCCTTTAGAGCCCGTTACGCCGTAGCCCTCGCCCCATGTAGCGTCAAAAATGCGCCAGATGCCGTCAATTTCAATGGCGTTCCACGCGTGGTTGGAATCGTCAAAACCATCCCCCTCCGTATAGCCGTAGCCTTTCGCATAACCGCTCACCGTCTTGATGTGCAGCCCCATGCGCAAACCAAGCGCGGTGTAGAGATCGGCAAAACCCGCACAAACCGCTTTCTTACTGCGCAGCACCCCCTCGGCACTGTTGTCGCCGTAGTTTCCAGAATTGTAGCTTTTGTCGTCGTAACTGATGTGTGCCGTGAGCCAAACGTAAATACTGCGCGCCTTCTCCATGTCGTTGAAGGTCGCCTTCTTCAGGTAAATAGCCACCGCATCTAAACTCGTCTTTGCTGTCGCAGGGCAGGCCCGCGCATACGCATCTATCGTTGCAAATTGTTTATTTTGAGCAGTAGTACGCCCAAAAACAGGGCGGGCACTCAACAAGAGCGCGCCCAGAAATAACAAGGCCACCACCACGGCGCCATACGGATTTTCTTGTGCTTTGTTGGCCGCTCGATAGCGCGCCGGAAGAGTCAAACGTTTCATGGGCTTGAGTTTATAGGGTTCGTAAGAAAGTTTGGAGCAGCTACTCTACCTTGTAATGAAAAGTTGGGGCTTGGTTACAGAATCAAATTTATTACTGCACATTTTGATTTTTACTATCTTTCAACCTAAATCAATAAATAACCCAACACCATGCGTTACCTCCTTTTTTTCGCCCTACTTCTTGCACAACAATCTTTTGCGCAGCGCTTTCATTTATATGAGGACAGTAAATTCTATGATCAGCACATCGATGTAGCGAAAATGACCAAGGAGAGCATTTCAGTCAAGCTTTATTTTCAGTCTTCGGAACAGTGTGCTTGTGAATCGGTTATGACGGTTGTCTTGAAGAAAAAACCAAATGGCACCTACGTTGGCCACCCGTATGGCCACAAAGAAGAGGTGATCACCGCCAAAATGCTTAATGGGAAGGTGCAGTCGATCAGGGTGCAAACTGAAACTTACGGCTGCTGCAATATTTATGGTGGTGTTTACTTGAGTAAGAAGAAGGGGTGAGTTACTCAATTTCTATTCCGACAGTATTCTATATAGTTCCTTGTTCAAATAATAATGATGGCCTTCAATTTCCTTTTTCTCCAAAACGTCCATTTCGCACAGTTTGTTGAGATACGCTCTTGCTGTATTTTCGGAGTATAGCCCAGCGAATACAAGATGTTTAACTTTTGTAAATGGTTGATTGAATAGAAATTCTATTAGGCTCTCAGGATTTTTAAGTTTTGTTTTATCATTTTTCACATGTTGCAGTATCGAATCTTTTACGGACATTATATCGTTTATTTTGTGAAATGTGATGTTGGATGTGTTCTCAACGGCACGGAGCATGAAAAGCAGCCATTCGTTCCAATCACCTCTTTGTGATATTCCTTGTAGCCCTGCGTAGTAATCATTTTTGTGATCTAATATATACCTACTTAAAAACAAGATTGGGACATCTAAAAGGCCTTTGTTTGTAAGATAATGTATATTGAATATTCTACCAGTTCGTCCGTTTCCATCCCTGAATGGATGTATGGCTTCAAATTGATAATGAGCAATTGCCATTTTAAGTAAATGGTCAATTTTAAATTGATCATCGTCATTTAAAAATTCAATTAGGTTATTTAATTTTTCATCAATTATTAGACGACCGCGAGGTGGCGTATAGATTATTGTTCCTGCATTAGGTCCTGTTCCTCCTTGTCTTATTGTTGTATTTGAAAAATCTGGTCTTATTGTTTCGCTAGATTGTTTAATAACATTTACGACATTAATAAAATATTCTTGATCAAATGATCCATTCTTTTTGATGTAATTGTATCCTGTCCAAAGTGCTTCTCTATATCTTAATACTTCTTTTGAAGCTCCTGTTGATTCATTATTTTGATCACTATACGCTTTGTAAAGTTCATCGTCAGTGGTGAAGATGTTTTCAATCGCACTTGATATTTTTGCTTCTTGTAAACTGATTGTGTTGATCAATAGTCCTTGATTTGGTATTATGGCACTTCGACCATGTAATCTTGCTAGTGCGGCTTTGGCATCTCCAAGTTTTTCAAGGATTTCAACTGTGTGATACAAGTCTTTTTCGATCGGTAATAATGGAAGCTTATTCCAAGGAATGTTTCGGTCTGGATTAACAGGATAGCCTACTTTTGACATTAATAAATTAGATTTTTAATGTTTGTACTGGATTGCGAGTGTAAAATTAACGCTTTATAGCGTAGTAAACATTAAAAATAGAATAAAATAATGTTTGATAGGCGTACTGACCTTAATTTTTTAAGCACTTCTTTACATTTTCATTGAAGCCGAGCAAAAATGTTTACTCTGCCTACTGCACAATCTTCAATTCCGTTCGGCGGTTTTGTTGGTGTTCTTCGTCTGAGCACTCGATGTCGTTGGTGCAGCGGTTTTTGAGTTTGTATTCACCGTAGCCTTTTGCGATGATGCGGTCTGGGCTGATGCCTTTGCTGATGATGTAGTTCACGCAGCTGTTGGAGCGTTGCTGCGAGAGCCATTCGTTGTAGGCGTCGATGCCGCGCGAATCTGTGTGAGAAGAGAGCTCGACTTTGAGGTCGGTGGTTTTCATGTAGGCAATGAGTTTATCAAGTTCCTTGATGCTCTCGGGGCGCAAATCCCATTTGTTGAAATCGTAAAGGATGAGGTCGAGGTTGATGAAGGTGGCCGAACTGTTGGGCTTCATTTGGAGCTTGATGAGGTCGACTTCTTCGCAAGAAAGGCGGTCTTTGATGGAGATATATTGGTCTTTGTGGTTGATCGCCGTAATGGACAACGAGTCTACTTGCAGGTTGGTGATATCGATACTGCCTTCTTTTTTGGTGACCAATTTACTGACTAATTTTTCGTTTGAATAGAGTTTCACCAATGCGCCATCGAGGGGCTCGCCTTTGTAGGAAATAAGGTTCAGGACACGCGTTTGGTTGGCGGGTGCGGCCTTGAGTAAGATGGTCTGATACGGATCGAGTTCATTGGTAAAGCGCACGCTGTCTTTGAAGCCCGTTTGGGTATTGTGGTAGCACGCAATGTATTGCTCGCCGATGAGGCCAATGAAGTTGTCTTTACCGAAGTCGTCGGTGGTGAGTTTTTTGTAATAGCTGCCGTCTTGGTTGTAGATGGCGATGCTGGCATTGGCCAACGGTTTTTTGAGGCAATCTTGGAGGGCGAGCTCGACATAGCGTTTTTGGCCTTTGAGCTGGATGCTGTAGACTTCGTCTTTCCAGTTGTTGCGGTTCGAAGAAAAATATCCTTTTCCGCTGAGGTCGTTGACCGAGAATGCGAAGTCGTCGGCGTTGGAATTAACCGGATTGCCGATGTTTTGAGGGGCGTTTTGGATGAGGTCTGATTGGAAAACATCTAAGCCGCCAAGGCCTGGCCAACCGTTGGATGAAAAGTAGAGATAGCCGTCGAGCGATACAAACGGGAAGTTCTCATCTGCGGGCGTATTGACTTTTGCACCTAGGTTTTCTGGGGCCTCGTAAGCCGTTCCGTTCCACTTGCAGCGGTAAATGTCTGCGCCGCCAAAGCCGCCGGGCATGTCAGAAGAAAAGTATAAATGAAGGGAGTCGTCCACGACGCCATGGGCCACAGAATAACTCGGGTTGTTCCATTTGAAGAGCGTTGTTGGGTTCCATTCGCCTTGCGTGTTTTCGTAGATGACCAATTGAAGGCGGTTGAATTTGACATCGTTTTCTAAATCGATGGCTTCATGGTTGCTGGTCATGTAGGCATAGCGATTGGTCTTTGAAAAACTCACGGGGCCATCGTGCGGATTGGTGCGCTTGATGCCATTCCAGATGATGTCTTTTTTGCTGCCGTCTTTGGCGTAAATGATGTCGGTAAAATATTGGCCGGTCTTGCCGTAAATGCGGTTGACAAACCCCGAATTGTATTGCGTAGAGACATACAAAACGCCTTCTGGGTAGTCTGCTGCTGCAAACACTTCCCCTGTTTCTGAACTCCTAAATAATTGAATCGTGTAGTCAGATTCAAGCTTGCTGTTTTCTTGAATTTGAATGAGTTGATTTTGCCAGCGGAGCAAGTCTGCATCATTTGCAAATCGCTTGAGCCCTTCATTAATGGTGCTTTCTAATTTTGCGCTTTGTTTGGTGAGTTGAAGAAGCTGAAGTTGGGTCAGAAAGTCTTTTGGCTGGAGGTCCTTGCCATTAGTCGTAAACTTCAAAGACCATACGAGCGCGGCTTCGTATTGTTCAGATTCATAGGCTGCGCTAATGAGCTGACGCACTGTATGGGTATCGATTTGCGTATTTTCTTGTGCCAGTTCGAGCCAAATAGGGTAGGCTTCAATGAAGTTATAGGACTTCGACAGCTTTTCAGCATATTGCTGCTTGTAGGATTGAGCCATGAAGCTGCTGCTCAGTACAAAAAACGTAAAAATGGATAATAAACGCATCTTAAAAATATCTTGGGCTAATGAAAGCATTGAGTTTGGAACGGAGGTCAAAAGAGAGGCAGATTTCGTGACTGCCCCAGTTGCGGTAGAGCAGGCGGTTAAGCGGTAGCTCATAAGCGTAGCCCAAAGACCAGCGGTCAGAAGGGGAATAAGCACAATTGAAACCAATGCCTTCGTTGTAGCGGTAAAGCACGCCCAGCCAAAATTGCTTGTACAAGAAAGCAGATACGTTTAGATCGAGGCTCAGGGGCGCATTGGCCGTGTATTTGAGCAAGATGCTTGGCTTGATGTCGATGACTGAATTGTAAGGAATAACCATACCGGCAGTGAGGTAGGTGTGGCGCTGCAGGTAAGAATTGCTGATGGTGTCGAGGTTGCGTTCGATGAGGTGCGGCATGCTCAGACCGATATACGCTTTTTTGTGGTAGGCGTAAATGCCCGCTCCCAAATTGGGCTTGCTCAGGCTATAACCTTGCAGCATGTTGGGGTCATTGAGGTCGGTGGCCAAGAGCGAAGAGAAATCTGCTTGGTTGTTCATCCAGCCGCCAGACATCCCGAAGGAAAAGCGCCAACTGCTTTGCTTGAATTTGAGGTGATACGCGGCGTTGAACATCGCTGCCAAATTAGAGCGAGATCCAATCTTGTCGTTGTTGAGCGTAAGACCCAAGCCTAAATTTTTACGCCAAACAGGTGCATGTACCGACAAGAACTGAGAACGCGGTGCGCCATTCCAGCCCAACCATTGTGCGCGGTGTACAAGCGTGGCGTTCAAAGAACCACGGCTGCCCGCATAGGCCGGATTAAAGTGCAGCGGATTGAAAAAATAAAGCGAAGACTGTGCGGTTTGCTGAGCTGTCCCGGCAAAAGAAACCACAAATAGGAGGAGAAGGAGGATAGTTTTCATCGTTTAGGGCTGAATTTCGATATAACCTTTGAGTGGTTCTTGTGATTTTTTGTGGGTGTCGACGTAATAAAAATAAGTAGCAGCAGGCAGTGGGCCTTCCGGACTTCCTTTCTCAGACCAACCATTCCAATTGTTCAAATAAGGTCGTGCTTCATACACCAAGCTGCCCCAGCGGTTGAAAATCTTGACTTCAAGTTCTGGATATTGTGCCGTGTTTTGCAGCAGCCAAACGTCGTTGAGGTTGTCTCCATTTGGCGATAAAAACTGCGGTGCCACCACCTCAATCAGCGGCAAACATTCAATGGCAAAAGTATCGCTCAGCTCGCAGTTGTTGGCATCTAAAAGCGTCAGGATGAATGTGCCTTCATCTATGCCGTCGAGGTAAGCGCCGCTTTGTCCATTGCTCCAGTTATATTGCAACGGACTTTGCCCGCCGCTCC
>JAIPCC010000072.1 GCA_021738405.1 Crocinitomicaceae bacterium | reverse complement strand
TCAAGCTTTTATCCAGCTGGAGGAACTTGCACCCAAGGATTCCAAACAGGCCATGGCCAAGTTGTCATTACTTATGTAGCTGGTTCTACTTCTATCACAGTTGCCAACAACGGTCCTTTCTGCGTTGGAAGTCAAATCAACCTCACCGCTACAAGCGGTGCGCCTACCTACACATGGGCTGGGCCTAATGGTTTTACTTCAAACCTTCAAAACCCAAGCATACCTAACTGCACCGCAGCAATGGCGGGTGTTTATACCGTTACTTACGATGCCGGCGGTTGCATTTCTACAGCGTCAACAACTGTGGTCGTCAATATACCAATCGTACCAACCTTTAACCAGATTGCACCTATTTGTGAAGATGCTGCAGCACCAGGTTTGCCTAACCTCTCCACAAACAATCCTGTCATCCAAGGTACATGGAACCCGGCTGCAATCAATACCGCAAACTCTGGAACCACTACCTATACCTTCACCCCAAATGCAGGTATTTGTGCGACACCAGCTACCATGAACATTCAAATCTTGCCTAACGAACAATCTACGTTCAACCAGATTCCAGATTTGTGTATCAATAGCGTTGCTCCGGCCCTACCGGCAACTTCTACCAACAACATTCCTTACACAGGTGTTTGGAGCCCTGCAACCATTTCGACAGTAAATGCAGGCACCTTTACCTTCACATTTACGCCTACAGCTGGCCAATGCGCCTTCCCAGCAACAATGGATATCGTGGTACATGCGCTCACTACACCACAGTTCAATCCAATGGGGCAAATTTGTCAGTACATGACCAACGTTGTGATTCCAACAACCGCGACCAACACCACGAGCTATTTGAATGGGCCGCTCATCACAGGAAGCTGGAACAACCCAACGGTCATCACTACAACACCGGGCACCGTGAACTACACGTTCACACCAGACCCGAACCAATGTGCCTCTACCCTCACCTTCCCCATTACGGTAGACCCACTTATTGTGCCGCAGTTTACGCAAATTCCGCAGTTGTGTCAAGACGATGCCAATCCTATTTTCCCAACTACGTCTAACAACGTACCTGGCATCACAGGCGCCTGGACACCACCGAATATCGATACGTCAATCCCTGGCATCCTCACCCACACGTTCTTCCCAGATCCAGGGCAATGCGGCGACACCGTAGACATGACGATCACTATCGTGCCTGCTGTTCCACCAGTATTTGTTGCCGATACGTTATCGGGCTGTAATCCACTTCTCGTTAACCTCTCAACCATCGGAGCGGTCCAAGGAGCTGTATACACTTGGTCTTGGGGCGGAACCCAAATTGGTCAGGGCAGCAACTTCTCTTACACTTTTGATGCAAGTGGCTACCACGACATCACTTTGGAGTACAACTTATTGGGCTGTATCGAAACGACTACCTACAACGACTACATCTACATGGAAAGCTACCCAGAAGCTTCTTTCGCTGCGCTGCCTGGCGCACTCACCGAAAGCACCATGCCGATTCAGTTTGTCAACAACTCAGTTGGTGCCCTCACTTATGTTTGGGACTTCGATGACAACACCACGAGCACTGAAGAGAATCCGAACCACATGTACGTAGGTGTTTCAGAAAACCTACTCGTCACTTTAACCGCCTACACTTCACTAGGTTGCTCAGACGAATACCAACTGAATTTACCTGTAATTGCCGAGCCTATTTATTATGTGCCGAATACTTTCACACCAGACGAAGACGAGCACAACCAAACTTGGCAAGCCATCTTTACTACAGGCTTTGATCCGTACGCCTTCCAATTAGCGGTTTTCAACCGTTGGGGCGAAGTCATTTGGGAAACCAAAGATGCTACCCAAGCTTGGGATGGCACTTACGGCCCAGACGGCATCAAAGTTCCGGCGGGTATGTATACTTGGAAACTACAATTCGAAACCAAAGAAAATGACTATCGCAAGATTGTCACCGGAAACCTGAATCTCATCAGATAATTCCGAACTCTTATCAACAAAAAAGGCGAGCAATAGCTCGCCTTTTTTGTTGCAATAAATGCTCGAATAATGTACTTATTTCTTTCGGAAGAAAATGCGGATCGGTACCCCTTCAAAATTGAAATGCTCGCGCAAACGATTTTCTAAAAAGCGCTTGTAGGCATCTGTAAGATATTGTGGCAGGTTACAGAAGAAAGCAAAGCTTGGAGAGTGCGTAGGCAGCTGTTGAACGAACTTGATGCGGATATATTTACCTTTCATGGCAGGAGGCGGCGTTTGGGCAATCACCTCAAGCATGACCTCATTGAGTTCGTGGGTTGGAATTTTACGGGTTCTGTTTTCAAATACTTGCATGGCTGTTTCGAGCGCTTTGTGAATGCGCTGCTTTTCGATAGCCGAAGTAAAGATGATAGGCACGTCGTTGAAAGGAGCCAGTTGCTCGCGCAAGTTGGCCTCGAACTTGATCATGGTATTTTGATCTTTTTCGATGAGGTCCCACTTATTGACCAAAACAACCACACCTTTTGAGTTCTTTTCACACATGTAAAAGATACTCAAATCTTGTTTTTGAATCCCTTCGGCGGCATCTATCATGAACATACAGACATCGGCGTTCTCGATGGTGCGCACTGAACGCAACACAGAATAATACTCGATGTCTTCGGTGACTTTTGCTTTTTTGCGAATACCAGCGGTATCGATGAGCAAGAAATCAAAGCCAAATGCTTTGTAGCGGGTATGGATGGAATCTCGGGTGGTGCCGGAAATATCGGTAACGATGTTGCGCTCCTGCCCCGTGAGGGCATTGACCATTGAAGATTTGCCCACATTTGGACGACCTACAATAGCGATGCGCGGAAGGCTGTCTTCTTCGCGAACAGATTCGTCTTCTTTGTTGAAGTACTTGACGAGCTCGTCGAGGATTTCTCCTGTTCCGCTGCCGTTGGCCGCACTTAAATCAAAAACTTCACCTAATCCAAACGCATAAAATTCAGAAGACAAGCCAACGCGGTCGGTGTTGTCTACTTTATTGGCTGCAATAAGGACCGGTTTTTTGCTTTTGCGCAGCAATTGCGCAACGGTTTGGTCCATTTCTCCAATGCCGGTCATGACGTCTACCATAAAGACAATAACAGTGGCTTCTTCAATAGCAATTTGAACTTGCTTGCGGATTTCACCTTCAAAAACGTCTTCTTTGGTGGTGGCATAACCTCCGGTGTCGATTACAGAAAACTGATAACCGTTCCACTCTCCCTTTCCGTAAAGACGGTCGCGGGTAACGCCGCTCACTTCTTTGACGATGGCGTCACGAGATTCTGTGAGGCGATTAAACAAGGTAGATTTTCCGACGTTTGGACGTCCGACGATGGCAACTATATTACTCATGATTGTTGTGCTTAATATCCGTATTTCTTGAGTTTGGCATCTGAATGGCGCCAGTCTTTGTCAACTTTGACATAATTCTCGAGGAATACTTTTGTTTCTAGGAATTTTTCCATGTCCAGGCGTGCTGCCTTTCCAATGCGCTTGAGCATTTCTCCGCCACTACCAATGATGATGCCGCGTTGGGAATCGCGCTCGACGATGATGTTGGCTCTGATGCGGGTCAGGCCGATTTCTTCTTTGTACTCCTCTACCTCAACTTGTGTGCTGTAAGGGATTTCTTTTTGACAATGAATGAAAATCTTTTCGCGGATGATTTCTGAAATAAAGAAACGCATGGGGCGGTCAGAAATTTCTTCTTTATCGTAATATGGTGGGCTTTCTGGAATCAGCGCAAGGATTTCTTCCCAAACGGCCTCGATATTGAACTTATGTAAGGCGGAAACAGCGTAAACTTTGGCATTTGGCAGTTTTTCTTGCCAGTACCCTACGCGTTCCATGACCTTAGTTTGGTCTGAGGTATCAATTTTATTGATCAGACAAAGTACAGGCACTTTGAGCCTTTGAATGCGCTCGAGTGTCTCTTTGTGATTCATTTCATTTTCTTGGGTGTCGGTCATGAAAATGAGTACATCGGCATCTGATATGGATGCGTTCACGTACTCCATCATGTTTTCGTGGAGTTTGTAGGCCGCATTGACCACGCCAGGGGTGTCGGAAAAGACAATTTGGTAGTCTTCTTCGTTGACAATTCCTAAAATGCGGTGACGGGTGGTTTGCGCTTTGGAACTCACGATAGAGAGCTTTTCACCCACCAATTGGTTCATGAGTGTCGATTTCCCTACGTTTGGAGAACCTACAATATTTACAAAACCCGATTTATGCGCCATAGCTCTATTAAAGTGCAAAGGTACAATTATTTGACGGGATGCTCATCAAACAAGGACATGTCGGGCAAAAACTTATTTTATTTATCTTCGGAACATGGAAACAATCGAACAACAAATTACGGCCCTCAAGTCTCAACTCACTGGCGACTTATTTTCAGATATCGAAACGCAACAAAAAATCTATGAGCTCAAAAAGCAACTCAACCCTGCAATTGAGCATGCGCCCGAACAAGATGACGACGACGGTTGTTTATATTGCGGAAGTTAGTTTTCCTTTGATGTCAATTGTCGAAAGAAAAAGTAATGAGCCAATTCTAATAAAACCTGGACAACTATGACACTGAAATTATTCACATGCAAAAAACCGTTTTTTATCTTTTTAACTATCGCGGTTTCCTCCATTCCTTTATTTTCTTTCGCGCAACTTGGCAACATTATGTACGGCCTGCACCGACAAATGAATCCATCTAGTGTTTCGCTCGTAGAAATTGACCCTTCCACCGGCGTCATGACCCCTGTAGGGAATCAGGTGCTCAGTACCACCATCAACACCACTGGTGTTTCGCTCAATCCTTATGAGATGAGCTATTCCTACCAAGACGACAACTCTTGGCTCACTTTATCTGTCCTCGACGGCAGCATCCTTTCTGACGTCACCGTCAATTTGCCGAGTGCTACTGGCGACTTCAATAATTTCCGTTTCAACACCGCAGACTCCGTCATGTACGGTCTCTATTCTCAAATCAACTACAACCCCAACACAGGTCAGTATTCCGGCGACATGCGCTTGGCAAGTTGCGACCTCAGTACTGGTTTGGTCACGCTCATTTCTCCAAGTTCGATAGCCACGAGTTATACCATGGCCGGAGCAGTTATCAATCCGCATTTGATGGTCTATTACTTCATCTCAGAAGATCGCCTCAAAGGCCTTGACCTTTACAATGGCACTATTTTCTCCCAACCGCTCATTACCATTCCAAGCGGAGGCAATAGTTTTGACAACTTTGCCTACAACTGCGGAGATACCACCATGTACGGCCTGATCATGCAAAACGGTGTCAAATGTTTAGGGAAAATAGACGCCGCTACAGGTATTGTGACCCCGCTTCCTACCCAATTGAATTTACCGAACTACATCATGAATGCCGCCACAATTGATCCACTCAGTGGCATTTATTATTTCGAGACCATGTCCAATACCGGCGTTGTACTGATGGGGCTTTCTCTAATAGATGGCAGCATTGTGTCTTCAATAGAAATTCCAAACGGTTCCTATTTCGATATGTTCCGTATAGAAAATGATTGTTTTGAGGCCTTTCCTACCCGCGTAAATCCAGCAGCCGATTTAAATGCCCAACAGCAAGCAGCTTTTGAATTCGGCCCCAATCCGTTTTCGAGTTTTGTAGAGGTGAATCTATCAGAAAAACCAACTGAGGTCAAGCTGCACAACGTGCTGGGTCAAGCATTCCCCATCTCTTGGGATTTCACAACTGAACTCCATGTAGATTTTCCAGCGCTTGAAAAAGGTTTTTATTGGCTCACAATGGAACTTACCGAAGGACCACAAACCATTTTGTTACAAAAAGACTAAGCGCCTGTGAAAAGATTGAAGTACTTTTTGATCTTTTTGCTACCCGTCACGGTCGGAATTGCCTTTGAGTCCGAGGGTATTCAGACTTACTTGCCCCTTTTTGTCTTTTTTGTACTGGTTCCGCTACTCGAATTACTGATTCCAAAAGGATGGAATACAGATGAGGCCTCAGAAACGGATCTTTCCAATCCGGATTTGTATTATAATCTTCTACTTTATAGTTTGGTTCCGATCCAATGGATCTTCATGTTTTATTTTTTAAGTCAACAAAATGAGGGAACTGAAGCGCTCACTTGGTGGGGCCACGTTTTTGCGATGGGGCTCATGTGCGGCATCATTGGCATCAATGTCGGACACGAATTAGGACACCGCTCGGCAAGATCAGATCGTTTTCTCGGTGAACTTTTGCTTTTGAGCTCGCTCGAAAATCATTTTTTGCCCTATCACAACCGCGGCCATCATACGAATGTCGGAACGCCCAAAGACCCAGCAAGTGCACGCCGCAACGAATGGCTCTTTGTGTTTTGGTTTCGCTCTCAAATCGGCAGTTATATACAAGCCTGGCAAATTGAAACCCAACGGATGCGAATCACAAAGCGACTTTGGTTTTCTTTACGCAACAAAATGGTCGTCTATACGCTGGCGCATCTCGGCTTGCTGTTTTTCATTTTTTTTATTTTTGGCGCTGTCGCGCTGTACGCATTTCTTGGCGCTTCCATTTTTGGCATCATCTTGCTAGAAACAGTTAATTATATAGAGCATTACGGCTTGGCACGAAAACTAAAGCCGAATGGCAAGTATGAGCTGGTTAAACGCTATCATTCGTGGAACAGCAATCATTTACTCGGCAGAGCCATATTGTTTGAGTTATCTAGGCATAGCGAACACCATTATAAGCCAGATAAACCATATCAATTATTGAGCAGGCATGAAAGCGCGCCAAACATGCCCACGGGCTATCCGGGCATGATGCTCCTAGCCTTTTTACCGCCGCTCTTTTTTCGGATCATGAACAAAGCAGTAGACCAGGCACTTGCAACTAGTCAATAAAGTTGCTGACGCTTTAAAAGGTATTTCAAAAGCACTTGATTGTAGCCCTCTTCTATGGGAGCTGGCATGAAGTCTATGCCATTGTTGAGGCAGCGCAAGCTGAGCTCCTCGAAATACTTGGCAATAGCCTCTTGGTATTTTTCGCGGACTTCTCCTGGGCGCAAAAGCATGCGCTCTCCGGTTTCCATATCGATGAGTTGATACGGGCGGTCTTCTAATTGAAACGATTTTTCAAAGCCTTCGTGATGTACGTGAAATAAAATCACCTCGTGCTTGTTGTGTTTGAGGTGTTGTAAGGCATCAAAAAGGGCATCGGTATGCGTTGGGTCGTCGAGGAGGTCTGAAAAAATAACCACCAAACTGCGCTTGTGTGTGAGCTCGGCAACAGCGTGCAGCGCAGCGATGGCCGCGGTTTGTTTTTTGCTTTTCTCTTGAAAAGCTAATAAACGCTTTTCGAGTTCGCTGTACAGATAACGGTGATGTAATAAGGAGGATTTTGCAGCGGTATGCAATTGCAGTGTTTCGTTGAAAAAACTGAGCCCTACGGCATCGCGCTGGCGTTTGAGCAGTTCAATGAGGCTGGCCGCAGCATAAACAGAATATTCAAACTTACTGATGCCTTCTTGCGGGAAGAACATCGAGCTGGAGTCGTCGATCACGATTTGACAGCGCAGGTTAGTCTCTTCTTCGTATTTTTTGGTAAAGAGTTTTTCTGACCTGCCGTAAAGTCGCCAGTCGATGTTGCGCGTAGACTCACCTGGGTTATAAAGGCGATGCTCTGCAAACTCGACAGAAAAACCATGAAAAGGACTTTTGTGCAGGCCCGTAATGAAACCCTCCACGACCTGTTTGGCTAGCAATTCTAAGTTGCTAAATTGGGCCAAACGCAAGCGATCGATGGTTTTCGTCATGAAACAAAGTTAATAATCCTTTGCACAACCCAAGCAACCTCTTAGTGATGAAAAGCGTCTTGAGCATAAATCACTGTATATGAAAACAATCTACCTACTCCTTTTTGGCTTTTTCGCCTTTTCCCAACTCAGTTTTGCCCAAGTAACGGGCTTTGCAATCAACGGCCTTTCTTTAGGGCCAAATGTCGTTACATCAAGTTGTGATTCAACGCTGAGTATTGGTTTTTCAGCAGTAAACCCTACCACCAATTCAACCACCTATTTCGACCTACCTTACGTCATTACAGGAAACAACTTCAATGGATTTCAGTTTCAAACTGTTGTCGATTGGGGCGATGGCGCAACTAGCAATTCAGGTGGAGGAACCTCTACCACAGGCACGAACATCTCCATGAATCCGCCTTTGAACCACACCTATGCCTCGTCAGGCACCTACACCGTCACCACCACAGTTTATAATCCTGCCAATCAAACGTACGCATACGATAGCATTCAGTATACAGTGGGTTCATGCACCGCTTATTTCTATTGCATGATTCAAGTAGACTGCAACAACGACGGCACCATCGATTCTCAAATCAACGCACCGGTGCCCGTCACGCTGTCTAATGGCTTCTATACCTACACCGACACCCTGCAAAACAACATGTTCATGATGAACAACGTTTGGGCAGGCAACTACACCATTTCTTTAGACCCCGCTTGGCTTAGCGCCAACAATTATGTCATTGGTAACATCATTCCGAGTCCGAACATTCTGGTATCTACCGGTGTTTCCACAACCCTGATCACCCTCAATTGCGCCTCCCAAACAACCATGCTCTGTGCAACGGGTCAGGTGTATTGCGATGCCAACGACAACGGCGTTTTAGACAACGGCGAAACACCAATTGCCAATGCACCCATTTCGATCAACGGCACCGTAGCGTATTCCAACACGAGTGGTTATTACAACATCAGCTATCCAGGAACACCAAACAACACCTATGTTTTGACAATAAGCGCCAATTGGCTCACCCAAAATGGTTTCTCCATCCTCAACAATAACGGCAACAACAGCACGAGCATTCTCGGCACACCTTGCAACAGTAGTGTACCTGTCAGTACCGTTAATTTTCCACTGAGCTGTGGCGGCAACGTAACACCCACTTTCTGCTACGGTGGCTTCGTCTTTTGCGATGCCAATGGAAATGGCGTCATGAACGTCGGTGAAGCGCCAATTGCCGGAGCGCCAGTTCAATTATTCACGCAACCAAATTCGACAACAAGTGTGACCGTATACACCGATTCTACTGGTTATTTCAGTTACTGTGGGCCGTTTGTAGGCACAAGCAATGTCATCTTAGCGCAAGTAAGCCCAACTTGGCTCGTCTACAATGGTTTTACAGGCTCCACTTCTTATACTACGCTACAAGGATTTGTAACTACTCAAGTACAACCAGGCATGATTGCCGTCAATTGCGGTGGCACCACTGCTCCTTGTGCTGACCTCTGGACCACCGTTACCCCTTGGATTGGTTATTATCAAAACAGCACCGCTTACATCAAGATCAATTGGGGAAGTTACGGACCCGGCATTATTGGCAACTACACCCTAAGTTTCACGTATCCTGCAGGCGTGAGCCCGATTCTTTCTTCTATTCAAAACACCAATTACAGCATTTCAGGCAACACCATTACTTGGAACCTCAATAGCGCAGCGAGTAGCTTCAGCAACTACGACGTCATTTTGTTCAGTGTACCTGGTGGCCTGATCAACGGCGCTCAGCATTTCTTTAGCTCTAGCATTGTACCAACGGGTGCCACCATAGACTGCGGCACTTACAATAACACGGGTAGCTTGCTGCAAATTCTCGGCAATAGTTACGACCCTAACGATAAAAATGCGAGCACCGACTACATGAATGAAAACTATCCTTTGGGCTACCTAGATGCTTTTACGGACGACGCGCTCAGCTACACCATTCGCTTCCAAAACACCGGGACAGCGCCAGCACAGAATATTTACATCATCGATACACTCAGTGCACAACTCGATTGGTCCAGCTTTACGCTCTTAGAAGCGACCCACCCTATTCAGGTTTTGAACCTCGGCAATGGCATCATGCGTTTTGAATTCAATCAAATTTGGTTGCCAGACTCAACGAGCAATGAGCCGCAAAGCCATGGTCATTTGACTTATCGCATTTCAGAAAATGCCAACAACCCCATTATGTCTACAATAGAAAACACAGCTTACATCTATTTTGACTGGAATGACCCCATCATCACCAATACGACTTTTCATCAAAATATGTGGCTCGATCAAATTGATGAGATAAACG
>JAIPCC010000071.1 GCA_021738405.1 Crocinitomicaceae bacterium | reverse complement strand
GATAATTACTTACGATTCCCTTTCTCATACCTTCAGCACGCCTGCGCTTGGCTTGGCTTATCAGTGGTACTTCAATGGCTCCCCCATTTCCGGCGCTACCTCGGCCACACATACTATATACCAAAGTGGCGCTTATGCACTTGTGGCAATCAATGCGCAAGGTTGTGTTGCGCTTTCTGATACAATACAGGCTGTTTTCTGCAATCCATATGTACAAGCGCAGCTCACAGCAAACAACGGCACACTACTCGTTTCAAATAGTGCACAAAACGCTTCTTTTTCATGGTACTTGGATGGGCAACTGCTCCCCAACCAACAGACCAACACCCTCACTTTCCAAGAAAATGGCCATTATCAATGTATTGTAAGCGATGCTTTTGGGTGTTCAGACACCACCAACCTGTTGCTTATCGAGGTCGGCTTGGCTGCAAGCACAAAAGAGCAACCGCGTATCTTTCCTAATCCAGCTTTAGATTTCATCACCATTAAGGTTCCAATTCAATGGTTTGGTGCACAATTAGAAATCAGTGATCTATTCGGAAAAGTACTTTACAAAAACCAATTAAACACTTATGAAAACGAAATTCCTTTGCCTGAATTTCTGTCAGGAAACTACCTCATCCGTTTATCCACTCAAGAGTTGTTGTATCAAGAATTGATCTTTGTTTCACCCTCTCATTAGCCCATAAATTAGACGTAATTTTGCAAAGTGAAAACAAATAAATCCCCACTCAGCAAATACCAATGGTTGGTTGTTGCCATTATAGCACTTACTCAATTTACCGTCGTGCTGGACTTCATGGTCATGTCGCCGCTCGGAGACCTCCTCATGAAAGACCTACAGGTCAAACCGTATCAATTTGGTATTGTGGTCTCGAGCTATGCGCTCGCGGCTGGTTTGTCTGGGTTTTTGACCGCTGGCTTTGCCGATCGCTTTGACCGCAAGCGCCTGTTGGTTTTCTTTTATTCCGGATTTATCATAGGTACTTTATTCTGCGGTTTGGCAAAATCCTATGAACAGTTGGTCATGGCGCGCATTTTCACCGGAATTTTTGGAGGCGTCATGTCTTCAATCTCCATGGCCATAGTAGCCGATTTATTCAGCTTACAGCAACGCGGGCGCGTCATGGGCTTTATGCAAATGGGTTTTGGCCTGAGTCAAATCTTAGGAATTCCTATAAGCCTCTATATTGCGTCTAAATCCAGCTGGCAAATGCCGTTTTACATGATTGTAGGTCTTTCGATCCTCATGCTTACAGCTATTTTATTGGCTTTGAAGCCTGTTCGTGCCCATCTCGACAAAAAAACAGACCGCTCTGCTTTCCATCATTTACTGGCCACCGTTAAAAACCGCAATTACCGCATTGGCTTTATGGCGACTGCCTTCATGTCACTTGGCGGTTATTTCATGATGCCTTGGGGCAGCGCATTTGCAGTCAACAATGTGGGCATTTCTCAAAAAGAACTTCCTTTTTTGTTTATGGTTGTTGGGATCTTCACTTTTATGATCATGCCCATCATTGGTTTACTTGCCGACAAAATCAATAAATTTCAGCTTTTCATGACTGCTTCACTTGTCATGATTGCTTCCGTTTTGGTATATGTACACTTGGGGGAAACAACACTTTTTGTGCTGATTGTAGTCAACATTTTCATGATGGGCGGCATTATGGCGCGCATGGTCCCGTCTCAGGCACTCACGAGTTCTGTTCCCGAACTCCACGACCGCGGTGCTTTTATGAGCATCAATGCTTCCTTACAGCAAATAGCTGGGGGCATTGCTGCAATAATTGGCGGTAAAATTGTATGGCAGGCCAGCCCGAGCGCACCACTCATGAACTTTGATCTTTTGGGCTATGTAGTCGTCGGGGTAATTATCATCAACATCTACCTGACGCGCCGCGTGTATCTTTACGTAGACCGCAAAAACAAAGAGGCAGCCTAGGCCACCTCTTTGAAATTTCAATATATCGTTAAAGATTTACTCTTCGATCAATTTGGCCAAACGTTTGAACTTGAGCTTATCCTTGATGCGGTCTACGGTGTAATACATCATTGGCACCACAATAATTGTCAAGAACATCGAGCTCGTTAAGCCGCCGATCAGTACCCAAGCCAGGCCGTTTTTCCATTCGGCACCCGCACCTGTAGCGGTGGCAATTGGCACCATACCAATGACCATTGCAATAGTAGTCATCAAGATTGGACGCATCCTTTCTTTCACAGACTCTAACAAGGCGCTGTATGTACTCATTCCTTTTTCTTTGAGGTGATTGGTGAAGTCCACAATCAAGATGGCATTTTTTGCCACCAGCCCCAAGAGCATGAGCATCCCGAGCATTGTGAAAATACCCATGTTGGAGGCGCTGAGTGCCAAGGCTAATATCGCGCCAACCAAGGATACCAAGATGGAGAACAAGACCACAAACGGATACACGAAGTTGTCGTATAGGGCCACCATGATCAAGTAAACCAAAATGACACCAATACCCATGGCCGTACCTAGCGCACCAAAAGATTCTTTCTGGCGCTTGATTTCACCACCCCAAGTGAGGCGCACATTCGGATCGAGCGGATGCTTTTTGAGGTACTTCTCGATATCTGCAGCAACTGTTCCCGGAGCTGCCCCAAGTACGTAACAACGCAAGGTGGTGTTGGAAATCCTGTTTTTGCGCTCGAGCGTACCCGCGGCGTTGTCTACAGAAATATCGGCAAACTCACTCAATTGCACTTGCTTGCCTTCATTATTGGCAAAGGTCATGTTTTGGATATCCTCTACATCTTTGCGATTGGCTGCATCGAGCATGACGCGGATGTCGTATTCTGAGCCATCGAGATCAATCTGGCTGTCGTCGTTGCCAGAAAGCGCACCTTGCAATTGCATGCCCACTGCGGCAACATTGACGCCTAGTTGGCCCATTTTTTCGCGATTGAGTTCAATTTTAACCTCCGGCGTGACATCTTCGGTACTTAAGTAAGGATCTTTGGCGCCATTCATGGCTTTGATGGCCGTTTTGAGCCTGCGCGCTTCTTTGATCATGAGGTCTTTATCGTTACTAGAGAGAAAGATCTCAATTGGTGCTTGTTCAGAATCGATCAAGCCCATGTTGAGCGCCTTTACTTCTACGCCTGGATACTGACTCTCGATTTTAGTACGGACCATGTTCATGTAGTCGACCGTTGGGATTTCTTTTTGCTTGTCTTTTTTGAGCACCACCGTAATTTCTGAACGGTTTTCTGAACCAAAAGCCGCAGCACCTAGGCCGGCACTTGGACCACCCACATTAGAGAAGACGATGTCAATCATGTCTTTTTGAGCCAATAACAATTGCTCAATTTTCATGGTGGTGAGGTTGTTTTCGGCAAAAGTGGCGCTCTTCTCGTACTTGAGTTTGAGCATGAACTTACCTTGGTCACCTTGCGACACAAACTCCTGCCCTACGATACCTAGGCCCATAGTGGCAAAAGAGGCCACAAAAATGGCAATAATGATAAGACCCATAGAAATTTTATGGCGCAGCGCCCAGCCTACAATTTTGACGTAAGAATTCGTGAAAATAGTCACACGGCGTTCAAACCAGAGCAAAATGGCCTGAAAAGGTTTCTTCGGGTCGAGCTTGACTTCTTTGGCAAAGCGCGACGCCAACCAAGGGGTTAAGGTAAAACAGACAAAAAGTGACATCAGGGTAGAAACCACCACCACTATCGAGAATTGGTGGAGGATATCCGAAATGGTTCCTTCAATAAAGACTACCGGAGAAAACACCACGACATCCACAAGCGTAATGGCCAAGGCAGTAAACCCGATCTCATTTCGACCATCCAAGGCTGCTTGGCGGCGTTTTTTGCCCATTTGCAAGTGTCGGTAGATGTTTTCGAGTACAACAATCGAGTCATCGACCAAAATACCGATGACCAAAGACATCGCCAAAAGGGTCATGAGGTTGAGAGTGTAACCCAAGAGATACATCGCTACAAACGTAGAGATCAAGGAGGCAGGGATAGAAACCAAGACAATGAATGCGTTGCGCATGGTGTGCAAGAACAAGAGCATGACGAGCGCCACAAGGAATACCGCCAACTCGAGGTCGTGGATTACGGCGTCTACCGACTCAATGGTTGGTAAAGAGGTATCTGTTGCGACTGTAAACTTGAGCGCTTCTTTGGTGTATTTGGCCTCTAAGTCTTTGAATTTGACTTTGGTGGCGTTGGCTACATCTACCGCATTGGCATCAGATTGTTTTTTGATGCGCAAACCAATACCGTTCACGCCATTCAAACGCGAGATGGTGATTTGGTCTTCTGAAGCATCTACCACTTCTGCTACGTCGCGCAAGCGAATGGCGCTGGTTCCTTTGGCCATCAGGACTAAATCTTGAAGATCGTCTAGGTTTTTGTACTTACCCGTTAAGCGCACCGTGATTTGCTCGCTGCTGCTCTTGATTTTACCTGTAGGGAAGTCGAGATTCGAAAGCGCAATGGCTTGATTGATTTGGGCCATAGACAAGCCCATTTTACGCATTTTGTCTTTGTCTACATTGACCCGAAAAGAGCGACGCTCGCCTCCGATTACTTGCACTTCTGCAACGCCTTTCACCTGCTTGATGGCCGGCAAAAGTTGGTCGTCCATGAGGCGCATGAGTTCGGCGTCAGACAAATTTTCAGCCACCGCACTGAGCTGCAATACCGGCGTGGCATTCGGCTCAATTTTGGCCACCATTGGGTTTTGGGCGTCGTCTGGCAACCTACTGAGGTTGTTGTTGATCTTGCGCTGCGCATCTTCTAAGGCGTCGTCTATGTTGGCTGATGCTTTGAATTCAAGCAAAACAAACGAAGCGTTGTCAAAAGAAAAGGAAGTTACCTCATCGACGTTTTCCATTCCGGAAAGCACGTCTTCTAGCGGTTTAGAAACCTGACTTTCCACTGTAGCGGGAGAAGCACCAGGGTAAGCAGTGGTAATGGTGAGCAATGGCGCCGAAAAATCGGGCATGAGCTCATAGGATAGTTGGTTGTAGCTGAGCAGACCGCCGCCCACCAAAATAGTAAAGACGACGATGATAAAAGAGGGCCGCTTAATGGCCAATTCCGTAAGTGTCATAAGGCTATTTGTTGCGTTTAATGTTCATTCCGTCTTCTAGGTTCACTTGGCCTTTCACGACAATTTCGTCGGAGGCGCTCAAGCCCGAAACCACTTCTAAGAAGTTGCCATCGGCCGTGCCTGGGCTAAATGGCGTCAAGATTGCTTTTCCGTTTGATACCACGTAAATTTGTGGGTTCTTGGTAGAGCCAATAAGGGCCTTGCGCGGCACAGCTAATGCTTTGACACTTTCGTTGTTGGAGAGCGTCACGTTTCCGTACATACCTGCAAGAATTTTTTGAGCACCTGAATTGCTAACGAGCACTTGTACTTTGAAATTGTGCAAGCCATCGGCCTGAACAGAAATGCTGTAAATGCTGCCATTCACTTCTTTGTCGTGCGCATCTACGCTCACCCCTACTTTTTGGCCTTTTTTGAACTTGAGCACATCGCGCTCAGGTACAGAAATAGTCAGTTTGAGTTGCGAGATGTCCGTGAGCTCTACAATTGGAGTGCCTGGCATCACCATTGATCCGAGGTCGGCCATTTTTTTGGTCACTACACCTGAAAAAGGTGCCAAGACTTTAGTACCGCGCAACTGTTTTTGCAACTGCTTGAGTTGTACTTCGGCAGATTTGAGGGCGAGCTCCATTTTTTCTGCTTCCATAGAAGAAACCGCTTGTTCTTTTCTCAGGTTGGCAAAACGGGCGTTGTCGTTTTTGAGCTGAGCAATATTGAGTTTCGCGTTCTCGATTTGCAGCGAAATGAGCTCGTCGTCTAGTTTGGCAATAACCTGCCCTTTACTAACTTGATCGCCTTCTTTGACTAATAGATCGATGAGTTTGCCCGAACCTTCTGAAGCTACATTGTTTTGGTGCATGGCCTCAAAGACGCCTAAATAAGAAAAAGCGCTTTCAAAGGTGTGCATTTGGGGTTGGTCTGTATCGACCAAAACCGCTGCTTCCATGTCGTGCATGTAAATTTTCTTTTTGGCTTCTTTGGCGTTTGAAAGGAGTTTGAAAATGGTAAGGCCCAATAGAGCCAAAACCGCTAGAGAGATAAAAATGATGCGTTTCATGAGTTGTTATTTGATATTTCCGTTTGATTTTAAGTATTCGAGTTCGGCCTGGCGCAAAGCGACATAAGCTGCCACCACACCTGTTTGCGCTTGTTCTAGGCCTGTTTGCGCTTGCAAAAGATCGTTGGTTCCGATGAGCCCTTCTGTAAACTTGAGGTTGGCATGTTGGTGCACAGACTCAGCTAATTTCAATTGCTCTTTGGAGATCTCGAGCGCATTGGCCTTGACCTCAACCATTCTTTTGTTTTGGTCAATTTGCATCTGTAGCTGCTGCTGTGCAAGATTCGTTTGGGTTTCGATTTGCTGCTGCTTGAGTGCGTTCATGGCAGCTCTGTTGTGCTTGTCTAGGCCGTCAAAAAGATTCCAGTCTACGCGCAAACCAATAAATGCGCCGTCGATACCCGTTCTGAAATCGGTTTCGGGGTTCATGTTGACGTTATACTGATAAATGCCGTAAAGATTGACATTTGGCAAATACCCCATCTTGATGCCTTTGGCTTCTTCTTGGGCCATGAGTTGCTGTTGCTCGAGGAGCTTGATGGCAAACAAATTGGCGGCATTTTGATCGACCAATAAAGATTTTTGCACCATTTCGTCGTTCTGAAGGGCCATTTTAGCTTTCGGATCGAGGCCTACCAATATTTTAAGGAGATCTTCTAACTGACTTTTAGTAGCCTGGAGATTGGCTTGGGTGTTTTCTAGATTGAGTCTGTTGATGCGGATTTTATCGGCCTCTGTTTGGACGATCATACCTTGCGCCACCATCAAATCCATGTTCTTGAGGATGCGGTTGGCGTAAGAGATATTGCTGTCCACAAACTGAAGTTGCTGGTACATGCCTTGCAAGATAAAGTAGGTGTTGGCCACCTGATGCTTCACCTCTTGGATGGTCATGTCTCTTTTGATCTTGACGATTTCGCTATTGATGCGCAGCGCTGCCAAGCCGTAATTGACTTGAGAGTTGAACAAGATCTGGTTGAGTTGAACGGTGTTGCTCAAGACCCAAGGCACGCCGAATTTGACCTCAGCAAAGGTTCCGGCAGGGCCACCAAAAAACTGCGCAGGCACCACTTGACCAGGAATGATTGCATTGTATTTGTAATCGGCCACAAAATTCACGGACGGCAAGCGCGAGGAGAGATACGCTGCACGTTGGCTTTCGTTAATAGCGACATCTAATTTGGCACTTCTGATTTGTGCATTAGCGGAATCTGCCATGCGCAAGCAAGCTGCCAAATCTAATGTTTGGGCGTGAGCCGATAAGCCAAAAAATAGGCTCAGCAGTCCACCGGAGATTTGGGTTTTCATTTTCATGCTTTTGTGTTTGATATAAATAGATAATTGGTAATGAGTTCTTTGACAATTTCTTTGTGCTTTTTCAGGTCTTCGTCGAAATCTTCGGCTGTGATGCCATGAAATTGCATGGTCAGTTTTTTGGACATAAAAGGATAATGGACATTAGACATCAGCAGAAGGGTCACATTCCTGATGCTGATATCCCTCACCTCGCCTTGCGCCTTGGCTTTTTCAAATTGTTCAAAAATGCCGGTATTGGCAATTGGCTCCAAAAAATGGCTGGGCATCGGGGCATCGGTTTTATTTTGATGCAAGGACTGTAAAATAAACATTGGGAGTTCGGGGTGCTCCAAAAAGAAGGAAAACTCTTTATCGATGAGTTGCTCGACTTTTTCTTTGAGCGTGAGGTCCGAACTGAACACGGCAATCATGGACTGCAGAAAATCGCTCATGGCGCCTTCAAAAATGAGTTCGAAAAGCTTTTCTTTGGAGCGAAAGTAATAGTTGAGCAGCGCTACGTTGCTACCCACTTCTTTGGCGATGTCGCGCACAGAACAGCCATCAAAACCTTTGGTCATGAAGACTTTCTTGGCTGCTGCCTTGATTTTTTCTTCCGTACTTTGATCTCTTTTCATGTGGTTATTTTGGCTAGCGTGCCGCAAAGTTAAACACTCTTTTTAAACAAATGTTTAAGAATCTTGAAATAATTAAACAATTGTTTAAATTTTGGCAAATTCGAGGCGTTTTTGTTACTTTGAGAGATGAAGTTTGCCCTGATTCTCGCCCTCCTGCTCCCTACCCTGTCCTTCTCGCAACAAACCGCTTGGTTCGCCGACGCCAAACTGGGCATTTTCATCCATTGGGGTATGTACGCTGCAGACGGCACATCAGAAAGCTGGGCTTTTCACAACAAAACGGTTCCATATGCCCAATACATGAGCCAAATGAACAGATTCACCGCCGAAAACTACAATCCAGCGGCCTGGGCACAACTCATCAAAGAAAGCGGCGCCAAATATTGCGTCATCACGACCAAACACCACGACGGCCTTTCGCTCTACAACACCCAACTCAAAACCCCACAGGCGCCCAAACAAAAAAACTGGAATCCTAAATATCCACTGAGCACCACTTACCAAACACCCGCCAAGCGCGACCTCATCACGCCATTGTTTGCCGAATTAGAAAAAGCAGGCCTCAAGAAAGGCGCATATTATTCACTGCTAGACTGGACTTCCAACGATTACCCCGGTTTTTACAAAGACTCTAGTCGTTATCAAATTAAAGATGAACCGCAGCGTTGGGCGAGCTTTCTGGCTTTCATGCACGGGCAAATTGCAGAAATCAATACCCAATTGCAACCAGACCTTTTCTGGTTCGACGGCGACTGGGAACACTCCGAAACAGAATGGCAGGCCGCCAAAATTGATTCGATCATTCACCATACCAATCCGAACGCCATCTTAAACGGCCGACTCAAATCTTACGGAGACTACGATACACCCGAACAAAACATGCCGGTTCTGCACCCAGACCGCAACACTTGGGAGCTCTGCCTTACCACCAATGACAACTGGGGTTACCGCCCCCAAGACCACCACTTCAAAAGTCATTTTGAACTGCTTAGTATCTTTACCGAATGTTTGGGCATGGGCGGCAACTTACTGCTCGATATCGGCCCAAAAGCCGACGGCAGCATCCCGAGCGAACAAATCGCGATCCTCAAAGAATTTGGCCGCTGGACCCAAAAACACAGCGCGGCCATTTACGGCACTATTGCAGGCCTCCCCTACGGTCACTACCACGGCAACTCTACACTCAGCAAGGATTCAACCGTTTTGAATTTGTTTGTTCCGAGCCCCCAGGGTGTAAACCCTGACAAGTTGAACCTAATGATCCCCATTTATATCAAAGGTTTGAAAAGCCTTCCAAAATCGATTACACTCCTCGGATCAACAACCCAAATTGAAAGTCATGAAGTAGGCAAAATTTCCTGGAGCAGCGTGCCGGGCACTTTATTTTTGGAAATCCCTATTTCGGCAATGGACCCCATGATCAGTGTGGTTCAAATTCAATTCAAGGAACCCATTCAACTCTACCGCGGCAAAGGCGGTTTTCATTAAAGCGGAATTGACCTCAGCTATGCGTACTTTTTTATTTCTCTCTATCTTCTTTCCGTTGCTCGTTTTGGGTCAGCAGGAACTATTCAACAACAAAGCGCAATCAACTTTTGATTTTTACCTCAGAGAAATTGGGCAACAATACAACCCTTATCAACTTCATTTTTTCTGGCCAGACTCCAGCTCTTTTCCGAATTGCAAAAATTGGGGTACCGACGGCTTTGGCGTGATCACCAATCAGCATTCCATTTTTATTTTTGGCTACACAGACCAAGCCCTCGAAAATGGTGTTTACGACGTCTTGCAGCGCAAATTTGGCTTTGAATATTATCAGGCAGAAGCGCTGCAAATTCCAAACTCCCTGCCCAAGAAGTTTGATTATGACAAATATGAATCCATCCCAGCTTTTAGCTACCGAGAAGTTTTTTACGGCGAAACCCGTCGCAGTGGCTTTGCCGATTGGCACAAACTCACCAGCGGCGAATCTGTTGGCACCTTTGAAAACCACCCCGGTTGGGGTTTATGGGTACATACCCTTCATCGCCTCTTGCCACCCGAGCAGTATTTTGAAGCACATCCGGAATACTACGCCTTGCGCAATGGTGTGCGACTCAAAGACCAAGTCTGCTTGAGTCATCCGGAGGTATTGGAAGCGGTCTGTTGGAATTTATCGAAAGAAATCGCAAAGAACCCGAAAGCCAAATATTGGTCGGTGAGTCAAATGGACAACTACAACTATTGCGAATGCAGCGCCTGCC
>JAIPCC010000070.1 GCA_021738405.1 Crocinitomicaceae bacterium | reverse complement strand
ATACGCTTGATTCGATAAGTTACCAAGCTCCTGTTGTAAACTAAGACCTTCTAACATGGATTGTTTGGCCTCTTGAACGGTTTCTCCGACTCCACTCACTCCTTCAAGTTCCGGAATAAATGCCCAATAGGCATCTTTGCTGCGTTCAATGATTGCTTTGTAGGATTTTAAATGATTTGATTTCATATCGAAGCGAATTACAAATCAAAGGTATTACTTTTAATACTTTATTGCAAAGAAAATCGTCCATCTTTTTTTTGCTCAAAATAGCTGATTATTTCCCTACTTTTATTCCATGATTTTACGGACAAGCCTGCTTATTTTTTTGAATTTTGCCCATACCCATATTTTTGGGCAAAGTTTCGACATTACTTTTAAGCAACGAGGACAAATCGTTAGACCTGATGCTTTGGGAAAGGTTTATTTAAAGAAGGAAGCTTTTGCGATAGAAACCACCCTTAACAAGCTCGACGGCGTATTTGTGAATAGTTCTGATGATTCTATCGTTTATCAGGGTGCTTTGCAGAGAAACTTACCAGATTTTCAAACCATAGGTTGGAAAGTGAGTGTGGAAACTGAGTTCAATAAAGACCAGGAATTATTGATTCAGGATCAAGAAAGCTATTGTTATTGGTTTTATGACCCAAAGGAATATGACTGGCATCGCTTTGATTCGGTCATCGTAAGAAAGGGAAGCACCATTATCGGGACAAAAACCGTTCGCCAATTTTATAGCCTTGAACAAGGAAAGAATTTAAGCCTGTTGGAAGTTCCGAAAAAACTATACTTGACGTTTTTTTCGATCAACGGGTCGTTTACCGAAGAGAATGCCGTTTTGAACCAAGTTCAAACATATCAACTCATTTTCGAAGACTAGGATAATCTTCTTGCACGCAACGCGCTACAATCTTGGCGCTATTGATGGCTAAAGGAATACCGCCGCCTGGATGCACGGTTACACCGGCAAAATATAAGCCCTTGAGTTTTTTGGAGAAATTTGGATGCCTGAGAAAGGCAGCAAATGCGTTGTTGGATGCGTTGCCATAGATGGAGCCTTGCTTGCCGCTGTAGCGCGCATCGATCAAGCGTGGCTCATTGATTTGCTCTGCTTCAATCAAAGGTTCGATGTCCTGCGCTAGGGCTTTTGAAAGTTTGACAATGATGCGCTGGCGCAATAATTGGATTTCGCTGTCCCAATCTTGGCCAACATGGATGGGCGCATTGACCATTACAAACCAATTTTCTTTGCCTGCCGGCGCGTCGGCATTTTCTACCTTAGAAGAAATGTGCACATAGACGGTTGGGTCTGGATGCAGCGTTTTGGTTTCAAAAATAGCCTTGAACTCTGCTTGATAATCTTCGGCAAAGAAAATATTGTGGACACCGAGCGCTGGAAAGGGGCGGCTGATTCCCCAATAAAAGACCACTGCTGAGCTCGATTTTTCTTGTTTGAGTAAAAAACGCGGAGACTTTAAACCGGGCAATAAACGCTCATAGGTATAATGGATGTCCATGTTGGAGACTACTAAGTCAAAGTCATAAGAGCCATTTGAGGTTTTCAGGCCTTGAATGGTGCCGTTTTGATGCAAAATCTCGAGCACGCGCTCATTGGTATGGAACTTGACGCCGTGATGGCGCGCTAATTCATGGGCCCTGCGCGTAATTTGCACCATGCCGCCCACTGGCAATGCCGGACCTTCATTGAACTCCAGCTGTGAGATGATATTGAGCATCGCTGGCGCCAAATAAGGTGAGCTACCGTTGTAGGTGGCCAAGCGGTCAAAGATTTGGACGGTTTTTGGATTTTTAAAGTACTGGCGGTTTTGTTGGTTCATGGATAAATGCAAACCATATTTAAATAAGCGGCTGAGTGCTTTGATCAAAGGGTAACCGACAAGGTGGCGCCATCTATGCAAAGAAATTTGAATAAATACCGGATAAATAGCCTTGTAGTTGGCCTCCATATTGGTGAGGAAACGCAAAGAAGTAACTGGATCTTCTCCTAATTCGGATTGAAGGGTTTGAGCCACCTTTTCTTTTTGTACCGGAACAACAAGCTGCTGGCCATCGTTGAAAAAGTAACGACAAGACTCCTCTAATGCGCGATAAGGGAAGTTTTGCTGCGGATCTAAGGACTGGAGCAGTTCTTCGAGCAAATGGGGTTCTGTAAATACCGACGGGCCCATGTCAAAGCGGAAGCCTTCGATGTTTTGCTCGACAATTTTTCCGCCTATGACGGCATTGGCTTCAAAAACAGTGACGTCAAGGCCTAATTTTTTGAGCTCAATGGCGCTCGCCAATGCACCTATACCTGAACCGATGATTCCTACTTTCGTTTGCATAGTACAAAATTCCGCCAAAAAAGTTCTCAAAACCCAATGCTGACGGGCATTTTAGCCTGCTTTATCAACAAAATGGTCGTTTTTTCAACATTTTTGCACTTTTTTTGACCTGAATCCTTTGTTGGCATTGATATTCCGATATATTTGTTTCGATAATTAATTTCTAACTAATTAAAACTAACTTATTATGAACAAGGCTGAATTGATCGACGCAATCGCAGCGTCTGCAGGATTGTCTAAAGCTGATGCAAAACGTGCATTGGATGGTTTCGTAAGCGCAACAACTAGCGCTTTGGCTAAAGGAGATGCTATCTCTTTAGTAGGTTTCGGATCTTTTGGTATTTCTAAAAGAAACGCTCGCAACGGTCGCAACCCAAAAACTGGTGATGTGATCCAAATCGCTGCAAAAAACACAGTTCGTTTCAAGGCAGGTGCAGACCTTTCTAAAAGCGTAAACTAATTCAGATTTTCTGAAATAAAAAAGGGCTGTCTCGGTGAGACAGCCCTTTTTTTATGGCCTTTAATTTTGGCCAAATTTAGGTCGCACTTTGTTTCGGAATGATTTTCCAAAATAAACGCGGCAGGAAGCGCTTCATGTAAACGGCAAGTAATTCTTTACCGCCAATCAAGACCTCCCTCTTTTCTTGAGCCAAAGCCGTAAGCATTTGCGCGACACAAATGTCAACAGGCATGCCACTTGCTTGGTTGCGGTCCATGGCGCCGTGGGCTTGGCCACTTGCGGTGAGTGCACTTTTAGAGATCGGGGTATTGATTTTGCCGGGATAAGCGAGCGTGACTTTGATGCCGTTTGGCGCTTCTTCCATGGCCAAACTTTCATAGTAACCCACCAACGCCGCTTTTGATGCGCTGTAAATGGAGCGCAAGTGAAAGCCAAATTTACCTGCAATGCTACTCACCACCAAATACTGTCCGCTTTGTTGGGCTCTGAAAATGGGCAAAACAGCTTTGGCTAAGGCGATGTTGGCAAAAAAGTTGACCTCCATGAGTTGGCGATTCACCTCCATTGAAGTTTCGTTCGCGCTGGCTCTTTGCGAAACACCACCATTGTTGATCAGGATGTCTAGCCTTCCAAATTTTGCCAAAATGTGCTCGGTATAGTTTGCTGCTTCATTCAAATTTTCCAAATCCAAAGGCAAAACGAGGTGTTTCTCGGGATTGGTGAGTGCGGCCTTTAATGCTTCTAGTTTTTGTTGATTGCGCGCCGACAAGATCAAATGCGCACCGTATTGTGCCAATTGCTCAGCTAAATTTTCTCCGATTCCGGATGATGCGCCGGTAATCCAGATGACTTTATTGCGATAGTATGCAGACTGCTTCATCTACCAAAGATAAATGATTCGTTGGGCGCTAAGCGGCGTTTTCTTACTTTTGACAAAAAAAAGCGATGAATCCAGCTCAAATAAGCCAAGAATTTCAAGAAGCGCAGCAAGTATTGACCCAGTTCAATACCATTGAAAACATGGAGAAAATTGCGCAAGCCATCGCTATCATGCACCGCGCATTGGCCAACGGACACAAAATCATGAGTTGTGGCAATGGTGGCTCTATGTGCGATGCCATGCATTTTGCAGAAGAACTTTCCGGACGCTACCGCAATGACCGCCCTGCACTTGCTGCACTTTCTATTTCCGACCCCTCACACCTATCTTGTGTGGCCAATGACTACGGCTATGCACACGTTTTTGAACGTTACGTACAAGGCTTGGGCCAACCCGGTGATGTGTTGCTGGGAATTTCTACTTCCGGAACTTCCAAAAATGTGATTTTAGCAGTTGAAGCAGCCAAAGCAAAAGGCATCAGTACAATTGTACTGACGGGCAAAGACGGCGGCGAACTGGCGAAAATCGCAGATTTAGAAATCAGGGCGCCATTTAGCCCCTATGCAGACCGCGCGCAAGAAATCCATATCAAGGTGATTCATGCCTTTATTCTTGGTATCGAGAAAAGCTTCGGCTATTGATTTAAGTATTCGAAGGATTTAACTTCGAGTGTTTTCTACTATAAGTAAAGTAGATGACCAAGCCGATCAGCAACCAAATGCCAAAGTAAATCCAGTTTTGCAGCGGGATCTCACTCATCATGTACAAGCAAGAAAGCAAGCCCAGTGAAGGAATCAAAGACAACTTTTTAGGTATACTCACCACCGTTAAAAAGAGGGTGAATATCCAGAAAATGAGGGACGGAATTTTTTGACCGAAATCAGACCCTGACTTTATTTGGAAATATTGCATCAAGTCTCCAGTTGACCAAAAATAAAGCAGGGCTCCGATAAACAAAACAGGAAGCACATAACCCGCATTCATATATGGCGTTCGAAAAGAACCGCGCTCCACATCGGGTTTATTTTGCAAAACCAACACACCGCCGCAGACCAAAACGAAAGCGAATAAAGTACCAATAGAACACAAGTCGGTCACCATCGTGAGGTTCATGAAGAGCGCCGGAATAGCCACTACAAAACCGACAACAATAGTAGCAAACGACGGCGTTTTGTATTTCGGATGGATTTTCGAGAAGCGCTTCGGCAACAAACCATCGCGGCTCATGCTCAGCCAAATACGCGGCTGCCCCATCTGAAATACCAATAGCACAGAGGCCATGGCAACAACGGCCGATATCGAAATAATGAAGGTCATTTTGGGCAAGTTGATTTGCTTGAAAACAAAAGCCAAAGGCTCGCCAACGGCTAATTGGTCGTAAGGAACAATTCCGGTGAGAATTAAGGCGATAACGATGTATAAGACCGTACAAATGATAATGGCCCACATCATGCCGCGCGGTAAATCGCGCTGTGGATTTTCGCATTCCTCTGCAGTTGTGGAAATGGCATCAAAACCAATGTAGGCAAAAAATACGGCCGATACCCCTTTGAGTACACCGCTGATTCCTTCAGGTGCAAAGGGTGTCCAGTTTTTCATGTCGATGTAAAACACCCCAACAGCAATTACCAAAAGAATGACCGCCAATTTGATGATCACCATGGCATTGGAAGCGTTGCGGCTTTCTTTGATGCCGCGATACACCAACCAAGTAATCAAAACGATGATGAATAACGCAGGTAAATCGAGGACCAAATGAAAAGAACCGATACGCGGTGCATCTTGCCAAGCTTGGTAAGTTTTTAAAAGTGAAGGGTCTAAATCGGACACGGCCGCTCCTTTTTCTTTTATGAAATGAAGGGCTTCTTGGTACCCGTTCGAAGCAGTTAGGTAGTCCATCTGCATCCAGCTCGGAAGGTGTATTCCTTTTAACCCAATTGCTTTAATGTGAATCTGTTCGAGCATTGTAGTTAAATAATCACTCCAAGATATAGCAACGGTAATATTGCCAATCGCGTACTCCATAATAAGCGCCCAACCGATGATCCAGGCAATGAGTTCTCCGAAGGCAACGTATGAATACGTGTAGGCCGAACCAGCCACCGGTACCATAGAGGCAAACTCGGCATAAGCGAAAGCTGCAAAACCACTGGCGAGGGCCGTAAAAAGAAAAAGAAAAATTACTGCGGGGCCACCCTGAGCCGATGCTTGGCCGATGGTAGAAAATATACCAGCACCAATAATTGCCGCTATGCCGAAGGCAATTAAGTCACGGATCTTTAAGTGTTTATTTAAGGTATGGCCTTCGGCACTGGCTTCGTTGGCACGCACCTGAGCCATAATGGAGGCTACGGTTTTCTTTCGGAATAAAGAGTTTTGGGACATTCGCTTGTTTTTAAAGCACTAAAAGTAAAGAAATTTTACCTTTGCATATGGAAAAATTTATCACGGTAAAGGGCGCGCGCGAACACAACCTCAAAGGCTTGGATGTGCGCATTGCACATGGCAAACTCACCGTGATTACCGGTGTCTCCGGTTCGGGCAAATCTAGCTTGGCTTTTGACACCATCTTTGCAGAGGGCCAGCGCCGCTTCATTGAAAGCATGTCTGCTTACGCAAGGCAATTTCTTGGGCGCCTAGACAAACCCGCCATCGACGACATCAAAGGCCTTTCACCGGCCATCGCTATTCAACAAAAGGTGAGCTCTGGCAACCCGAGGTCGACCATTGGAACGAGCACCGAAATCTACGACTACCTCAAATTATTTTTCGCCAGAATTGGCACAACCTACTCACCTGTCTCGGGTGTAATTGTTCAAAAACACCAAACCAAAGACGTCATTGAATTTTTAGATGCCAACTGGCCAAATACGCCTTTTGCCATCTTGTATGCGCTAAAATACGATTCAACTGATCATTTAAATAAAAAAATTCAACTTCTTAACAAAGAAGGTTTTACACGTTTATTTTACGACGACTCCTTTGTGTTAATCGACGACATCTTTCCTTTTGAAACGCCACCCGCAAACCTTTGGGTCGTGGTGGATCGACTTAAAAATGAAGTCCGAGAACTCCCGCAACAAAGCCGACTCTCAGAAGGCATCGAACGCGCATTCATTGAAGGCAAAGGTGAATGCAGCCTTTACAACGCAAGCACCAAAGAATTCATAGATTTCAATGCGCGCTTTGAGGCAGACGGCCTGCGCTTTGAAGAACCTACCCCTCCTTTTTTCGCATTCAACAACCCTTACGGTGCCTGCAAAAAATGTGAAGGCTACGGAATGACCCTCGGCATCGATGAAGAACTCGTTATCCCGGACCGCAGCAAAAGTGTTTACGAGGGTGCTATTGTAGCCTGGAAAGGCGAAAACATGCAAGAATACCAGCAAACATTGCTCTATCAAGCCAGTAAATTTGACTTCCCGATCCACAGACCTATTCAGGAGCTCAGCCCGACACAATACGAATTACTCTGGACCGGCAACAAGTATTTTATTGGTTTAAATGAATTCTTCAAACAAATTGAAAGTCAGACTTATAAAATTCAATACCGCGTGCTCTTATCGCGCTACCGCGGCAAAACAATCTGCCCCGATTGCCAGGGAACGCGCTTGCGTAAAGATGCGTCATATGTCAGAATTGCTGAAAAAAGCATCCAAGATGTGGTGCTCATGAGCATAGACGACGCCTTGCGCTATTTTCAAGGCCTCGAACTCAACCCGCACGAAAGCAAAGTCTGCAAGTATATTCTACCCGAAATTGAACAGCGCTTGTCTTATTTACAGAAAGTTGGCCTCGGTTACTTAACGCTCAACCGCAATTCCAACACCTTGTCTGGAGGTGAAGCGCAGCGCATACAACTTGCTACCTCTATCGGCTCTAGCCTTGTTGGCTCACTTTACATTCTAGATGAACCTTCCATTGGCTTACACCCCAGAGACACCAAAAAACTTATTGAGGTACTCACGGCACTAAAAGACCAAGGCAATACCGTGATTGTGGTGGAGCACGAAGAAGAGATCATGCGGGCAGCCGATGAAATCATAGATATCGGGCCACTCGCCGGAAGCCAAGGTGGCAACTTGGTGTTTCAAGGCGCTTTCAAGGACTTACAAAAAAGCGACTCCCTCACCGCACAATACCTTACTGGCAGAAAGCAAATTGCCTTGCCACAACGTACACGCACCGCACTCGGCCACCTGACCATTCACAACGCGCGTCAGAACAACCTTAAAAACATAGATGTTGAAATTCCGCTGGGGCAACTCGTTTGCGTTACTGGCGTATCGGGCTCAGGAAAATCAACTCTCATCAAAAGATTGCTGTATCCACTTGTGCGCAAAGAACTCGGCCTGAGCAGCGAGCTCATCGGCAAGTGCAATGGCCTGAGTGGGGACTTCAAAAAACTTGGACACGTCGAATTCATCGATCAGAACCCCATCGGGAAATCTTCGCGCAGCAACCCCATCACCTACGTCAAAGCTTTTGACGACATCAGAGAAATCTTTGCCCGCCAACCTTTGGCAAAATTGCGCGGCTACAAACCAGGTTTTTTCTCTTTCAATGTAGCTGGCGGCCGCTGTGAAATTTGCGAAGGCGAAGGCAATATTACGGTTTCCATGCAATTTATGGCCGACGTTCAGCTGCCTTGCAAGCACTGCAAAGCCAAGCGCTACAAAACAGAAACCTTAGAAATCCTATACCGAGAAAAATCAATAGCTGATTTACTAGCACTCACGCTACAAGAAGCGCTGGATTTCTTTAGTGCGGACCCAGACAAGCTCGCACAACGTGTAGCCGAAAAGATACAACCGCTTATCGATGTGGGCTTGGGTTACCTTACTGTGGGGCAATCGTCGAGCACGATGTCTGGCGGCGAAGCGCAGCGCATCAAGTTAGCTTCGTTCCTCAGCAAGGGGAACCAACAAACGCCTACCCTCTTTATTTTTGACGAACCTACCACTGGCCTTCATTTTTACGACATCGAAAAACTCTTGATTGCGTTCAATGCTTTGCTAGACAAAGGACATTCACTCGTCGTGATCGAACACAACATGGAAGTCATCAAATGTGCAGACCACCTCATCGACCTCGGCCCGGATGGCGGTGAAAATGGCGGACACCTCCTTTTTAGTGGTCATCCTAAGGACTTTATACAGCTCAAAGACAACACCACAGCGCAGTACTTAAGTGAAAAGCTTGTTGAAAACTAAAGCGCGGTTCATTTGTTATCGTTTATATTATCTTAACTTTGCAGAAAAATAGCAGCATGTCAGCAGATCTCTTCGAAAAAATCAAGGCAAACCGCGGACCACTCGGAATGCATGCCAAAGAATCTCATGGGTACTTCACCTTCCCCAAATTAGAAGGCGAAATTGGCCCCCACATGAACTTCCGTGGTAAAGAGAAGCTCAACTGGTCACTCAACAACTACCTCGGCCTCGCCAACCATCCAGAAGTGCGCCAAGCAGACACCGACGCTGCAGCCATCTATGGTTTTGGTTCGCCAATGGGCGCGCGCATGATGTCCGGCAATTCCAATCACCACGAACAACTCGAAAACGAACTTTCTGCATTTGTCGGTAAAGAAGATACTATTTTAGCAAACTTTGGTTACCAAGCAGTAGTTTCTGCCATCGATTGTTTGGTTGATCGCCACGACGTCATTGTTTACGACGCAGAATCACACGCTTGTATCCTCGACGGCGTTCGTTTGCACATGGGCAAGCGCTTTGTATTTAAGCACAACGAAGTCGACGATTGCGAAAAGCAACTCCAACGCGCTACTAAGCTCGCTGCCGAAACCGGCGGCGCCATCCTCGTGATCACCGAAGGTGTTTTCGGAATGCGTGGCGACCAAGGAAAACTCAAAGAAATTGTTGCCCTCAAAGAAAAATACAACTTCCGTTTGTTCGTCGACGACGCACACGGTATCGGCGTATTGGGTGCAACCGGAGCCGGAACTGGCGAAGAGCAAGGTTGCCAAGATGGCATCGATATCTACTTCGGTACTTTTGCCAAGTCTTTTGCGCTCATCGGAGGTTTCATCTCATCTGATGCACAAGTTGTGGAATACTTGCGCTACAACATGCGCTCGCAAATTTTTGCGAAAGCCATGCCAGCTGCACTCGTACTTGGCTTGCTCAAGCGCCTAGAACTCATGCGCACGCATCCTGAACTCAAAGATAAACTCTGGGAAAACACAAACGCCCTTCAAAATGGTCTCAAAGCCGCTGGTTTTGAAATCGGCCCAACCGATAGCTGCGTAACACCAGTTTACTTGAGCGGTTCTATTCCAGAAGCAACCAACCTCATTTTTGACCTCCGCGAAAACTACAATGTTTTCTGTTCAATGGTGGTTTATCCTGTAGTACCAAAAGGCATGATCATCTTGCGCCTCATCCCTACAGCGGTTCACACCCTAGAAGACGTCAGCTACACCATCGATTGCTTCTCTAAAATCGTTGGGAAATTGAAAGCCGGCGAATATATGTCAGACAAAATCGCTGCGATCTAAACCAACGCAGCGAACAAAAAATAAAGCAAAAAAAATACGGGTCATTCGACCCGTATTTTTTTTGCGATCAGTTTTTCAATCGCTTTGAAGTATTTGTGATCTTCTGGTTCACAGAAAATAACCGATCTGCCTTCGCGGCCAGCTC
>JAIPCC010000069.1 GCA_021738405.1 Crocinitomicaceae bacterium | reverse complement strand
GTGTCTTTTTTGTTGAGCCCATCGGCAAATCCTTTCTTGACAAAATCGCTGTTGATGATGGCTTTGGCGTCGAGCTCTTCGAAATAGTGGTCAAAGCGCTCGCGGTTGATCTTGCCAACAGCAAAAGAACCCTGCTCTTTGTATTTTTCATTGAAGCTTTTGCCGTCTTGCCCAAGTAGTAGCTCGAGCTCTTTGTAGTATTTTTTGAGTTCGGCTTCCTTGACCGGATTTTCAAAACCTTCGATCATTTTTTCTTTGTCCATTTTGGTAAATGGCGCTTGCGTAATAAATGGCTTGGCGATTTCTACACCTAAAAGATAGGAGTAGCGCTCTTTGTCGGTCTTGAAGGTAACGACGTCATCACCGCAAGCAAAAAGGGTGAAAATTAAGGCGAGGAGAGAAAGGTATTTCATAGCAAAGATGGATTAGGCGATAGATAAAAGTTCGACATCAAAAATGAGTGCCGCGTAAGGTTGAATGGCTCCGCCCGGATGAGGATTGGCGCCGTAAGCGAGTTCTTGAGGAATGGTGAGGCGGTATTTGGAGCCAGCAGCCATGAGTTGTAGGGCTTCGGTCCAGCCGCGGATGACTTGGTTGACACCAAATGTAGCTGGGGCACCGCGCTCTACGGAGCTGTCGAAAACAGTGCCGTCGATGAGCGTGCCGTGGTAATGTACCGTTACTTGGCTTGTTGGGCCAGGCTTGGGTCCGTCGCCTTCTTGCAGCACTTCATACTGCAAACCACTTGCAGTGGTCTTGACCTCCGAACGCTGCGCGTTGTCGGCCAAGAAGGCTTCTCCGGCCAATTTATTGACTTCGTATTTTTGCGTTTTTTGCGCGTCCAAATAGCGCTGAATATGCAGATTGGCTTCTTCTGGGGTAACGAGCGGGGTTTCGCCGTTGAAAATGGCACGCATTCCGGCCATTACTTGATCGAGGTCAAGAGTAGAGAGGTCTTGTTGTGCTAAACTTTCGGCGATGCTCATGCCTACGCCATATGATGCTTTTGATTTGTCTGCTTCCATAAAATGCTAAAAACGCGAATTTACCGAAAAAAGGGCTGTGTTTCTCCCTGTTTGACAAATTAAATCATGAAACTTTTGAGCTGCTTTTGCGTATAAACGCCCCGATGACACAACACTTTACTTTTTCGTACCGTTTGCTTGCTGCGCCACAAGACTTGTCGGGTCCGGATCAAGCTTTGTTAGCTGCTGCACACGCTGCGCTTTCAAGGGCCTATGCGCCTTATTCGCGATTTCAGGTAGGAGCGAGTGTTTTGTTGGAAAGCGGACTGATCATCGAGGGCAATAACCAAGAAAACATCGCGTATCCTTCGGGTTTATGTGCAGAGCGCGTCGCGTTGTTTTACGCCGGAGCGAATCATCCGAAAGACCCGATTGTCAAAATTTGTATTGTCGCACAGGGCGATTTAATGCCCGAGGGTGCTTTGCTGTCTCCTTGTGGTTCTTGTCGGCAAGTGCTGCTCGAAAGCGAGGCCCGTCAAAACAATCCGATCGAGGTGCTTTTAGTGCAAAGATCCGGCGAAATCCTCGTCTTGGATACCGTTCAAAACTTATTGCCATTTGGCTTCTCGAAGTAGTGTAAATTCCAACGAGCGTGTTATCTTTGTAGTCCAAATTTAATACGCATGAATAGCTGGTTTACCGTCAAAGTCAAATACACCAAACAACTCGAAAATGGCACCTTCAAAAGGGTTTCTGAACCTTATTTGTTAGCCGCCATGACCTTCACCGATGCAGAAGCACGCATCTATGAAGAGTTGGGTTCGAGCATCCGCGGAGAGTTTCAAGTTACCGGCATCGCCCGTACCGACCTCCACGATATTTTCCAATACGACGACGCCGAACAATGGTTCAAATGCAAAGTCACCTATGACCGCATCGACGAAGACGGCGAAAAAGCCAAAACCATTTCTCAAAACTTTTTGGTGAGTGCAGCGCAAGTCAAAGAAGCTTACGAGCGCATCGAAGAAAGCCTAGCTACCCTCATGATCGATTTCAATGTCGTGTCAATTACCTCATCGCCAATTGTCGAAATTTTCCCTTACCGCGAAGAAGACGTTCAGTCTCCAGCCCAAAAGGCGCCTAAATTCGAGGAAGAAACAACCCACACACCCATCCGTCAAGTCTTCTCTGCTTCGGGTTCCGATTCAGACGACGACCTCACCGACGAAGATGTCTTTCACGACGAAGACGATTCAGAACTCACCGACGAAACCGCAGAGGCCTAAACATGAGTGAGTGGCTCAAAGCATACCGTGAAAACCACGCCGATTTCGATCAACCATCGGCTATTGGCAGTCTTCCTTCAGATCCTTATACAGCCTTCTCACAATGGTTTGATGCCGCAGTTCAAGCCAAAGAGCGCGAGGCCAACGCATTTGTACTGAGCACTTCCAATGCCGAGTTACAAGCATCTGCCCGCATCCTCTACCTCAAAGAACTCCTCGGCCAACAATTCATCTTCTACACCAATTACAGCAGTCATAAAGGGCAAGAGCTCAGCAAGAACCCCAAGGCTTCCATGCTTTTTTTCTGGCCGCAGCTCATGCGTCAGGTGCGCATAGAAGGCAGTGTTCAGCAAATTGACCCCGCCATTTCTGACGCTTATTTTGCTTCGCGCCCCCGAGAAAGCCAACTCGGTGCTTGGGCTTCTCAACAATCCGAGTCCCTCACCGATCGTTCGGAACTCATTGCGCGTTTTGAAGCATTTGACCTACAATTTCCGGGTGCTGTGCCCCGCCCACCACATTGGGGTGGTTTTGCACTCGAGCCACATTACATGGAGTTTTGGCAAGGCCAACCTTCCCGCTTGCACGAACGACGCGTTTACGAGTTCAGCCAAAATCAATGGAAATCCAAACTCCTCAATCCCTAAATGAAGGCCTACCAACCCATCTGTGAAGTATTGTCTAACGGCACGCGCCTAGTTTACCTGAAGGTGCCAAGTCAAGTAGCGCATTTGGGCTTTTTCTTTGCTGCAGGTTCGCGTCACGAAGCCCCGAACCAAATTGGTTTGGCGCATTTTCTCGAACACTGTCTTTTCAAAGGAACACACAAGCGCAAGGCTTTACATATTTTGTCGCGCATAGATTCCGTTGGCGGAGAACTCAACGCCTACACAGCCAAAGAAGAAATGTGTTTGTACGCCTCTTTTTCCAAAGAACACACCCAACGTGCCATCGACTTACTGGCAGATATCTCCATCCACTCGACTTTTCCGCAAAAGGAAATCGAAAAAGAAAAAGAAGTGATTTTAGACGAAATCAACTCTTATCTAGATTCTCCGAGCGACAAAATTTTCGATGATTACGACGCCAAACTATTTGCAGGTCACCCCTTAGGTCAAAACATCCTCGGCACCAAAGAAAGCGTGTCTGGCTTTACCCAGCAAGATCTGCAAGCGTATGTCCAACAATATTTCACCGCTGACAACTTGGTGGTGTCATTCGTTGGCAATATATCGCTGTCAAGACTCAAGTCTTCCTTAGAATCCGCACTCGCAGCCATGCCCAAAACGGCCGAGCGCCCAGCTGTGCATCCGTTCAAGAGCACGGCTCCGTTTAGCGAAACTGTCAAGGAAGCCAACTACCAAGCACACGCTGTTTTGGGTGGCTTGGCGCCAAGTTATCACCAAGATGAGCGCATAGCGATGTCTTTGCTGATCAATATTTTGGGAGGCCCAGCACTCAATTCTCGACTCAATTTATCGGTCAGAGAACGCTACGGTTACGCATACTCCATAGAAGCCAATTACCACACTTTTTCCGACACAGGTTTTTGGCAAATCTATTTTGGTTCGGAGTCTAAAAACATCAACAAAACACTTACGATCATCGACAGAGAACTCGAAAAATTACGAGATAAAAAGCTATCCGTGAGTCAGCTCATGCAGGCCAAAAGGCAATTCAAAGGTCACTTGGCGCTGGGTATGGATGTCAATTCAGGTTTGATGCAGGGCCTTGGCAAGAGCATGCTGGCTTTTGGTCAGATAGACACCATTGCCGAGATGCACCAGGCCATAGACAAAGTTACAGCCGAAGAAATACAAGCATTGGCACAACAGTACCTGACAAAAGAGCAAATGTCTTCGCTTATTTTTGATGTTGAAAACGCTTGATGAACGCTTGTTGTTGAGCTAGATTTTAGCGACCTCCAAAAATTTTACTACCCACACGTACCATGGTACTTCCATTTTGGATCGCAAGAGGATAGTCGCCGCTCATGCCCATTGAAATTTCTTTGAAACAAGCCTGTCCTTGGAAGTAGTCGTTGCCTAGCTGCTCAAAAATTTGCTTTAATGTTCTGAACTCGGTGGCCACTAGCTTTTGGTCGGAGGTATTGCTTGCCATACCCATGACGCCGCAAATTTGGATGGATTTGAGCTGTTTACACGCGTCGGAAGCTAAGATGTCTTGTACTTCTTGTAGGTCTAGACCAAATTTGGTGTCTTCTTGTGCAATATGAAATTGCAGCAAGACGTCTTGCACGCGCTTGACTTTACGGGCTTGTTTATCGATTTCTTGCAATAGTTTAAGGCTATCCACACCGTGAATGAGGTGCACAAAGCCAGCCATATATTTTACTTTGTTGGTCTGTAAATGGCCAATGAGGTGCCAATGGATATCGGTCGGGAGCTGCTCGGCTTTTTCGACCATTTCTTGTACTTTGTTTTCTCCAAAATGACGCTGCCCAGCGTCGTAAGCAGCCTGTAAATCGGCAATTGGTTTGGTTTTAGAAACTGCAATGAGCGTTACGTTTGCAGGGATTTCAGCCCGTACTTGTTGGAGTTGTTCTTGGATCATGCCTCGAGTGAGTAAATAGTGAGTCCACTTCTTAATTTGGGCTCAACCCAAGTAGATTTTGGTGGCATATTCAAGCCCTCATCTGCCACTTTTTTGACGTCGGCAATGCTTGCTGGATGCAATAAAAAAGCCACCTCAAATTTCTTGGCATCTATGGCGTCTATCATTTTTTGGATGGGTTCATTGCCCGGTACAAACTCAACTTGATTGGTTGTTTTGAGGTCGATAATGCCAAAAATAGGCTTGAGGATGAGGTCCGAAAGAATAAAGGAGTCTAAGGTCTCAATCGGGTCTTGGTCATTGATAAAGTGGAGGTTTGGCCTGAATTTAAGCCAGGTTTTTTCCATGTAAATATGGATATCGTGTTGTTGCATTGGCACTTGCGCACTTGGTAGCGTTTCGACCTGACCTTCATTGGCTAAAATAGCCATGAGCCCTTTGAGATCGAGGCCATTGGTAGATTTCAGTAAGCGATGAAAAGCGGCAATTTGCACTTCGCGTTCATCGACTAAATATCCCAGGAAATAATCCGCTGCTGCCGGATAAGCTTCTCCTTTTTCGCGCAATTGTTGGGTATAGCGGGCCGATGAGGCGCAGCGGTGGTGCCCGTCGGCAATATAAAGTGCTGGTACATTTTGGAAAGCTTCGCACATGGCTGCAGAGTCTGTGGGGCTCAGTAGCCAGACCTCGTGGGTTATGCAATCAGTCGTGGTGAATTCGTATTCTGCTCTGGTGTCTAGATAGGTATCGAGCATCTTTTGGATAGGTGCTTGCCCTTCATAGGTAAGCAAAACTGGCTCGGCATTGAAACCAACGGTATGCAGGTAGTTCGTGAAGACATCTTCTCTGGCGGTGAGTGTTTGTTCGTGAATTTTGATGCTGCCATTGAGGTAGTCGTCTACGCTCACGCCGGCAAAAAAACCAGAAACCACCATGCCTGCTCTGGATTGTCTGTAAATATAGAGCTGCGCTTCTCGATCGGTAGTCAAGATACCTGCAGCCTTGAAATCATTGAATTTTTGCTTGACTTGCAAAAAGCGTTCAGTAGAATTGGGCTTGGTTTTGATTTGGGCGCCAAATTCGGGATTGATGATGTGCAAGAAAGTAAAAGGGTTGTCTTCTAGTTTGGCTTTGAGTACATTTTTTTTATAAGAATAATACGGCCGAGTAGCTACTAAATGTACCTTGCTGCGGACCGGACGAATTCCTTTAAATGCCCTGATTTGCGCCATTTTATTAGAATTTGTAACTGATACCTAAACTAGGTAATACAGGGAATTGATAGATGATTTCGTTGGTGATGCGGTTCACGTAGAAAATGTTGTTGCGGTTGTAGGCGTTCGTTACACCGAGTACAATTTCTAGATTGTTTTTCTTTTTGGTGACGATGCTGTGCTTCACGGTGATGTCCAGGCGGTGGTAAGTCGGCAATCTTTGCGAGTTGAAAGTGCCGAGCATGGTGGCCACGTTGTTGGGGTTGTTGGTCACGTAGTCTGTGGTGAGGCCTTCGCCAAAATTTTCGAGTTGGTAGTAGCCCGCAGTTGGCGTGAATGGAAGCCCTGAACCTAAATTCCAACGGATGTTGAGTTCGGTTTGCTTCTTTTTGCCAAAAGCGTAGGAGCCCACTAAATTGATGTTGTGGCGTCTGTCAAAAACAGGGAAGTAGTTGTCAAAACCATCCCAACGGGTGTTGTGGCCAAGTGAATACACTGCCCAAAGAAAGATGCGGTCTTTGGAATATTTAACGAGTGCATCTACGCCGTAAGACTGACCAGATTCAATGATAAAGTCTTTTTTAAAGACGTCGTCGATGAGTTCGAACTGAGCGATGTCCGTGTAGAGTTTGTTTTGATTGATGTTGCTGAGTTGGTCGAAATATTTGTAGTAAGCTTCTATGTTGACATTCCAATATTTGTTGATGTCGTATTCAAAGCCAGCGATGGCGTGCCAAGCATATTGCAAGCCATTTTTGATTTCAGAAACTTGCTGAAACTCATTGATGAACTGATCCTGCACATTTGTAGGGGCAGAGAGCAAACCATTGAAGAGGTTCACGACGTCTTTGTCCGAAGAAGCAGAGGTGAAGTTTTGGGAGAATCTTCCGCCGGAGAATTTGAAGCGCAGGTTGTCTGTAGCGTTGTATTTGGCGCCAATTCGGGGCTCAATAGAAACGGTATTGAGTGAAGCGTATAATTGCATGCGCAGGCCACCTTGATAAACCCAACGCGGTGTTACTAAGCGGTAATTGACATATGAGCCGATTTCGGTGGTGAAGTTACTCGCTTCAATCTTGCGTTCGAGTTCGTTAAAAGTGATGAATTGCGTATTGAAGCCACTCAAATTGAAACCGTAGTTGAGTTCGCTTTCGTTCTTCTGAAAGAAAGTGAAATCAAAACCGAGGTCGAAGCCACCAATTTTGGAATAACGCGGCTCTTGACCTGTTTCTAAAAACGTCGTTTCGTAGTTGCTTCCGTTGACATGTCCGCGGATAAAGATCGGAGAGCTACTCGGCACAAGAGTAAAATTGAGTCCGCCCCCTGCAGCATTCCAATTGAGGTCGGCTACGTTGTAATTGACTGAATCTTGATTGGAAAAACCAAAAACACTCACCTTTGAGCCGCCTTCTCCGTTGAAGGTAACTTTGCCGTAAAGGTCGGTGAAGTTAAAGGGCAATCCGTTGCCATCGTTTACAGTTGGGTACAAAGACCTACTGGTGTAGTCTAATAGTGAATGCTTGCCCGTTAACATATAGGAGCCACTCGCCAAACTATCTTTCCCTTTTTTGCCCAGCGGCCCTTCAATAACAGCTTTCGTCATAAAAGGAGAGGCCGAAACTTTACCTGCAAATTTATTGCGGTTACCGTCGCGGTAGGTGATGTCCATGATGGAAGAAATACGTCCCCCATACTTGGATTCAAAACCCCCAGTGTAGATATCCACAGACTTCACGAGTTCGGTCTCAAAAATGGAGTAAAAACCGATGGAGTGGAAAGGGTTGTAGATGGTCATGCCATCGAGTAGTGTTTTGTTTTGGATGGGCGTTCCGCCGCGCACATACAGCTGCCCACCTTGGTCTCCGGTAGTGACAACACCTGGTGTTACGCTCAATGCACCTACAATATCGCTTTCGGCGCCATACATTGGGATGCGTTCAACGGCTTGTTTGTCCATTTTGACCTCAGACATGCCAATTTGTTGCTTTTTTTCTTTCGCCTGATTGCTCACGCGGACATCTTTGATGTTCAGTGTATTGGGGTTGAGGTTCCAAGAGCCAATATCGTAGATTTTTTTGGCTGCGGTCATGTTTACATTGAGGAAACTACGCTCATATTTACCTTTCTCCACCTTGAGGATATAAGATCCTATTGGCAGCTTCGGCACAGAAAAGAACCCAGCAATATTAGTGTATCCCAGCGCGATAGGCGTACTATCTTGCCTGAGCACTTTGACGCGTTCATCGGAAATGGGCTCGCCATTGGATGCGTCATGTAAGAAACCGCGGATGACGTAATCTTGCGCAGCAAGGCTATTGCAAATAAGAATCAGGAGGGGAAGGAGTATTCGTTTGAGCATTTGTTCAGATAAGAGTTCCCGAAGTTAATGAATTGTTTTGATTTCTCAAGACTACTTAATGTGCAATCAGCACCTTGTGAAAAGAGGAGGGTTCGGCAACTAATTGCAGCAAATAGGTTCCGTTTTTCAAATTTTCGATATCAATTGCATCTTGCCCCTTTTCAATAGTACCGGATAAAACGACTCGTCCTTCTGGATTGTATAAATAGTAAGGAATGTTGCTTTGTCCAAGGCCAAGAATGTAAAGTGTTTTTTGGGCCGGATTCGGAAAAATCTGAAAAGCGCTCCTATTTTCTTCAAGACTAACTATGTTGTTGCTGTATGCACAGCCGTAGTCATACGTGACTAGTAAGTTGTATGCTCCAGAGAAATTAGGGTCGATGATCAGGCTGTCATTGCTGGCACCCGCAACTTGTTGGTTATTGAGGTACCACTGATACGTATTGGCTTGAGTTGTGGTGCTCAGTAGGTTTCCGTTTTGAGTAATCACAACAGTATTTTGAACGAAGGCAGGGCAGGTGGTAGTGAGATCGATACCTGGAACAGGGTAATCTATAAACGCTTCATAACCAACACAGGAGCTATTCAAAAAATAAGACAACCAAGAAAAAATTTGCTGGTACATCAAGCTCTGTTGCTCGGCTCTAGTGAGGCTAATACCTGTTGATGTTGTACTTTCACCAAAGTCACAATTGAAATTGGTGTTGGCAAAATAGCAGTGTCCACCGCCAATGAGGTTGGCTAAACTTTTGCATTCGTGTGGAATGGCATCGTAAATAGGGATGTGATGTTGGGCTGGTGGCGTAACGCCATCATTGCTTCCCGATAAAATAAGCGACGGAATTTGCAATGCCGCCGCCGCAGAAATGGCGCTCGGGTTGGTCTCTGCAGGCGCAAGGCCCACGTAGCAGTCAAAAATAGTACTCTGACTCGCTGCCAGAACCGCCGCACCGCCGCCCATGGAGTGGCCCATCGCACAAGTATAATCTGTAAGGTTTCCATAGAAAAGGCTGGTGCTTAGTTGTGCTTGTTCGCTCATTTTTTGAGCTACAAGCGCGATGTCAAGCCCAAAATCATTGTGGCTTGGCGACGGAAATAAGCCGCTCTCCGTGCGCGGAAAAGCCATGATGTAACCCAGCGGCACAAGTTGATTCCAGATATTTGAATAAGCATCCCAGTTCATGGCAAAACCATGCCCAAAAACGATCAGCGGAAACTGGCCGTTGGCTACAGCCACGTTTTCACCTGCCGCTGCTGCCGGATAATAAATTTCGGTTTGGATCTGGCGCCCGGGCCCAGCTCCGTTGCCAAAGCCTCCTGTGCGTGTGGGGTCATTGAAGGTGAGTGTGGTATGACCTACGGAGAGGTTTTGGGCAATTACAAGGTGTGTCGAGCACAATCCAAGGACAACGATGATGAAGCATTTGAATATAGTAATTGGCATGGTTTCTTTTCTATAAATGTACTGAATAATGAACTAACAACTCAAGCACCAATTAGTTGCTCCTGTCCAAATTCCGGTACTGAATCGCTTCAGAAAGATGAGCAGTAGAAATCATTGGACTTGCTTCTAGGTCGGCGATGGTGCGGGCTACTTTCAGGATGCGTTCGTAGGCGCGGGCAGACAGACCCAGTTTTTTCATGGCGCTTTGCAGCATTTTTTGGCTTTCCGGGCTGAGTTGGCAGAATGCTTCAACTTGCTTTCTGCTCATGTGCGCGTTGGCATGGGTTCCGGTATCTTGATAGCGCTGTTGTTGTATTTTTCTTGCGGCAAGAATGCGCAGCCTGATTTCTTGGCTGCTCTCAGCGGCAGCGCTCGCATTGAGCTCCGTGTATTTGACGGGGCTCACCTCAATGTGCATGTCAATGCGGTCGAGTAGTGGGCCCGAGACGCGCTGCAAGTAGCGCTGCACAGCCGTGGGGTGGCAGCCACAGGCTTTTTCGGGATGGTTTAAAAAGCCGCAGGGGCAGGGGTTCATGGCTGCCACCAACATGAAATTGGCGGGATAATCTATCGAAAAACGCGCCCGC
>JAIPCC010000009.1 GCA_021738405.1 Crocinitomicaceae bacterium | reverse complement strand
AGACTTGACCGAAACTTACCAAGTGAATGTCATAGGCATCATGGAAGCCACAGAAGGTCTGCTTCCTCAGATGGCTGCTGACGCACACATTGTGAACATCAGTTCAATGGGCGGTTTTCAGGGCAGTCTGAAATTTGCAGGGCTCGCAGCTTACTCCACTTCCAAAGCAGCACTTTGTGCATTTACAGAACTTTTTGCAGAAGAATACAAAGCCACTTCGCTCCGCATGAACTGCTTGTGTTTAGGTGCAGTTCAGACCGAAATGCTTTCAGCTGCTTTTCCGGGCTATATTGCGCCAACCTCCCCTACCGAAATGGCTCAGTTTATCGCCAATTTTGCACTGCACAACGGCGCCTTTTTCAACGGTAAAATTATTCCGGTTTCCAGTTCAAATCCATAATTTCTAATCCGCAGGCTTTTTCGTAACTTCGTTACGTGAAGGAGTTTTGCAGGATTCTATTTTTATTGTGGGCAGCACCAGTGTTTGCCCAAGACATCCATTGGACGCAATTCAACAACAACCCCATCTTTCTCAACCCTGCTCACGCCGGTCATTTCAAAGAAGACCTCCGCCTAACTGCCAACTACCGCACACAGTGGCGCAGCGTCAGTATTCCTTTTCAAACCACTGCTCTTGCTGCCGATGCCAAATGGAAACAATGGGGCATCTCAGTCAATTATTTTCACGACCAAGTTGGCGACGGCAAGTTTCAGACCAACGAAATGCAACTGAGTTTGTGTCGGCCAATTGCCCTCAATAAGCAACAGCAACTCAGGGCCGCCATTCAGTTGGGTTTCAATCAACGGCAACTCAACAGCAGTGCCTTCTACTTTGACAACCAATACAACGGCTATATTTTTGATCCAAATGCGCCCACCAATGAGTTTTTTCAGACCGCGTCTATGACCAAACCCATGCTCGGCTTAGGACTTATCCACCAATACGCGCTCAACAAACAAATCTCCATACAAAGTGGGCTGAGTATTTTTAACCTCACGCGGCCCAATCAGAGCTTCTTTACCGACAACACGAAACGAGATATCAGGGTCAATTTATTTGGACAACTGCGCTATCAGTACACGCCTGAATTGTTTTTTGAACCGAGTCTTCAGCTCAATTTACAGGGGCCGTATCGCGCTTTGACCATCGGTTCTAGTGCTGGTTATTTACTCTCCTCAAAAGACGACATCACACTGAGTTCAGCACTATGGTGGCGAACCAAAGATGCTTTTTGCCTGCAGTTTGGGCTCGCCCGCGGGCCGCTCTATACCGGTATTTCCTACGACTTCAATTATTCTTCACTTGTTCCGGCTAGTAGAGGACGTGGTGCATTTGAATTGAGTGTACGCTACGTTTTCAGTAAATTTCAACCACCACAATTGCAATACCGCATATGCCCAGACTATATCTGATTTATTTGCTGTTGCTCGCCACGCCGCTAGGTGCGCAAAAGCAATTGCAGCGGCTCATTGCCCATGCCGATACCCAAGTGCAAGCACTCGACTACATTGAAGCCTTGCGCTACTATGATCAAGCACTTGAATTGGAACCCAACAACCTCGATCTACACTGGAAAATCGCAAGCGCCAATCAGCAATTCAAAGATTACAAAACCGCAGCCACTTATTTTCTTAAGGTATTTGAGCAAGATCCAGATGGGCAAAAATATCCGCAAGCGCAGCTCAATTATGCACTCATGCTCAAGCAACAAGGGCGCTACAAAGAGGCTCTGGCACAATTCAAAGAAGCCAAAAAGTTTTTTGCCGAAGACAAAAAAAATAGTGCCTACCTCAAGGCCGAACAAGAAATTATGGCTTGCAATTGGGTACTTAAGCAACTCAAATTCATCAGCGCCGAAGAAAACAGCGCTTTACTGCAGCATCCGGTCAATACCGTCGATACCGAATTTGGCCACCTCTTTTTAAACGACACCCTCATTTTTAGCTCCTTAAGAGCCGATTCTACTGCCGCAGACGAAGAACAAATTTTCAGTAGCCAATATACCATCCAACTTTATCAATTCCCGGCCTCAACAAAAAATCAGGTGTTCATCAAAGGCCTGCGTCCGCAAGAGGAGTACGGCAACTTCACGCTTGCGCCCGACAGCAGTTTTGCGCTGTGTAGTGCCTGCAGCAGAACAGCCAATAACCTGAAATGCCGCATCATGAAAGTGGTCAGGCAAGAAAATAGCTGGCACCTCGATACAAATGCGCTGCTCTCCCTTCCAATCGCTACTTACCAAAGCATGCCACATCTTTTTGAACTAAACGGGCAACTCAAACTCATTTATGCTGCTACGTCTGCGAGAACAAATGGAGATCTTGACCTTTGGATGACCACATTTGCACAAGACGGAACACTTCAAAATCCTATCAACTTATCTGGGCTGAATTCTTTTGAAAATGAGGTATCGCCTTGGTTTGATCCACTTTTTAAACGCCTTTACTTCTCGAGTACCTGGCATGCCGGATTCGGTGGCTACGATATATTTTATTCCAACCTCCAAACCGATGGTACATTTGGCCCGCCCATCAACCTCGGCTTGCCGTGGAATAGTGCGGCCAATGAGCTCTATTTCTTTTGTGAAGCTGATACTGCCTATTTGAGTTCAAACCGCATTGGCAGCCTTTATGCCTCTCATCCCACCTGTTGCAGTGATGTCTTTTACCAATATTTGCCGCGCCCTAAGCCGCAAGAAGAAAAGAAGGAATCAACAGCCATCCAAATTGTTGAACTACCCATCAGACTCTATTTCGAAAACGACCATCCCAACCCTAAAACTACCTCAGATTTTACTGAACTTTCCTACGAAGAAACCTATACCAAATATAAAAGCCAATACCCACTATACTTGCAAAAAGTAAGCGAAGGCCGTGATTCTTTAGCGGCTGTGCAACAAGCTCAATCTTTGCTTGCGTTTTTTGATCAAGAAGTAGACTTCGGGATGCAAAACCTCGCCCTATTTAGAGAACAGGTTTGGCAGGCACTTCAGTCGGGTCAGCAGGTCAGTATCATGGTGCAAGGATTTGCAAGTCCGCTCGCCAAGTCAGATTATAACGTACATTTGACAAATAGGCGCATTTCTGCCATTAAAAATTATTTTGAAGAGATAGATGGTGGTAAATTTGCACCTTATATGCTGACCACCCCACTGCGCTTGCAATTTATTGAAGTGCCAATGGGTGAATACAAAGCCAACAAAGACGTGAGCGATAACTACTACGACCAACGCAATTCTGTTTATTCCAAAGATGCATCTTTAGAAAGACGCATTGAGATCATCGAACTACGCACCGAACCAATTACGCCCAGATGAGTCAAAAACAGCGTATCCATTTTCTAGATTTCAGTCGGAGCGTTGCGATCCTCATGATGCTGCAAGGGCACTTTATCTCTATGACGCTTGAAAGTTACCCCACTTTCATGGCTGAAGTGAGGTTGCATGGTTCTTCGGGCAGTGCTTGGTTCAGTACTTGGGGCTTTTTCAGGGGGCTCACCGCACCGCTATTTTTCACTATTTCAGGAACTGTTTTCACCTTTTTACTGCACAAAGAATGGCAAAAAGGCCATGCGCCGTTTTTCAAGCTCCTGCGCGTCAAGAAGGGTGTCCGCCGAGCGCTCAGTCTTTTGCTTATCGGTTATTTGCTGCAGCTCAACCTCAAATACCTCAAATACTATTTCGCTGGGCATTTCAATCCTCACTTTTTAGGTTTCCATATCCTACAATGCATTGGGGTTGGCCTTTTATTATTGCTTTTGATGAGTGCTTTACTTTACAAAATCAGGCAACACAGTTGGATCTTTTACTTGCTTTTGGCACTGCTTATCTTCGGTTTTACCCCACTCGTGCGCCTTCAGCCCGGATATTTCCCGGTAGGCATTCCGCCGATTTTGCAAAATATGATACAAGGGCCCGATACAGGTTTCTCGATTTTCCCTTGGATTGGTTTTGTTTTTTTAGGCGCTGGGTTTGGCCACTACCTGAGTATCCACGGAACCGGATTCAAGAACAAAAATGTATACCGCTACCTCATAGGGATGGGCTTGGCTTTCTATCTAGTCGGCTGGATCATGACGTTTATCTACAACGGTGATTTCACTCATTTTCATTATAAATACCTCTGGGCTTTTGACCGCGCATTTTTTGTGGCTTTGTTGCTGATTTTCTTTACCTATATAAGCGGGTTTGAACGCTTACGCCACCCCTACTTTATGGCTGTTGGGCAAGAAACCTTCGCAATCTACGTATGGCACGCCATTATTCTATACGGCGCAATCACAGGCTATAGCTTGCGCAGCTTTTTGGAAAACAAACTGACTGCCCTCGAAGCCGTCTTGGGCGCCCTTTTCTTCTTAGCTTTCTTTATCGCATTGGTTCAGGTTCTTGAGCCGATTCGTCATTTCTTTCGTAACTTTCGCACGTTTTTTATCTCAAATGGGAAACCAAGTAAGCCTCAATAAACCCAAAACCCGCCTTTATTTCATTGATATTGCGCGCACCATTGCCATCCTGCTCATGTTGGAGGGCCATTTTGTCCACGATTCACTTTCAACGGAGTGGGTCAATGAGTCATATCCTGCCTACCAAACCTGGAAATTCATCCGCGGCTTTACCTCTCCTACATTTTTAACGGTAACAGGCCTTATTTTTACTTATCTCTTACTTGGCAATGAACAGCAGTCGTTTTGGCAGAATATGCGCGTTCGCAAAGGATTTAAACGCGTTGTTGAACTGCTTTTTTGGGGCTACCTACTCCAGTTTTATGCTTTTCATGTCTTACAATGTATTGCAATTGGCATCTTGACAATTATTCTGCTCTACGGTTTATTTCGTTTGATTAAAGTCATACCCCTCTGGATCTATTACTTGCTAGCTGGCACTTTACTGTTTTACTCTCAATTGTTTTTCGGTTCCTTAGGCGAGCACTATTGGCCTGAAAATGCGCCCACTTTCATTCAAAATATGTTCCATGGGCCGCATTCTGAATTTCCGATTACGCCAAGAATGGGCTACACCATGTACGGAGCCATGCTAGGTGTCTTGCTCTATCACTACAAAGACTATGTCAAGTCCTTACCCGTCATCTTTGGGACATTTGCCACCGGCTTACTTATTTTCTTTGGAATCAAACCCTTCCTCGTTTGGCTTCAAAGTATTCCTGGCCTAAATGATATTACTTTCTATCAAATGGATTGGCTCCTAGATAAATTCGGAATGGTGTTGGTCATTCTCTCCTTATTGTTGGGTTTAGAAACCTATGTACTTAAAATCAAAAAGGATAATTTGTTTCTAAAAATCGGGCAAAATACGCTGAGCATTTTTATCATCCACATGATGTTGCTTTACGGCAGCGTGATCAGAATTGGGGTCAATGATTTTCTGCATGAAAAGCTGGGCCCTTATGAAGTGATCCCATACACACTAGGTTTCTGGCTGATCTTTATAGTCTACGTCTATTACATTGACGTCATACGCGCAAAGCTTCACTTTATTTTGTGGCCAATGAAAAAGTACAGCAGCCGACTTTTTGGAATTCCTGTCTGATTAAATAATTGCCTTCTGATCAAATGCTGATTTTGCGCTTCAATAAGCGCTCACCACAAGAATCTTGCACCTTGACTTTGATTTCGTAAACTCCCGGCTTGCCATATACATGGCGTGTCTTGAAAGACTTTTCGGACATGCCGTCACCGAAATCCCAGGTAACACTGGAGGCATTTGGATAATTAGCGCTCAAATGAACAACCTTTTTGTCTTCTGCTGTCAATTTGATGTCAAGTTCTACCGTATTCTGATTGATTTTATAGCGGCTCTTGTTCATGAGGACCTGAACACCTGCAATTTCCTGTATGAGCTCAGCTTGTTTAGGGTCTAGTTTAGCCATAAAACTCAAGTTTGGCTCTGTTTTGAACAATGCTGAATAAAAACAGGATGCCGCTAAATAGGAACCCGCAAGAGAAGGGTGTTGTTTGTCTTCTTGATAGAGCTGAATTTGAGGATGGTTTGTTTTTACGGTTTCCCATACTTTACCGACAGGCACTATAGATAAGTTGAGTTGCTCGCTCACGTATAAGTATCCCTCATGGATGCGGTCAGACATCGTTTGATAGCTCCAGTCGATGCCTAATGAATCGTCTTTGAATCCGCCATCGTAGCCCCAAGTCTGGAACAACAAAACATTCGTGCAGCTATTGTTGGCATAAATTGAATCTAAGAGCTGTTTGATGTAAGGCAGGCTCTGTGAGTCTATTGTAGCGCGATCTTGTGCTAATTCGCGGCTAAAACCCTGCAAAACGACGTAATCCCATTTGGTTGAGTTGATATTTTTGTATAACTCAGGTCGTTTGGAGTGCATTTGAAAGGTATGGCTCGATTTAGCATCCATGACCACCTCTAGTTTTACACCCTTGCTATCCGCCATTTGCTCAAAAAGCTTTGGCATATTGTTGTAGTGTGTATAGGAGTTGCCAACAAATAAAACTCTCATGGGTTGAGCAAAGGCCATTCCCACAAACAGAAAGCAAGATAATAAAGCTAGTATTTTCATCTGATGATTATTGCTGCGTTCCTTCAAACAAAAGTCTTGCCAAAGCGTGTAACTCTGCTGGATCGGCGGCTATTTTAGGCTTGCTAAAATTGATGTCGTCTACCTGTTGGAGTGGAATGAGGTGGATGTGTGCATGCGGAACCTCAAGACCAATCACACTTAAGCCAATGCGCTTACAAGGAACGTGTAAACGCAGCGTGCCTGCGACTTGCTTGGCAAAAAGCCATAAGCGCTGGTAACTTTCATCTTCTATATCAAAAATATAGTCAGTTTCTAACTTTGGAATAACAAGTGTGTGGCCTTTTGCCAAAGGCATGATGTCAAGGAAAGCCAAAAATTCGTCGTTCTCTGCCACTTTATGGCAAGGGATTTCACCAGCTATGATCCTTGAAAATAAACTCGCCACTATCTAGAAATAGATATGATTTCAAAATGAATCACGCCGCCTGGCGTTTGAATCTCGGCGATATCGCCAACTTTCTTTCCTAAGAGACCTTTTCCGATTGGAGATTCAATGGAAATTTTGCGCAATTTAAGATCGGCTTCGTTTTCTGCTACAAGCGTGTATTCGATCTCCATTCCGTTGTTTGGGTTTTTGATCAAGACCTTTGAAAGGATAAACACCTTGCTGTTGTCCATGTGCGACTCATCTATTAAACGCGCATTGGAAACAATTGCTTCCATTTTGGAAATCTTCATTTCTAAAATGCCTTGCGCTTCTTTCGCAGCATCGTACTCGGCATTTTCAGATAAATCGCCCTTGTCTCTTGCTTCGGCAATTTGTTCAGAAATTGAAGGACGCTGAACAGTTTTCAGATGATGAAGTTCATCTTTTAATTTTTGTAAGCCTTCTGCAGTATAGTAACTGATATTTGACATGGTCATCGTTTTATGGAAACAAACAAGAGAGCCCTAATAAGAGCTCTCTTGCACCTAACAAAGTTAGAAAATTATTTTAAGCTAATGGTAGCTCCGATTGTATGAATTGTACCAAATACACCTGCAAAGCGTGCAGCGTACTCTAAACCTAATGCATTCTGATTTTCGCCAACTAGAGCATCAATAGAAAACCCTGCAGAAGGGCCGCTAAAAGCACTTGATTTGGTTTCTTCAGTGAACATACCGTCTTCGTAGCAGAATCCTGCTCTGAGGTTGAAGGCCATGTTGTCTTTGGCTACACCGTAATCAAAACCAATGCGAAATTGATCTTTCATAAAAGAGTTGGCAGTAAAGCCGAGCGCCATGTTCAATTTGTTACTTTCATTGAAGATGAAATCATAAGAAGCACCAATACCTAAAAGAGATGGCAATTCAAAAGTAGCTGAACGTTGCTCAAGTGATGCGTTGTAACCTGTAGTCACGTATGTTACTTGTTGTGCCAAACCATCACCTTTGTAGCGCATGACTGGACCAACATTCTTTAAGGTAATACCGAACTTCAGTTGGTCTTGTTCTCCAGATACATATCGAATACCCGCATCAATGGCAATTCCGTTAGCCTTGAGGTTGGAAATGCTCTCAGAAATCACCTTGAAATTGATTCCACCATAAATAGATGAAGAAAACTCTTTGGCGTATCCTACACTAAAAATATTGAAACGCGGTGAAAAGAAACCAATATTACCTTCTGGGTTTGCCACAGTTGTAATTGGAATATCACCATAATTCATCGCTTGAACACTAACAGAGAAAACTTCAGAATCGGAGATGCGCTGAGCAATACCTGCACCGTTCAACGAGATGCCCGCATTACCCATCCAATTTGAATAGTTGTACTTGAGCTGTGTTTTATCGGTAAAAGCCAAACCTGCGATGTTCATGTAGGTTGCTTCAAGACCATTGCTGTTCGCGTAAGAAGCATCTCCAATTGCAGAAGATCTGGCCCACGGGTTAATCAACAATTGTGAAGCTCCGGCAGAACCTACGCGGTCTTCGTTACCTGCCTGCGCAGTCAGCGAGGCCACAAGACCTGCGCTAAATACTATTTGTTTGAATGTCATTTTCATAGCTTTCGAACTAATCTATCATTAAATACCTTGTAAATCCGCCTGACGCATGCCGCCAAAGAACTTCAAGACGCGCTCACCAACATTTGGTACATCTACATGAATGAGGTAAATACCACCTGCAACCGGAATAGATTTATAGTTGGTTAAATCCCAATCGATATATGTTTGAGGACTGTCTTTCTTGAATGTTCTCACCAATTTACCGTTTGCGGTGTAGATGCGTACCGTACAAACTTCTGGAAGGTTGACAATTTTCACTTTGGTGTCCAAACGTGTACGCTCGTATTCAGAGAAAGCGTAGTATGGGTTTGGCACCACATTGATCATGGCGAATGCTTCTTTGAGCATGTCTTGCGAACCAACTTTTGTAGCGATGTCTTCCATAGACCAACCGTACATTGGCTTGCCTGCGTTCTCGCCAGAGCCTACAAAGTTTTTGTATTCTTTATTGACGCGCAAACGGATGGTCACGTCTGTAGACAACAACTCTTGGTCTGGTGCAAGCATTGGGTAAGCAATCCAAGTGAGTGAGCCGTAAAGCTCGCGCTTCGCTGAAGAGCTGTTACCTTCTACCTCGAGGTATTTGGTGTAAGCGTGGTTGCCACCGTTGTTTTCTGCATCTGCAGGAACATAAGCCGGGAAGTTATAGCCTGAACTGAAACCGTTGGTGCTCGATTGGTTGTAGCTGAACACATATACCGGATGCATACCACCCATGAGCGGTGTACCAACGTTGCTCACTAAGCGGTCAGTTGGGTTCCAGATCATGTCGGCGCCGTTTTCACCACCTAAGAAAGAGTTTTCTCCAAAGGCCATGTACAAACGCGCTCCTGATTCGATGTCTACAGCGTAACCTGGGAACCAACCCATACCTGTTCCTGTACCGTCGGGCTGACCATTTTTGTCCACGCTCGGGCTCTTGCGCAAGGCACCTGGTTGTGCAGCGCCTACGTTGAGGGCTGTGTTGCGACCAAGCTCAACAATTGGGCAGCGTGTCCAGAGGCTCTTGTCTGAAGTAAGCACGATGTTTACACTTGGTAAGAAGGAAATAGAAGCATTGAGCTTGCTAGAACCAGAGAAGGTGCCGAAGTAAGCCATTGGCATGTAGTCTGCTTGGTAACCCACCAAACGGTGTGGTGCAACAATTCCTTCTAAAACGCGCTCATAGGCCTGTGTTGGATCTGCTCCTACTTCATCTGGATAATTACAAGGGTTGAGGTACGTTGGACCATCAGGTAAACATTCGTAACCTGAAGCATTCACGTCTGTCTCAGGTGTGTAATCACCAGAGCGCACCCAGTTGGTCGGGAAAAATGCGTCGTTGTCTTTGACACCTGTTAACCAACGCTTAGATGAATCTGCAAACTCGATGCTCGCGTCTATCATGCTCGCATACTTAGAAGCTAAGTTACCGATACCAGTGTATTTAGTTTGGAAGATTTGAACCGAAATACCCCATTGCGGAATGATCTGCTCGTTGTCTGATTTAATGGTGCGCTCTGAACTTACGGAGTCTATTGGTGTGGCGTCGCCTTTATTGGCGTAGCGGTAAATGACCCAGCTTGCGGTGTCGGCGCTGTTGCCAATGTTTGGCGCTGTGTAGTCTCTGAATTTGCACTCAAAGTAACCGTTTGCCAAGTTGAGCGGATCCACTACTTTGATGTTCACTGGGCCTGCACCGTAGTCATAAGTAGGATTGGCCATATAGCCCTCAGACAAAACGGTATTCATGCTGGCCGAAGTGAGCTCCAAGCTGCGGTTGCCGTTTCCGTAGCCATCTAGGCGCGTGATGCGCGGAGAAGAACCGTAGGCAACAAGTTGAGCTGTACCGCCAGCTTCAGGCATTGGGTTGTGTGGAATTGCTGTAACAGGGGCAATTGCCGTACCGTCAAAGTTCAAGCGGGAAGAAATAAATGGAATCTTTTGACCATCTAAAAGCAACGGGTCATTTGGATCGTACTCTTTAAATTGGTTATAAGCATAAGCAACCGCTACGTAATAGTATTGCTTGTGATTGACTAATGCACGCGCACCCTGAGCAAAAGCGTCCTCTTTGACGGAGAAAGAGTGGCTAATGCCGTTGTTCTCGCCGTCTACTTTTTCAACCGGAACTGAGAAACCTAAGGCTTCATCGAACTCAAAGTTGATGATGCGAGAAATATTGTTTTTGATGTCACATTGTGCAACCAAACGTGCTTTGTCGGCATCGGCGATATCTGCAATGGAAACGTCTTGTGCTTTCAATTGGAAGATTTGGTAACCTTCGAAGCGGTAGAAGCGGTCTACGCTAGGGTCTGTGATATTGATTTCATCCAACTCTTCATATGCTTCTTGGTAGTTGTTAGAAGAAACCGGGTTGTCAATCATCAAGATCAATTCATTTTCCAATTCTTGGATAATGAGACGCGGTGCGTCTGGAGGAGAAAGAATTTTGAAGCAAGCATCAAATAAAGCCTGCGCTTTTGTATCGGCACGTTTCATTGCATCTACAGAAGCCATAAGACCACCGTCAGTACTACGACCATAAACGATACCTACAGTAATGTTGTTAATCGCTCCTGGACGAAGTGTAAACGGACCCGCAGACTGTACAAAACGTCGGTCACCAGAAGGGTTGTTGTTTGTGGTTTCATCCCATCCGTTCGCATATAGCGCATTTGTTGACATGTCCTCACCTTGTGTAGACCAATGTAACGGGTCAGATGCACCCGGGAACATATAGTCTGAAGGGGTTGTAGTTACACCAGTTGATCCTGTATATCCCAAACCACCGTAGAACATTTCAGAACCATTTGCCCATTCACCTTCCATGAAGTTGTAGAATTCTGCAGCTGGTCCTGGGTCATTGTATGGGTATGCTGATGTAGATGTGTAGTAAGTGAATCGGCGCATACCGAAACGCTCGTTGTCGATGATGCCATCAGAGTAACCGATACCAATGCCTTTGTAAACGATACCATTGTTAGCTAAGGCATCAACAACTGTAGGCACAACATCTGTTTGGGTAGTCTCGTCGTAATAAGGGCCAGGGTTGTCAAGACCGTCTGCATCTTGGTAAGGACCTTCGAAGAAGTCACAACCAATTGCAGGAGGGTTTTCACCATAACCTAATTTACCACCATCAGCTTCATCGAGGAGGTCACCATTGTACATGTAACCTAGTCCGCGAGAAACGTCACAACCAGTGTAGTCATCGGCGTAGTTTCCGACGTCGGCATCGAGGTATTGAGAGAAGTAAGTATTGTAAAGTGTTTGGGTACCGCGGTTGATGAGTTCGTAGTTGTAGAACGTCATGCGGTTGACTTCGTCATTGGTTGCAAAAGAGAAAGCTTGTGCGCGGATCTCCATACCAATAGGGTCACCATTGGTTTCGGTGTGGATGTTTCCTTTGTCGTTAAAGACCCACCAGTGCGTTTCGTCACCGTAGAGTGAGATGCGACGGTCAATACCACATTCGATGTCGTCACGACCTAAGATGTCGTCGTACCAAGGGTGGTCACCGTTGTCTGGATTGTAGTTACCGTCTTGATCGCGGTCGTAAAAAGGGGCTAAGAAATAATCTTGACCTCTTGAGACGTCGCCGTGAGCTGGCCATCCATAGATGCGGTTGAGTTCGTCATTAGTAGGTGCAGTGATGTCATCGCAACCTTCTGTTGTAATACCTGCGTTACATTCCCACCAAAGGTTGAATTTGACAACCTCAGCTTTTCTGATGGTATAGAATTTATCATAAGCGATACATTGGTCTGGATCGATGTTGGCCTCACCAAAATCGCGGATGGCGTCGTCGCCAACCGGATTGAGTGGGTTGAAATTACCCGAACCTGGTGTAACGCTGAGCGGACCAGGCCAAAAATCGTTACCAGAGCGGTAGCGCAATGCAGCTAATTTGAGCTGGCCATTGACGTCAGTACCACCCATCCAGAGTGCACCGGCAAAAATAGCAAAGCGGTTACTTCCTTTCGGTACTTCGTAGGCAGCGACGCCAGCAGCACGGTTTTGGAACATACTTCCACCCTGCTCGATGAGCGCAGATACATCATTGAACTTCATGGTCAACTTTGCAGTTGCTGGGCTACAGTTTGCCTTCGGCTTAGCGGTAGGCTTGTAGTCTTTGTCATTTGGGCCTAGGTATGCAAATGCCTGTGAGCAAGATACGGTTAGACCAATAAACGCGGCAATGAATTGCTTTTTCATAATACTTCGTTAAAGCTTCTTAAAAATCAAATTTTACTCCCAAACGAATAGTTCGAGGTATACTGATGTTAAACGGATTTTGAATCTTCATGGTGTAGTAGTCACGGAAAGATTGCTCATCGATTTGGTTTTGAATTGACGTTTGGCTCGCAGCAGCTGCAAGATAGCCGTCGTCATCTGCGTTACCAGTTGCGCGGTAAACGTTCAAGACATTGAACTGATTGAACAAGTTTGTAGCGCGAACATAAACTTGCAAGAAGGCTGTTTTCTTCTTGTTGTCTTTGTTGCCATATTCAATGTTGATGGTTTTGTCAGCTTGGATATCCAAACGGTATTGCCAAGGCAAACGAGAACCGTTCAAAGTTCCATTGATACCTGCATTAAGGTTTCCGATTCCTTCGTCAGTAATGAAGGTTTGAGAAGAGTATGGTGAACCTGAGTTGACATTTGCAATAAGGTTCAAGCCTGTATTTTCAAAAATGCGCGTCTTGCCAATCATTGGACCGTTGTAGTCTTGACCTTCACCGTAACGGTAGTCAAAAGTGAAGTTAAACGCATGGCGCTGATCGTAGCTATAAGGGAAGATCACACGTAAGTTAGGCAAGCCAGCATTGACAAGTGCAGACATTGAAGTCGCGTCTGAACCTGTACCATCGGCAAACTGCAAGGTGTAGTTTGCTGTCATACGGATATTACCAGTCTGGCGCATGTCGTAAGCAACTGTTAAGCCTTTTACGGTACCGAAGTCGCGGTTACCATAAGTTTTGTACGTTACAGGATATGCTTCAAATACGTTGATCAGCTGAACATTGTCGCGTTGTTCGCGATAGAACGCTGAAATTTTAACTGAAGACGTACGTGTTACCACTTGTTGGAAACCAAGTTCGTAGTCTACTGTTTTCTCAGGTAATAAGTTAGCATTGTTGATTACGGCATTGCGCGTCTGAATGAACTGGTACTCGTAAGGGTTGAAGCGGAAACCTGAAGTAGGACGCTTGGTGAGGATGTCGTAGTGTGCAAAGAAAGATGCCTCCTCAGAAATTGGGAATGAGAAAGCAATACGCGGCATGACGTTCACTTGTGCTTTGTAGTCTTCAAAAGCCTCAGCTGTAGGAGTTTCGAGTGAAGGATCTTGCAACCATGGAGCAGTACCTGCGGCACCACGGATTTTAGAAGGGTCTTCGATTGGTGTACCGGTAGCGTCGTACCATTGTGAACCGTTTCTGAAACCGTTAATGCTAGATGGGTTGTTGACATCGTTTACATAGACAACGTAGTCGTCGCCCATACCTTCTGGAAGGTCTACCCAGCTGTATTGGTTAGGGTCGTTGCTTGCCAACGCTCTTGCTTCTTGAACAGTTTTAGCAGTGTAGAATAAGAATGGATCTTTTAGTACAGGTTGGTTGGCATCGAATACGTCTACACGCACACCAATGTTGAAGACGATGTCTTTGAACGCAAATTTGTCCATGATGTAACCAGCCATGTAAATTGGTTGGAATGCACCTACAAAACGTTTGTAGTTACCGTTTTCATCGAATTCGTTGAAGTATTTGTTGATGTCGGTATTGCCACGAACTTTTTGACCTGTGTGGTCGTAACCCCAGTAAGAAACATAGGACTGGCCACTGTTGAGTAGTTCGTCTGGAGAGAACATGTCAAATTGGAACAAATTCGGGTCGTATTGGTCGATGTCTACAAAATCAGTACCTGCTGGGTTGTAACCCAATTTTTGACGAAGGTTGTAGTCAAAGAAAGATTGTTGGTCGTTGTTGACCTGACCACCGTATTCGCCTGTACCTGTTTGGAAGGCATCGCCTGCATTCAAACGGTTGTAAGTAATGGCTTTGAATGAACCAGAGTCGGTAACAACGCCTGAATTCAGGTCGAGTTCTTTGATGTGGAAGTTAGCCAACTGACGTGCGATAGACCAAATGCTTGACGGGCCGTTGTCTCCGCTTGTCCAGCCGCGGTCTACGCGTTGCTCGTATTCAAAACCTAAAGAAATGGAGTGGTCACCGAGTACAACAGAACCCGCACCTGTGACGCGGAATTGGTCGTTTTCTGATTTACCGAAACCATTAGATGGTGCACCGATGTTGGCCCAAATACCATAAACACTATTTGGTAAGTCACCGTTGCGAAGTGCGTTACCTTGTTGGATTTGGAAAAGGTTTTCGTAACGACCAATTGGGTTGCCTTCGTAGATGTTATAGTATTGGGTAGTGATGGATGCCAATGCAGCATTAGTTTCAGATGGTGTGAAGTCTACTTCTACATCGCGGAAACCGTTATGGACATACATTTGTGTAGCCGGGTCGAATTCGTAAGAAGGAACTCTTGTGGTAACGAACTTACCTACGTGGCCATAATTAAAGATGTTGTATTTGTGATTCGGGTCATAAGACTCGTTGAAAGACTTAGAGTAGTCTACCATCAAGCTGTAGAGTGCAGACTTGATTTTTGAACTAGAGCCTTCGCGGTCGTTGTTGAAACGCTGCGTGAGACGCCCGTAAACGCGGTAATCTAAGTTTTTACTAACTCCGTAGTTGGTGAAGTTGAGTAAGGACCCACCGTAACCGTAAGATGTACCTTGGAAATAGTTGAGGGATCCACCGAACTGAAGGTTCACTGATGGCCCTGTATTGACGTCGATTTTACCAGATGCAGAGAAGACGTTATTGCGGGCGTTCATGCGCCAGTCTGTTTTCTCGAAATCATCGGCTCTGAGGAAGAGTGCATTGTGGAAAGTACCAAAACCAGTAGAGGTTGGGCGCAATGGGTTAGCAAGTAGTTCTTCACGCGCTTCTTTGGTGATGCGGTATGAGCCACCTGCAAGTGGACGAGAGTCTAGTTGGTCTGTGTAGTTTGCAGACACTAAGAAACCTAAGCGTGGGCGGGTTTTGTTGCCAGCGGAGTCGCGTTGCATCCAAAGTGGACCCGACAACATACCTTCTACAAGGTTGTAACCAAATTTATCTAAACCAAGCACTTTGCCATCGTATCCGTTCGGATCTGCTCCGTTGAGGTAAATACCCGAACTAACTGCCTCTAAACTTCCGAAATAAACTGAAGATGGTCCGCGGGTTGTGATGGAGATGATACCACCTGTAACGTCTCCGTAGTTGGCAGGAACACCACCTGTGATGACCGAAACTTCTTCGAGTGCTGACTTAGGAAGGTTGGAAGAACCGCGTACTTTGATACCATCTATATAAAAGTAAGTTGCATCTGAGCGCGTACCGCGAACAGAAATGGCACCTGAACCTTCATTGACATTAACCCCTCCTACTGTTCCTGCAACCGCAGTAGCAGAACGCGCTGGGAGGCGAGCGATGTCTTCGCGGGTAACGGTAGCACCTGAAGAACCACCATCTTGGTCGATGAGTGGAACTTTGTAGCGCACTACTTTTACCTCTTTGGTCTCTTGCGTTTTGGTCGTCAAGGTAAGTTTGTCCAAGAAAGTGATGCGATCTGGAGAAATAGAAACACCCTGCATGGTGAGGTTTTGATAACCCCCTTCAGCGTTTCTTACCTCCACATCGTAAGAACCCGGTTGGATACCATTGATTTGGAATTTACCCTTATCATCGGTGATGGCACTACCACGTATAGCACCGGCTTGCTTTAACAAGACTTTGCTAAACTCCAAAGGAGCTTTGGTTGCTTCATCCGTCACGGTACCGCGAAGCGTACCAAGACCCGATTGTGAAAATGCATAAGTGCTTACAAACAAAACACTTAAAAACAATAATTTCAGTCTACCCACCATATGAATGCGTATAAATTTTAGTAATTCTCGTTTTTTAAAGATTGTAAATATAGAAAAATCCATAGTCTTAACATAAAATTCATCAAAAATCTATCAGATGTTTGCGCATCTTTGTACAATATTCTAGCATTCAATTGAGATGTACGACCTCTTCAATTTCAAACTCCCCGATTTTCAATTTGCGTTATTGAGCTCAGATGCATTTGATCATGGTGCCGTCGTTGTTTATCCCGAAGAAATTGAACTACTGAATACCCGTTCTAACCCTAAACGCAAAAATGAATTTTTAGGGGTGCGCTACCTACGCAACCAACTGAAAATCAACTCGCCTATATTATACCACAGCAGTGGGCGGCCGTATTTCTCTGCAAATGAACTGGCACTATCGATTTCACACACCAAGGATTTTATTGCGCTTGCAAGTGCAGCGTTTCCAATCGGAATTGACATTGAACAAAAAGACCGCGATGCCGCTCGCATCATCAATAAATTTGCGCGTGAAGATGAAAAAGTTTTATGTTCAACTCATGACAAAGAATGGTACTTGCAATTGTGGTGCGCCAAGGAAGCCATTTATAAGTTGGTTGGGATAGAAAACCTTTCTTTTAAAGATGAAATCCACATTCATACTAGGCAAAAGGAAGAGGAAGCAACATTTTTGAGCGCAACTGTTCAGCGGGGTGCTCAAAAACATGAAATTGAAGTACAAATACGCGAAACAATCGACCTACACATGGCCGTTGCTAAATTTAAAGCTGCGCCTTGAGGCTCATGTCTAGTGCCTTCACTGAATGTGTAAGCGCCCCTACAGATATAAATTGTACGCCCGTTTCGGCATAAGCCCTAATTGTTTCTTCGGTAATACCTCCTGATGCTTCTGTCTCGACCGTTGAGGGAATGAGCGTTAGGGCTACTTTGAGCGCCCCTGGCGTAAAATTATCAAGCATGATGCGGTCGTAGGGTTGAGCAATAGCTAAAAGCTGCGTTAATTCATCCATTGACCGAACTTCAACCTCGACTTTCAGATCCAATTTTTGCTCCTCAAGGTAAGTGTGCGTGCGCTCGAGGGCAGCACTCAGGCCACCAGCGTAGTCGATGTGGTTGTCTTTGAGCATAATCATGTCGTAGAGCCCAAAACGATGATTAGAGCCGCCGCCAATTTTTACTGCATATTTATCCAAAAAGCGCAGTCCGGGGGTGGTTTTACGGGTATCTAATAAAGTGCAATTTGTACCTGCAATGAGGTCGACATAATGCGCAGTTTTGGAAGCCACGCCGCTCATGTGCTGCATGCAATTCAACAACAAGCGCTCAACCGCTAAAATAGAACGTGCTGATCCTTCCAAAGTAAATGCAATCTGGCCATAATTGACGCGGTCGCCATCCTTTAAATAGGTGGTCATTTGCAGGCTTGGGTCGTAAATTTCACAAATTCTTTGGGCCACTTGCATACCCGCCAACACACCGGCTTCTTTGAGCAATAAAATCGCTTTTGAGTTGGCAGTTACAGGCACACAAGCCATTGAAGAGTGGTCGCCATCTTGGATATCTTCCTGTAAGGCCGATTTGATAAATTCATCTAGCATGCAACAAAGATAAGAAGAGCGAGATATTCCGCACAATGTTTCTAATTTTGAGCCATGATTTCCAAAGACCAACTGGCCAATAAAGTGAATACGCTACCGCACAACCCGGGAGTGTATCAGTTTTTGGATCAAAATGGAACAATCATCTATGTAGGCAAGGCTATCGACCTTAAAAAACGCGTCAGCTCCTACTTTCAAAAAGATCATTTAGACGGCAAAACGCGCACTTTGGTCAAGCTCATTTGCGATTTGCGCTTTACAGTCGTGCAAAACGAACTCGATGCCTTATTGCTCGAGAACAACCTCATCAAGAGTTACAAGCCACGTTATAACGTCTTGCTCAAAGACGACAAAACCTATCCTTGGATCGTCATCAAAAATGAAGCTTTTCCGCGGGTTTTTCCGACCAGACGAAAATTCAATGACGGGTCTACCTATTATGGCCCCTACCCCAACGTCAAGCAGATGCATCAATTGCTGACACTCATTCGCGAGCTTTTTCAGATCAGAACTTGTGCACTCGACTTGCGGACGCAGAAACTCGAACAGCGCAAATACAAAGTTTGTCTCGAATATCATATTGGCAAATGCGCGGGGCCTTGTGAAAGCATGCAATCCAGCGTTGCGTATGACCAAACTTTGCAAACCATTCGCCTCTTATTAGAAGGCAAAAACTTTTCTTTGATCCAGCAACTCAAAAAAGACATGCTGGCGCATGCGAGCACCCAGGCATTTGAAGCTGCACAACGCTGTAAAGAACTTATAGATGCACTCGGAAAATACCAATCCAAATCAATGATGGTATCGGATCACACGCAAAATTTTGACGTGTGTTATGTCGAAAAAGCCCAACCTGATGCCTGGCTCAGTTACCTTGTTATTTGTGAAGGAAGTATTGTCCATGCTTACACTTCAAAGGTGTCCGATCCGCTAGATGTGCCGCTTGAAACTTTATACAGGCAGATTATACCACAACTTCGGGGTCATTTTGAAAGCAGTTCGAAAGAAATTGTGGTGGGCCTCAAGGATCCGCTTTTACTTGCAGACGCCAAAAGTTTGTTTCCCAAAATTGGCGAAAAAAAACAATTACTCGAGATGGCCATGGACAACGTTCGCCATGCCCAACTTCAGGCCCGAAAAGCTGCCATGAACAAGAGTACAGCTGTTCAAAACGCACCGATGCAGGCCGTTTTAGAACTGCAGAGTGCACTTGGCTTATCTAAGCCGCCGCTATACATTGAATGTTTCGATAACTCAAACTTACAAGGCACCAATCCGGTCTCGGCCTGTGTTGTTTTTAAGCATGGTGTACCGAGTAAAGCAGACTACCGTCACTTCAATGTCAAAACTGTGGTTGGGCCAGATGACTTCAGCACCATGAAAGAAGCTGTTGGCAGGCGCTACAGCCGCTTAAAAGCCGAAGGGCAGCCTCTACCCGACCTCATCATCATTGATGGCGGCAAAGGGCAGCTAGGCGCAGCGTTAGAAGCTATTGAGGAAATTGGTTTACAGCACGAACTCAAACTCGTTGGTTTGGCCAAAAGATTAGAAGAGCTTTACAAGCCTGGCTTCTCGCGTTCACTGATTTTAGACCGTCGCTCGCTCGCATTAAAGTTAGTACAGCAACTCCGCGACGAAGCACACCGTTTTGGCCTCAGCCATCACCGCAACCGCCGCAGTAAAAATGCAGTCGGCTCAGCCCTTGATCAAGTGAAGGGTTTGGGGCCAAAAACAATAGAGGCGCTTTACCATGAGTTCAAATCTTTGACGAAAATGAAAGAAGCTGCACCAGAGCTGATCACAAAAAAAATAGGAGCCGCAAAAGCGAAACTCCTATTTGATTTTTTCAGTGAGAACGAGGATGAATTGATTTGACCTCGCGTCACGCAAATTTATTTCACAACAAACGGTCGGACGCTTGATTCGCCATTGATTTCAAGCACCATGATGTAGCTTCCGCTTGCCAATTGCTTGGTATCGGTAATGATTAAGTTAGTACCGGTTTGGACTTGCAATGGATAGTGTGCAATGCTTTTGCCGCTGATATCGGTGATGCGCAATTGAGCCGAACCGCCAACCTGAGCTGTAAATTGCACATGGATGTCGCCATCTGTTGGGTTTGGATAAAGATTTAAATCAGTAAATTGATTCTGGCCTACAGCTGCCAATACCAAATCATTGGAAGGGCCACCACTGTACAAATTGATGTCGTCAAGGAAGAAGTTGTTGCCGCCCTCACCCTCAAACTTGAAGCGCATGCGGAAATTGTCGGTAAAGTAGTTATCGGTGACGTTGGTCATGTGAACGGTTACCCAATCGGCTTGACTTGTTGGTGCCCATGCAGTTGAAGAAACCTGATTAGATAATTGGTTTCCGCCAAGGGTTTTTCTTTGTGCCCAGTTTTCACCGCAGTTGCCCGTAATGAATACTTTGAGGTATTCGTAGTCACTGGAAGTTCTTTTGCGGTAAGCATAGCGGAAAGAAAGCGTTACTGAACCGGTAGTGGTGTCGATGCTCGATAAATCGATGTTGGTAGAGGTGAGTTCGTCAATGTTAGAAGCTGCCTGACCAAAATTATTGAGGCGGGCACATTTTGTACCGGAATGACCAAAATTAGACTCGATGACAAATGCATTGTTGATTGGCGCATTGTACAATTCCCAATTCGGTAAATTACTCAAAGTTGAATACGCCTCGAATCCTTCCCAATAAGGGATACTTGCTGGTGCACCCAACACGCGAATAAATCCTGTTTTGGTCTCGGCGTCGCTGTTGGTGCCGTCAGTTGCGGTCAATTGGACATCGTACATACCAGGCGAATCAAAAGTAATAGCCGGATTGGCTGAGCTTGCCGATGTGCCATTGGCAAAAGACCAACCTGTTGAAGGGGTAATCACCCAACTCCAGCTTGCTACTGCATTGTAAGATTCATCTTGGAACTGAACGGTATTGCCAAGACAAATTGTTGATTTATCGGCGCTAAAGTCCGTTTTACACAAATATGGCGTTCCAGATGCACCCACAGCTGCCAAATTAGCTGCAGAAATTACATTAGCACGACCAGTGCTCGTTACCTGAAGTGCGTTGCGCATGCGTGTGCGTTGGCCTTCCGTATACATTTTTGAGCAGTAAGAGTAATCCATGTAGTTTTCGACGTTGTCGCGGATGTCAAAGCCCCAATAGTTGTTGTCTGAGTTACAAGTGTTGGAATTGAGCAAGCAAGCCGTTACACCAATACAGTTAGGCGTGTCTTGCACGTTGTCGTCGGTGCTGCAGCTCGTTGTGTTACCGGGGTTGTTGTTGCCGCCCCAGGTGTGGTCGAGGTTGAGCCAATGCCCTACTTCATGAGTGAGTGCACGGCTTGCACCTACTGAACCGGTACCGATTGCACCTACATAATCGTGAAGAATCCAGATGCCGTTTTGCATGCTCGTGGCGGCCCAGTTGCTCGGTTTGTAAGTATAACCGGCAGCTCCGCCAATTTCAGCACAAATAAAGATATTGAGGTATTTGTTACCTGGCCACTGACCGTTGTAAACGTTGTTACCCGCTACAATGGCGTCTACTTGGTTGCCACCGTCGTCGCCCTGAAGACTCAAAGGAGAGAACGTACGCGTAATGCCGCTAAAGCATTGTCCGTTTGGCGCTATAGTAGCCAGCTTGAATTCGATTTCTGCATCGGCAGGCATTCCTTGAAAATCTGGGTGCACGTTTGCGGTATCCGCATTTTGCTTGCGGTAATCTCTGTTCAGGATTGCCAATGCATTTAGGATTTGCTCATCGGAAATATTCTCAATGCCACCAAAGTGCAGCACGTGAAATACAACCGGAATGGTGTAAATAGTTGCTTTCTGGCTTTCTCCCTTTTTTGAAACGGTTTCGAATTCTGCTTCAGCAATTGCTAAGCCTTTGACGTAGTCAGGATTTTGAAGCAAAGCTGTGTGTTTTTTGTGCGTGATGCAGTATTCTACATTTTCGCCTTCGCGCATGTTTTGCACGTCCAATACCCGCTGTGGTTTTTGAGCTTGGGCGCTAGAAAAAAGTGTAAGTGCACCTAAAAAGAGCACCAAGATGGAGTAACGTTTCATAGTTGATTCAGATAGAGCATTATAGTTCGTGGTAAAAATACAATAAGTCTGTTGAATTTTATATTGTCCTTTTAAATATAATCGATAACATTGATTCATTAACTTTGTTCTATGAAAGCCAATAAAGCCATCGACACCCTTGCCATTACAACCAAAATTGTTTTGCCCAACGATACCAATACGCTCGGCAATCTCTTCGGAGGCCAACTCCTTGCTTGGATGGACGTCATTGCAAGTGTCTCTGCACACCGCCACTCCAAACGTGTTGTAGTCACGGCTTCAGTCAATAACGTCTCTTTTCAAAAACCCATCAACCACGCCTCAATTGTAACCCTGGAGGCTAAAGTATCTAGAGCATTTAATTCATCAATGGAGGTCTTTTTAGATGTATTTGTCGAAGATGCCGTTACCGGACAACGCGAAAAATGCAACGAGGCCATTTACACATTTGTAGCTGTAGACCAGAATGGAAATCCGATTCAGGTGCCCGAACTCATCCCGGAAACAGAAGAAGAGAAGACACGCTATGAAGGCGCACTCAGACGCAAACAATTGGCACTCATCCTAGCCGGTAAAATGAAGCCCTCTGAGGCCACTGAACTCAAAAAATTATTTCTAGACGACGCTCACTGATTCAGTGCGGCTGCAATTTGCTGTAAATCTTGCTTGCGCATGCAGTCAAAATGCCCCTTCGGACATTGCTGATGACCAATTTTGGAACAGGGCCTACAAGCTAAATTCGCGACCTCATAATGGTAAACATCTTCTTGTTCTAAACGGTAAGGATACATCCCGAAATCACGAGTGGTATTGCCCCAAATAACATGAATGGGCAGCTCAAAACTAGCGCCAATATGCATCAAGCCAGTGTCGTGGGTAAGCAAGGCTTTTGCATTTTGAACCAACCAGGCCGACTCATGAATGTTTGTCTGGCCCACGGCAGAAACCAGTTCATTTTGACGACAATTCTCGAGGATCAGTACAGCTGTTTGAAGGTCTTCCTTCCCACCTAAAAGGACAATTGGCTGCCTCATTTGCCCGATGAGTTGAATGAGCAAATCTGTAGGCAGTCGCTTGGTGGCAAACTGTGCGCCAATGGCAATGGCAATGTAGGTTTTTGGCTTAACGCTAAATCTTTTTTCAATGTCGAATTGCGCTGTAATAGGAATATTGTATTGGAAAGAGGCATTCAGCGGCTCCCAATCATGTACGAATTCTTGCAGCGGTGCAAGATAGCGCTCGACCACATGCTTGCGTTGCTTTGGGCGCACCTTAAACTTGGTCAACAACCATTTTTGGAAGTTGTTTTTTGGGAAGCGATAAACTGGTGCCGCACTAGCAAAAAGCAACAAACGTGTCCGGAGGTTGTGGTGGAGGTCAAAAACAGCATCGTAGTGCTTGAAATCTAGTTGTTGACGCAATTGCGCCAAGGAGTTGTCAAAGTAAAAAGCCTGATTGATACCGGGGCAAGCTTCGAGTAAAGCTGCGAATTGCTTTTTGGTGACATAATCTATTTGACACGCTGGAAAACACGATTTGATGGCTGCTACTACAGGAAAAGTCAGGACGATATCGCCAATAGAACTTAGGCGAACAATGAGAATTTTCTGGGGAGCTGCACCTCGCATGCTACGAAAGTACGAAATCTATTTTGTGTGCTGAAATAGCACGCGATCGCGGTCTATTTGACCTTCTAAGGCCGCAAAGAAGTTGGTTTTTTGCGGTTCTTCGATGCAATCAAGCGGAAAAGAAAGTTGGAGGTTTTCGCTGTAGTCAAAGTAAACTGTCTGCTGGCTAACGGATACCTTTCTGAGTCCATTTAGATAAATAAGCAAGACTTCTCTGTCTGCAACAAGAATGGCTTTTGAGCTCAGGCCCACCCTAAAATTTGCCTGATTGATCAGGACAAAAAGAAAGGAGTCAAGCGCTAAAATGAGGTAAACCAGCAGCACAAAAACAGCGGATGGCGTCAAAAACCAATGGGCAAAAGCAAGGCTCAAAAAGACCACACCTTCTATCGAATTGTAAACAAACACGCGCAAGCGACGCTCTTTACTGATGGGTTCGTTCCAGACAAATTTGCCGACTTGCTTGACCATTGATACGCCCATCCAGCGGCGGATCGTGCGTCTAAGGCCGATGATCAAGAGGATCAAGCCCAAAACAAGGTAAACTTCATTGCTGTAGGGAAGTCGCTTACCAGTGGTGTTTAGAAAGTCAATAGGGAGATCAAAGCCCACAAAAACAGAAAACAAGAGCGCTGGAAAGCTCAAGACGAGCAAAATTAAATTGATGAAGCTATTCATTCGGAATGAGTTTGAGCTTGGCTTTCAGGCCTTGGATTTTTTCTTGCGCTGCTTCGACTTTTTTCTGAACATCGAGGCGAAGTTGGTCTGCGCCTTTGGAGCGCGCGAAGAATCCGAGGTTGTTTTCTAGCGTGAAAATATCTTTTTGTAGGAAGTCGATTTGCTTGCGGATTTCTTGGCGTTCTGACTGCAAAAGGCGTTGTTTGTCTGGCGAAGCCAATAAGCCTTCGAGTTTCGCTTGAAAGAAAATGCGTTCTTTTTCTTGCCCTTCGAGTTTGAGGTCTTTGTAAAGCTCATCCATGCGTGTTTTGAACGCTGTATAGACGTTTTGTCTTTCTTTGAGTCCTACCTGACCAATTGCGTTGAATTGTTGCTGAAAATCGCGCAATTGTGCCAATGCAGCTTGCTTGTCTGTAGGCAAGGCAAACTGATTGAGCGTTTCGATTAAGGCGAGCTTCGCAGTGAGGTTTTCGGTATTTTCTGCATCTTGCCCTTCAAAATGTGCTTGGCGCGCATCGAAAAATCCGTTACAAGCCGCTCTAAAATCTTTCCAGAGTTTGTTTTCGTAGCGCTGACCTGCAGAGCCGAAATCTTGCCACTGTTTTTGGAGTTTCTTGAGTTGATCGGCGGTGTTTTTCCAGTCTGTAGAGCTACTCAAGGCTTGTGCTTTTTCGATGAGGCCTTTTTTCTTAGTGACAATCTCTTGACTTGCAGCATCTATCTCCTTGGAGAAGTTCTTTTTAGCAGCAAAGAATTCGTCGCACTGCGCTCTAAAAGCTTGGTAAATGGCTTCGTTCTCTTTGCGGCTTCCAGAACCGATTGTTTTCCATTGGGCCTGTAAATCGAGGACAAAAGCAGTTTGGGTTTCCCAGTGCTTGAAGTTGTTCCATTGGTCGGCTTCTTTCAAGCGCTCAGCTAGATCGGCAACCAGTTTTTTCTTGGCATCTATGTTGGCTTTAAGAACTTGTCTTTGGGCTTCGTAGTGTTCGTTGATTTTGTCGTAGATGCTGCGCACGGCTTCCCAATAGGCAGTTTTCATGAGCTCCCAATCTTCGTTTTGAACCGGGCCGATTTCTTCCCATTCGTCTTGAAGCACATGAAGCTGCGCTTCGAGGTCGCGCTGTTCGAGTGAGGTCACGCGCAACTGCTTGAGCTTGAAAATCAGGTCTTCTTTGAGTTGTTTGTTGCGACGGTAGTCGTGTTCTTTGAGCTCTTTGTAAATCTTAATGTTATAAAAGAAGATTTCTAGCAAACGCGAGTATTCCTTTTGAATGGTTTCGCGCTGCTCGCGCGGAATGGCGCCGATTTTTTTCCAGGTCTCGTGAATTTCTTTGTAGGCCTGAAAAGCAGTGCCGATTTTCTCTTCGTTGTCTATGACTTCTTTGAGCCGTGTAATGAGGTCTCTTTTGAGTTTGAGGTTTTGTGTCTCGAGGGTCTGCTGAAGCTGTTGTTGTGCTTTGCGCTTGGTTACAAATTCATTGAAGGCTTCAAAAAAAGCTTCTTTTTGCGGCTTGTAGTCGATCTCTTCGTAGGTCTGGCCTTGATCGGCTGCTTCTAGTCGCTTGACTTGCTCTTGGCGTTCGAGTTCAATCAAAAGATCTTCAAAATGCTGCTTGTGCTCACTGGCGGTGCGGCCTAATTGCAAAAGGTCTTCTTGCTGGCTCAAAGCCACAATTTGTTCGGTGTAGTGCTGTAATTCCATTAGGCTTCCAGTTGAAAGGTAGATAAAGCGACAAATTCTTGCATGCGCTTGTGTAAGTCTTCTTGATTGATTTCGAGTAAACGCTCGGTTCCAAACTTCTCCACACAGAATGAAGCAAGTGCAGAGCCTGCAATAATAGCGCGTTTCATGGTTTCGAAATCTAGGTTTGGTGCAGCGGCGAGGTAGCCCATGAACCCTCCGGCAAAGGTGTCTCCGGCTCCGGTTGGATCAAATACTTCTTCTAAGGGAAGTGCAGGGGCATAAAAAACGTTTGCTTCGTGGAACAACAACGCGCCGTGTTCGCCTTTTTTGATGATGAGGATAGACGGGCCCATTGCGCGGATAATTCCGGCCGCTTTGCGCAGCGAGTAAACACCTGAAAGCTGGCGCGCTTCTTCGTCGTTGATGATCAGGATGTCAATATGTTTGATTGTTTCTTTGAGGTCGTCTAGTGCGATATCCATCCAGAAATTCATGGTATCCATAGCGATGAGCTTTGGACGAGTAGTCATTTGCTTGATTACAGACAACTGAACCGCAGGGCTCAAGTTGCCGAGCATCAAGAACGCAGCATTTTGAGCATGCGCTGGTACCACTGGCGCAAAATCGGCAAGCACATTGAGTTCGGTAACGAGGGTATCGCGCGAATTCATATCGGTGTGGTAACGACCCGACCAGAAAAAGGTTTTTTCGTCTTGTTTGACTTCAATTCCGGTGATATCTACCCCTTTTGCTTCTAATAAAGAGAGGAACTCTTGGGGGAAATCTCCACCGACAACAGAAATCAGACTCTGTTCTTTAACAAAGAAAGAGGATGCCAAGGCGATATAAGAGCCCGCGCCACCAACGATTTTGTCAGTTTTCCCGAAGGGTGTTTCAATGGCATCGAACGCGACACTACCAACTGCTGCTAAATTCATAGTTCTAAATTGTGCCGCAAAGATAGGCAATTTCAGCGCTTTGCCTATTAAATTACTGTGATTTCAGTGCTCTTGGATGTGCGCTTCCATAAGCCTTGCGCAATTGGGCAAATGAATTGTGTGTATAGACTTGCGTGGCCGATAAATTAGCGTGGCCGAGCAGGTCTTTGAGGGTCTCGAGGCCAGCGCCATTATTGAGCATATGTGTGGCAAAAGTATGACGCAAGACATGGGGGCTGCGCTTCTCTACACCGCTCAAGGTGCCGAGTACTTCTCTAACGAGGCGATAAACGAGTTGCGGATACAACGCCGCTCCGTTTCGGCGCACCAACAAATTGGGGTGGTCGAGGCTCAGGGCTTGTTTTGCCGCGCGGTATTGATTGATTTTAATAGTGAGTTCAGGGGCAATAGGAATGAGGCGCTCTTTGTTGCGCTTACCCAAAACCTTGAGGTGCTGCGCATTGACTGCAGCTTCTTTGAGGTCGATGAGCTCAGACAGACGCATGCCCGTTTGATAAAAGAGCTCTACGATGAGTTGGTTGCGCAGGCCTTCAAAATCTGTGCTGAAAAGCGCGCTTACTTTCTGCGCAGCGAGTTCAGATTCTTTGACAAAAACTGGCAAGCGTTTTTCGCCTTTGGGGCCTTGAATGCGTGTCATGGGATTTTCGGCGAGCCTACCCTCTTTGCGCAACCACTTGAAAAAGGTGCGCAAGGCGGCAAGTTTGCGATTGACCGTCCGCTTGCTCAGGCCTTGTTCGAGCAGCGATACCATCCAGCCTCTGATGATGGCACTATTCTGCTCTTGCCAATCGGAAAGCACTGCGCAGCCTGCAAAAGCGCTGAACTGCTGGAGGTCCTGTAGATAGGCTAAACAGGTATGAGCTGAGTAGCGTTTCTCTTGGCGTAAATAATTGTCGAATTCTTGGAGCATAAAAAAAGGAGCCGAAGCTCCTTTCCATACGTATTTTGTAGCAAATGGTTACAATTGCTGACTTTGCATTCTTTGTTTGTAAGCTGCGCGAATCACTTCCTGGCGATTAGAAATAGACGGCTTCACGAATTCTCTTCGGGCACGCAATTGTTTCATTACATTGGTTTTCTCGTACTTTTTCTTGTACTTCTTCAATGCGCGTTCGATGTTCTCGCCTTCTTTAATTGGAATGATCAACATATGCTTTAATTTCTTTGTTATAAACTAGGGTCGCAAAGATACGAGAGAAATTCAATTCTACAAAAATTATTTCAATATTTCTCTAGAAATAACCAACTTTTGGATTTCAGACGTGCCCTCTCCAATGGTCATGAGTTTGGAGTCGCGTAGAAATTTCTCTGCAGGATATTCTTTGGTGTAGCCATAACCCCCCATAATTTGAACGGCTTCATTGCCACACTTGACCGAAACCTCTGAGGCAAAGTATTTGGCAAAAGCGCCCTCTTTGGTGACAGGCAACTTGGCGTCTTTCTTAGCAGCTGCCTGAAAAGTAAGGAGTTCGGCGGCTTCTATTTGTGTCGCCATGTCGGCCAATTTGAAGGCAATCGCTTGAAAATGGGCAATAGGCTGACCAAATTGCTCGCGTTCTTTGGCGTATTTAACAGAAGCTTCAAATGCGCCTCTGGCAATACCACAGCTCAAGGAGGCAATAGAGATACGACCGCCATCTAGAATTTGCATGGCTTGTACAAAGCCCTGCCCCACCTCGCCTAGCACGTTGTCTTTGGGGATGCGTACGTTGTCAAAAATAAGCTCGGCGGTTTCACTTGCGCGCACGCCTAATTTATCTTTGATTTTAACGGCTGAAAAGCCCGGTGTGCCTTTCTCTACAATAAATGCAGTAATACCTTTGCTATCGAGGAGTTCGCCCGTGCGAATCAGTACAACGGCTACATCGCCTGAAAGCCCGTGCGTGATCCAGTTTTTGGAACCGTTCAAAACCCAATGATCGCCATCTAAAACTGCTGTAGCTTTCATGCGCATGGCGTCAGAGCCGGTATTGGCTTCGGTAAGGCCCCAAGCGCCGATCCACTCACCGCTTGCTAATTTGGGTAAATATTTTTGTTTTTGAGCCTCTGAACCGTGGTAATAGATGTGGCCGGTGCAAAGCGAGTTGTGTGCAGCCACACTGAGGCCAACGCCTCCGCAAACCTTGCCGAGTTCCATCAGGACCGTAGCGTATTCATTGTAGCCAAAACCGGATCCGCCGTATTGTTCGGGGATGAAAATACCGAGCAAACCGAGCTCACCCATTTTTTTCATGACCTCGATCGGGAAAATTTCGTGGTCATCCCAGTGTTTCATTTGAGGGCGGATTTCTCGCTCCGCGAAGTCCCGTACCATTTGGGCCAGGAGCTGCTGTTGTTCAGTAAAATAGTTACTCATGTTGTTGATTGATGATTGTTGTTGTTTGTTGATGAAATATGCGGTGATGAAGTTAGGTCATGTACTCAAGTTAATAATGAACAATGGCGTTCATTTGCTCGCTGAATTTGGCGAGGTGCTCAGCGCCATTTAAAAAATCAAGTGCCACTAAGAAGTCAAAGCCTGCCACTACCCCACCGCTTTTTTCAATGAGCGTAGCCGCTGCCGCAGCAGATCCGCCCGTTGCGAGTAGGTCGTCGTGGATCAGGACGCGCTGCCCTACCTTGATGGCATCGGTGTGCATTTCAATGACTGCCGAGCCGTATTCTAAGTTGTAGGCATGTTTGATTTTGTCATATGGAAGTTTGCCTTCTTTGCGAATCAGTACAAAAGGTAAGCCTAAACGCATGGCCAACGGATAGCCAAAAAGAAAGCCTCGGCTTTCAATACCTGCAATGGCATCAAGCCCAGCATCTTTGTACTGAGCAACCAAATGATCGAGGACCGCATTAGATACTTCCGGACTGAGCATAATAGTTGAAATATCCTTGAAGAGGATGCCTGGCTTCGGAAAATCGGGCACATCGCGGATGACCGCTTTGAGTTGTTCGTGGATTGTCATGTCACAAAGATACATAAGGTAAGAGTTTTTTGTATGTATCGTCGTCAATTAATACCGATTCTTTGAGCTCATTTATTTCTTTAAACGCACCCTTTTGTTTGCGCATTTTTATGATGGAATTGGCCTGATTCCAAGTTAAATACGGATGTTGTTTGAGTGTTTCGTAGCTCACTTCATTGATCGACATGCGTTTGACGCCTTGTTCTAGCACCAAATAAGGCAGTACTTTTTGCAGTATTTCTGGCTTAATCCCTTGAATTTCTTGCAGTTGATCAAGCGCTAAAAACCCACCTAAACGCTCGCGATAAGCAATGATCTTTGCCGCGGAATATGCACCAAGGCCCGGTAAGGCCACTAACATCACTTCAGTAGCTGAATTGATATCCAACTTTCCGAATTGCCCCTTAGTTTCTTGCCTTTTGTCGGGTAAGCCATTTTCTTCCTGATTTACAACGCTTGATTTAGCACTTGGAGTGGGTTCAAAATACAAGGAATCCGAGATTTGATTGAGCAATTCTGATGGCAGTACGCGTATATGTTGCATTTGAGACAGCGAATGCAGCCCGTATTTATCTTTATAGCGCAGCAAGGAAGCAGCTTGCTTCGGACTCAGGCCCAACCTTTGCCAATCGGCCGCAGTAAGACCCGCTGGATTACAGCGCTTCCAAAGCTTTGAATATGAACGCCTAGCGGTAGATTTCGAAGGCATTTGAAAAGCCCGCTGCACTTTTTGCTCCATTTTGTGCTGCCAGGTGTAGCTCAAGTCTGGATTCACAAAATACGCCTCTATTCGAGGCGCAAAAATAACCACCACACAAACACACAACCATAGCATGGTGCCGCGCTCTAAACGCTTGGAAAAAATGACAAATGGTTTTTTCATGTAAGCCTCAACGAGAACTTACTGGGCTTATTGGCTAAGCTACCTTTCTTTTTGACTCGATTAAGTAATATACCGGAATGCCGAGCAGTACAATAAAAAGGCCCATGCCCGCATTGCGGAAATCGTAGATCAATAAATTGACACATATAGCGAGTGTGAGCACGATGTAAAGTGCAGGAATGTAAGGATAACCCCAAGCTTTGTAAGGCCTTGGTGTATCAGGCTCTAACTTCCGAAGTCTAAAAATGCCGTAAATGGTAATGATGTAAAACAACAAACTTGCAAATGTGCTATAAGTGAGCAAATCGCCATACTTACCCGACAAACAGAGCGCACTGGCCCAGGCGCATTGAATCCAGAGTGCACGTGCCGGAACTCCATTTGAATTGAGCTGAGCAGCACTTTTGAAGAAAAGCCCGTCTTTAGACATCGCGTAGAACAAACGCGAACCCGCTAATACCAGACCATTATTACAACCAAAAGTCGAAACCATAATGAGGCCTGCCATCAATAGAATGCCTGCGTCGCCAAAGATCACGTAAGCTGCAGAAGCGCCAACGCGGTCATTACTGGCAAAGAGCATTCCTTGATCAATTGGGTTGAGCCCATCCGGACTACCGTTAATTGGCAATAAAGCGAGGTAAGCGATATTGGCTAAAATGTAAATGACAGTGACGATTAAAGTGCCAAAAAACAAACTCTTGGGGATGTTCTTTTTAGGGTCTTTGATTTCACCCGCAATAAAAGTAACGTTGTTCCAAGCATCGGCAGAGAACAAAGAGTTGATGATAGTAGCACCTAATGCCCCAACGAGCGCCCAACCAGTAAGCGGGATCTGAAAAACTTTAGCTCCGTCATTGCTTACAACGGTTTTGGTGGCTTTCCAGGCATCGCTAAAATTGAGTGCAAAAACATCTGTTTTCAGGCCGATATAAATTCCCAATACAATTAAAGCGCCTAAAGCAAAGAGCTTCGCAAATGTGAATACAAACTGAATGACTTTGCCGTTTTGTACACCTCTTGCGTTCGAGTAAGTCAAGAACACTACAGAGGCAATCGCGAGCAATTGGGCCCAGGTCACGGCCAAAAATGGGGTTGTGAAAACTACATCATTTAATTCCGGAAAAAATATGGCCGTGTATTTGGCAAAGGCTACGGCTACAGCTGCAATAACGCCCGTCTGAATGACCGTAAAGACAGTCCAGCCGTAGAGAAAAGACGCCATTTTACCATAAGCGCGTTGGATATACACATACTGCCCACCTGCGTTGGGCATCATGCCAGCGAGTTCTCCGTAGCTCAGCGCAGCAAAAACAGTGATCAGGCCTGTGAGTACCCACAAGACCAACAACCAAGCTGGCGACCCGATATCGCGCAGCATGAGTGTAGAAACAATAAAGATACCCGAACCGATCATGGAGCCCGATACCAATAAGGTGGCATCGAGAAGACCGAGCGTTTTTTTAGCGTCTGACTGCATTAATCTTCTTCTGAAGCATTCACAATGGCATCGTGGCCTTTGAGTGACTCCTCAAATTCGTAATTATTGAGGTTGCTATGTTTGCGAGAATACAAGAAGTAAACGATGAGGCCTAAGGTAGACCAAACAATGAACGCTACCCAGGTGTCAGGACGCACAAAATACATCAGGCCAAAGTTGAAAGTGGCACCAGCGATGGCCACAAACCATACTGCAGGCGTTTTGAACGGACGCTCCAATTCTGGTTGGCGAATGCGCATGATCAAAACAGCTATTGATATCATGGCAAAGGCAAGCAAAGTTCCCATTGAGCACATTTCTGATACTTTATCGATTGGTGTTGTAGCAGCAACAACAGAAACTACTGCGCCAACAAGAATCGTACTTCTAAACGGTGTTTTGTACGTTTCGTGGATTTTACCGAAAATATTAAATGGAAGCAAGCCATCTTTGGCCATGCCCAAGAAAATACGTGTCTGACCGAGCATCATGACCAACATAACTGATGTCAGACCAGCCACAGCAGCAACGGTAATGAGTGTTGTGGCCCATGGCATCCCGATGCCCTCAAAAGCTGAGGCAACAGGAGCTTTGATGTCAAGCTCGTTGTAAGGAACCATTCCGGTTAGTACCAAGGAAACTACAATATACAGTACCGTACAAATGACTAGGGACATAATAATGGCAAATGGCACATCTTTCTTCGGGTTAATGGCTTCGCCCGCTTGGGTTGAGACAGCATCAAAGCCGATATATGCAAAGAATACAATGGTGGCGGCGGTTACTACCCCAGACCAACCAAAGGATGAAGAACCGTCGGCGTTGTGTACGGTTTCAGGAATGAATGGCACGTAGTTATCCGTATCGATGAAGAAGAAACCTACAAAGATCACAAACAATACTACCGCGACCTTGAGAATGACAATCAGGTTATTGGTTTTTGCAGCTTCCTTGATCCCTCTAATGAGAATAGACGTAACCACCCAAGTGATCAAAAAGGCAGGTAAATTAAAAGCAAATTCGGGCGTGGCAATGCCCGCTTCTTGTGCTTTTTCAGCTGCGGTAATCGGGTCGTTCATGAGCCACATGGGCGGATGTATGCCAAATTGATGCAGTAATTTCTCAAAATAACCACTCCAGGCTACCGCCACCGTTGTAGCACCCATCATGTATTCCAAAATGAGGTTCCAGCCAATGATCCAGGCGAAAAGCTCACCCATGGTGCCGTAAGAATAAGCATATGCCGAGCCCTCTACAGGTAAAATGGAGGCAAACTCTGCGTAACAAAGCGAAGCAAATAAACAGCCCACACCTGCAATTACAAAAGACAAAGCCAAAGCCGGACCTGCGTGGTCGTGGGCAGCGATTCCAGTTAAGGTAAAGATACCGCCACCGATAATGGCGCCAATACCTAATGAAGTAAGACCCCAACGGGTCAGAACGCGGTTGAGGTCATTTTTTTTCATGTCACGATGAAAGTGACTTACCGGTTTTTTTCTCCAAACACTCATTTTCTATTTTTTTAGGTAGGTAAAGATAAAATTTTTTCTCAACTACAAAAAGGCAAAAGTTTGCTCTAATGTATGCGGGCGATAGCCCAATAGTTCGTTCGCTTTGTCGAGCACAAAGCCCGTGCGGGCAGGGCGCTTTGCGGGCTGCTGAAGCGTTTCGCTGCTCAATTGGGTAACCTGCTCCATTGGGAGCTTGTAAAACGCAGCTACACGCGCCACGATATCGTAAATGGAGAGCACTTCAGGCCCAGCGATATGAAAAATGCCTTCTTGGTTGAGTTCACAGATGCGCACACAAGCCCAAGCGAGGTCGTCGGCCCAGGTTGGTGCCCTGAACTGATCGTTGACAATTTGCAAAGGATTGCCTTTTTGCAATGCTTCTTTGGCCCATAGAATCAGGTTTGATCTAGAGAGCTGTTCGCCTTTGCCGTAAACAATAATAGTTCGGACAATAGAAAAGTGCAAGCCTTCGGTTGCTTGAAGTATTTTTTCAGCCTCTACCTTTGAGCGTGCGTAGACACTCAGCGGATTTGGCGCGTCAGTCTCAACATAAGGGCCGTCCTGGCCATCAAAAACAAAATCGGTAGACAGCAACTGCAAATGAATCTGGTGCAGTTGGCAATATTTAGCCAACATGAATACAGCTTGGCGGTTGACTAAATCACAAGCCTCGGGCTGCAACTCGCATTGATCAACGTTGGTCATGGCTGCCGTGTGGATCACGTGCGTGGGCTGGTAACTTTCGAGCACCGCTTGTATGTTTTGCTCGTCGGTGATGTCTAGGGTTTGGTATTTGTCTTTGGGGCAAATGGAATAGCGATTTGCACCGCTTGACGTGGCAAGGAAATCCAATTGCTTGGCCACACATAAATCGATAAGCTTTTGGCCCAAAAGGCCATTGCTTCCGGTAATCAACAATTTCATAAATCCCAGATAGATTGTTTGCGCTTTGCTTGAAACTTAAAATAATGTTTGTGCTCGAGGATCCAGGCCATAATGAGGTAAAGCAGGACAGGAGAGCCCAAGCCTATGAAACTAAGATAGATGAAGCCTAAACGTACTTTGTTGGTGCGGATGCCCAATCTGCGCGCCCACCATTCGCAGACGCCAAACGACTGCAACTCAAAGAAGAATACGATTTTTTGTAAAAGGCGTCTCATGGCTCAAAACAAAAGGCGCCTTCCGACGCCTTTCTTTTTATAATCTTGGAAGTTGTTTAAACTTGCGGTATTCTGGGTCTGCCGGCGGTGCCGTGTTCGGATCAAAGGTGGTGCTGGTGATCTTGGCAGTGGTGCGGCGGTTGATCGTATGCAGCATTTCAAACTTCGCTTTGTCAGTGGTCTTGAACTGATTGATATAATCTTCAGTGAGCACGACTGTTTTACCGGATTCGTCTACCCAAGTTGCAGGCTCAGCCTCGCCGCGACCTACAGGGCGAATACGGCGTGGATCGATGCCACATGTTTCAACGAGGTGCTTGTAAACTGCTTTTGCACGGTTTTCAGAAAGCATTTGGTTGCGCGCGTCGCCACCACGTGCATCGGTGTGTGAGAACAAGTCGATGGTGATGTTCGGGTATTCTTTGAGCATGCTGTCTAAGAACTTAAGGGAGTCTAAGGACATACAAGTTGCGTCGTTGATAAACACCCATTGGTCAAATACGTAGCGAATTTCAGGAGTGCGGATGATGCCAACAGGCAACAACGGCATCTCGATCAAGAAGCTTTGGCTTTGGTCCATTCCAAGTGTAGAGATTTTAGCGCCTTTTTTGTCTTCGTAAAAACCTTCTTTCTCTGCTTTGAGGGTGTATTCTTTACCTGTTAAGATATAACGTCCTTTTTTGTCTGGACGCTCTTTCCAGATGATTTTACCTTTTGCGTCGGTAACACCTTCCCAGCTCGTGCCATCGGAAACCGTTACGTAAACTTTTGCACCAGCTAATTTCTTAGATTTTTTACCTGACTCATAGACGGTCACGCGCAAATCAAAAAGGTTTGGAGGTGTAGTGAAGCTCCAGATATCTGGTGCGTATTCTTGGTTACTAGTGGTTTTGCGCTCAGAGGTAAAGAAACCAGACTTGCCGTCGAAATCAGACATAGCGTAGTCGTTACCTTGTGAGTTGAAAGGGTAACCCATGTTTTTGACAGCAGTCCATTTGTTTTCGCCAGCTACTTGCTCTGCAACAAAAAGGTCAAGACCCCCGATTCCTGGTAAGCCGTCAGATGCAAAATAGAGTTGGCCATTTGGTCCGATAGATGGGAAGAGTTCGTTACCAGCGGTATTGAACATGGCGCCCATGTTGTGTGGAACGGAATCCCACATTTTGGTGCGTTTGTCAAAATTCACATACCAGAGGTCGCGGCCGCCAAAAGATTTTTCGCCGTTCGGGCTTTGCTTCATGTCTGATGCAAAAATGAGCATTTGGTCGTCTGGAGATAAGCATGGGTGCCCAACAGAAATGGTATCAGAGATTGTTAAAGAGATTTTGCGCGGATCATCGAAATCTTCGCCGTTCATGACAGCAGTCCAGATTTCACAGCCTAGATCCATTTTTTCTGCGTTAGGGCAACGCGTGAAGTAGATGTTTTTGCGCTTTGAATCAAAAGTAGCTGAACCTTCGTTTTGGGTGGTGTTGACCACACCTTTAGTGTCGAGGGATTTTACATTTGTTGGGTTGCCGTTCACATCGTATTCCGCGATGTAGAGGTCCATGTATTTTTCACCAGAAATAGGGTCGCGTTGAGCGCCAGTGCTTTCGTCACGCGAAGAGCTGAAAACAATGACTTTACCTTTTTTGTCCATGAAGGTAGGCGCCATATCCATTTGCTTGGTATTGATTTTGACTTCTGGCTTCACGACCAATTTGGAAGTTTCGAACTCATCAAAGTCTTTGTATTTTTCACAAGCCATGATAGCGTCGTCTACCTCTTTGGTACGAGACTTAGGCGCAATGCGCTTGTATTCGCGGTAGCTTTTGATGGCGTTGTCAAAGTCTTTCATCATGCGCTGCATGTCGCCTTTGTAGTAATATATTTCAGGGACAACATCGAAATACTTGAGTTCGATACAGGTACCGTACCAATCGTTTGCTTTGTCGAAGATTTCGAGTGCGCGGTAAGATTCCGCAATTTTAAAGGCCATGTCGCCTTTTTGACGCAAAGAACCGCGAGCACCTAACTTTTTGTAGGCATCTTGACAGACGTTAATGGCTTCAAAGTAATTGCCAGAAATGAAGACTTCGTTGGCTTCGCGCACGAATTTTGGATCGGGAGCGTTTTGTGAAAAGCTTACCGATGCTGTGAAGAGCGTTAAAATAGCGGCAATGAATAGTTGTTTCATAAAGCGTAGTTTTAGCTTGGTTAAGAACCAAGGAAAGCAAAAATAGAGAAATTTTATTTAAAATCCGAACAATAGGTTCTCCAGCGTTCCAATAAGCGCTGAAAACCCTCAGGTAGCTCAGAATCAAACTCTAAATACTCTTTGGTGCGCGGCTGAATAAAACCGAGCGTTTTGGCGTGCAGGGCTTGTCCGGGGAGCAGGGCAAAATTATTGACCATGAACTTTTCATATGCCGACGATTTAGTGCCTTTCAAGATGCGATCGCCGCCGTATTCCAAATCGTTAAACAATGGGTGCCCAATGGATTGCATGTGCGCACGAATTTGGTGGGTTCTGCCCGTTTCGAGTTTGCATTCGATGAGCGTAACGTAGCCAAAACGCTCCAAAACCTTGAAATGCGTGATGGCTGGTTTGCCGTATGCGCCATCCGGAAAAACAGTCATAACCTTGCGGTTTTTGAGCGACCTGCCGATGTGTCCTTCAATGGTGCCGTCTTCGGCAATATCGCCCCAAGCCAAAGCGTAATAGCGCCGTTGTGTGGTGCGGTCATAGAATTGCTTGGCTAAGTCGTTAAGGGCATTCTCGGTTTTGGCCACAACGAGCAATCCGGTGGTGTGTTTGTCTATGCGGTGCACCAAGCCCGGCCTGCCAAAATAGTCTTTGGGGCGCGTAGGCAAATGATCAAAATGAAATACGAGTGCATTGACGAGCGTGCCCGAATAATTGCCGTAGCCCGGATGCACCACCATGTTAGCTGCTTTATTTACGACCAATAAATCGTCGTCTTCGTATGCCACATCTATCGGAATATCTTGGGCTATGAGTTCGATTTCTCGGACCGGATACGGCAGTACAATTGCGATTTCGTCGCCCGGTTTGACGCGGTAATTTTGCTTTACCGGCTGACCATTGACATGGATATTGCCATTTTTAGCGGCTACCTGAATTTTATTTCGGGAGGTGTCGGCCATGCGGTCCAACAAAAATTTGTCGATCCGAACGACTTCCTGACCGGGGTCTGCTTTGAAACGGTAATGTTCAAAGAGGTCTGCTTCCTCTACTTCAATCTCTAAATTTTCGCTCATTAGTTGTTGATGATCAGCTTTAAGGTACCCAAAGTTGTTTGAGGGCAACGCAAGAAATAAACGCCATTTGGCAACATGCTGATATCAAAAGTGCTTTCTGTCTGAGACACCTGGACCTTACCCATAGCGTCACACAAAATAATTTGTTTTCCTTGATAAGCAATTGGCAAGTCTACCTGCACTTCCTTTTGACCTGGGTTTGGAAAAACGCTCCAGGTTGCAGGTGCAACTGCTTCTTCTGAAAGTCCTAAGCTTGCATCGAGTGCTGTAGAAAAGATCGGATGCACCATAGCAGCACCCTCATAAGGCGAGGTAAGCCAAGTAAATCCGCCATCGACGCTGTATTGAATTTTATCCGACTGGTCGATGTTTCTATCCAAACCTAAATTGAGGCGCTCTGCATCGAGTTGTCGCCAACCGATAAAGAAAGAAGATGCCACACTCACTTTTTGTGTATCCGTAAAGTAATAGGGTACAAAAATGCCGCGCTCATCGCCGTAAAGTGGCACTCTCGGGAAAAATACGTCGTCTTCGTAGAGCAGCGTGCCCGGATGCCCATTTTCATTGCTCCAAACACTGATCAAGAACAATTTGCTCGAAACATCGATGACAGAGGGTACAAAATGAAACGATACACCTATTAAAGAATCGGCCTCGTATGCATCGAACTGTATAGCCAAGCGCGATTGCGCTCCGGTTGGGCCAAAAGCCGCCTCTGCACTGCCGTCGTCGTAGCTGTAAAAATTGGAAAACGGTTGATAAAAGCTCGTGGTGTCGTTGAGTGCAAGGTTCGGAAACTGCACATTTAATGCGCCACTGACGCGAAAAGCTTGTTCGTTGCCACCACCACTCGTTGGAAACGAACCCGAAGCACTGATGTTGTGCGTAGACGCATAGGTGGTGTTGGGCGCATAATTCAAATCGCCATTCGATAACTGACTACCCGCCACCGAAAATTGTCCTAATAGATTGCCTGCTTGATCAATGGTGAATTGACCAGGGAACTGATTGTTTTCTGGCGTAGCACTACCGTTGTGCAACACAACCGGGAAATCATTTCTGAATGGCTTAGGCGTGTTTTTGTAGTGATCCCAAGGCACAGCAGTGTAATCTTGCAACAGTGTATTCATAGGATATACCCAAGCAAAATCTTTGAATAGCGTATCGGCCAAATTGGATTGCGTGCGCAAGTGAACGTAATCGATATGAAAATGGTCTAAGGCGCCAGATAGCGCGCCGTAATTACTGAAGCGGAACTGAAATCCGCGTTTGAAATACTTGGCGTCTTTGACCGGAATGTGCACCACTTTAAACGGCGCGGTGGTGTCGCCTGCTGTGGCCCAAACGTGAAACCACTGACCCAAGTCTTTGGCATAAAACTCTAGGCGCAAAGAATCGGTCGCTTCTGGCACGTCGCCAAGACCTTCGGGCTGCACCAAAAAGGAAAAGTAGAGCGAATCAGCAGCCGTATACCCACTGAGGTCTAGGGGTTTTGAATGCAGGTAATCAGCGGTATTGGTGAAAGTTGTGCCAATGGCATACGGGAACCCACTGGCATCTAAGCCATCGAAAGTCACTACGCCGAGCGAGCGCGGATTGACCGCAAAACGGTTGTTCCAGTATGCGTGTGCATCTAGCCAGAGTGCATTCGGGTCGTTGAGCGTGGCAAAGAAAATGCGGGCAGAATCTTGGACATAACTTGGGTTTTGTACCCAAACGGTATCAGGGGTGTCTACCACGCCAATCGTATCGTAGATGTAATAAGGCGGGTAAAGGCTGAGCGTCTGAAAACTCAGGGGGAAAGCGGAGAAATCGGCCACTTTTACAGCGGTAGTTGGGAAAATAGAATCGGTAAAAGTGCTGGTGGTTTGGTCAAAAGTGCGGCGAAACGTGGCCTGATCGGTAAAGGTTTGAGCCGCAGCAAATGGCGCGAGTGTACTCGGATCGAGGAGTTGAAAGTAGAGAGTGGATGTTACGCCTGGATCATTGAACTGCGCGCTGTATTGTTGGAATTTATCTGTAGAAAACTCATCAAAAAACGGAAGATTGAGCGTATCTGAGGTATAATAAAAGGTGCTGTCAATGGAGTTTAGCGCACTTTTTAGCTGGCCTTTTGAAGTTCCTAGCTCAATATTCCGACTAATTGGACCCATTTCAAATCCTTGTGACCACAGCGCTGTGATGGAAATACTAGCAAAAAAAGTAAAAATAAAGCGCGTCATATCTTAAGGATTTTGTCCGTCTCCTCCTTTTTGCATCGAGAGGATAAATTGTGTGGATTTAAAAACGGTCGTTGCTTCAATATATTCTGGAGACTGCGAAAAAATTCGGGCAGCTGCAGAATCTTGACCCGTTAAACAATCCGGACAAATGAACGAGTAACTGCTCACGCCCAAAGTATCAAAAATATACTTGGCTTCTGACATCGTGAGGCCCAATAAATTTGGCAAAGCAATTGGCTCGCCTTCGTCGTTTTGCCCCACAATGAGTGTGACCACAGCGCCAATTGGCAAGCGCTCACCTTCTTTGATGCGACGGCCTTTGTAACGCTGATCGAGGACCGAACCGTTGGCCTCGGCAGTGGGCTGGTATTGAATAGAGAAACGCAAACCTCTTTGCTCGAGGATACTTTGCGCAAATTGGATTTGCTTGTGCAACAAACTCGGCATTTCAACGAGTTGGCTCTTTTTAGATAACCTAAGACCAATAATACGCCCTGATTTTACATAGACCTGAGAAAGCGAAGTTGGCTCCACGAGCTGCTCTACAACGGTGCCTTCTGGTAAGGATGGATCGTAGATGCTGTCAACAATTTGATACGTGAGGTCGAGCTCTTCAATGCGGTTTTTGGCTTTTTCACCGGAGATGCCTACTAAATTGGGAACCGCGATTTTTTCGCCGTGGTTGGTGGCAAAATCGAGATAGAGAATGGTGGCAAAAACCATGACCAAGTAAAACAAAATGACGAGGCCAAAGTGTTTCCAGAAAAGTTTGGTCTTGATAAAAGGAATGACCAACCTAAGCGTACTTTTGATTTTATCCAACATAAAGAATTCGGTATATGTATTACAAAGATGCTTAGAAATTTGGAGAAAGTGCGTGTGAACGAAACAGGTTTTGCATTTGCGCTATTTGATGATACTTACTTCAAACATTTTTGGCCAGTTTTTACCCGTCATGTACGTTTTTCCTGTTTTGACATTATGCGCAATGCCGTTCAAGACTTCACCATTGCCTTTGCCTGCAGCCACCAAATTACTGGCATCTATCAGCGCAATGACTCTTCCGAGCGCTGGTTCAATAACGGCGACGAAATTCGTCGTGTAAATATTCGCATAAATCAGCCCGTCTATGTACTCGAGTTCGTTGAGCTGTGGCAGCGGGCCTTGATCAGAATAGACCTCCAAAGTGCGCAGCGTTTCAAAGGTTTTAGGGTCTCTAAAAGTGAGGCGTTCGGTACCGTCGGACATAATGAGTTGCTTGCCGTCGGTGCAAAGTCCCCAACCTTCGCCGTTGTAAGCCAACTCGCGTTTGAGCTGAAAGGTGTTGAGGTCATAGACAAAACATTGCTGGTTTTTCCAGGTGAGCTGAAAAATTTCATTGCCAAAAATAGCGATGCCCTCGCCAAATTTGCTGGCATCGAGTTGCTGCTTAAAGGTGGTTTTGCCTTGCTGAACCGGCTGCCCTGTTGCCATATTGATTTTAGAAACCATGGAGCTGCCATCTTGGTTGGGATCACCAGTAGATTCAAAGAGTTCGCCGTTCCAGAAGGTCAGACCTTGCGTGTAATTGCGGGTGTCGTGGGTGAATTCGGCACCCAATTTCAAAGACCATCTTTCGGGTTTGATATCGGATAAAATGCGCAGGTTGCGCTGCTCGGTATATAAATTGCCGGCGGCGTCTTGCACTTGTAAATCGAGCAGATAAGCGCCTGGCTTGAAATCCTTGGTGTCTAAGAAATAAACTTCTTTCTGCTTTGGTTTGGGGACCTCTAGCACCACTGAATCGGCAATTTTGAGCTGAAGTGCCGTGCAGTTTTCAGTGACTTTGAGTGGAATGGCAATGGTTTTGCCGTAGGTGGTGGCTAAATTTTCTTTGAAACCAAAAGTGGCCGCTTGTGTTGAGCTATCGCTCGAGGAAGTGAAAAGCGGTGCTAAAAAGCCAACTAATAGGCCCAATACCAATACCCAGATGATTATTTTTTTCATTTGTCGAGGATCAATTGTTGAATGGCCTTGGCGTCTATTGTACCATGGCTTTCTGCGTAAATAACCTTGCTTTTGTCGATGACGATACACTGCGGCGACTCATGCCAAACTTGCGTTTCGGCGGCAATCAGGTTGGATAAGTCCCGAAAGGCAATGAGATCGAGGAACCAACATGGCAGGGCAGCTGAGCGATACAATTCACTGGCTTCAAAACGGTTCAGGACCATAGAAGAAATAGAACAGCGCGTGCTGTGCTTAAAGATCAGTTGAGGCGCTTGCTCAGAAGCACTCAAGAGTTCTTCCCAATGGTTAGGACTTGTGAAATGTAACCAACTCATGCCATACCAGGTTTAAATTGACGCAAGAAACGCACGTCGTTTTCAGAATACAAACGCAGATCGGTGACGCGGTACTTGAGCTGTGCAATGCGCTCCACGCCCATACCGAAGGCAAAACCAGTATAGACTTCTGGGTCAATGCCGCAAGCTTCGAGCACGTTTGGATCTACCATACCGCAACCCATGATTTCGAGCCAACCAGTATACTTACAGACATTGCAACCTTTGGCGTTGCAAAGCGAGCAAGATACATCGACCTCGGCACTGGGTTCAGTAAAAGGAAAATAAGATGGGCGCATGCGAATTTGGGTTTGAGGACCAAAAAGTGCCTGCGCAAAGTATAATAAGGTTTGTTTGAGGTCTGCAAAGGAGACGCCTTTATCTATGTAGAGCCCTTCAACCTGATGGAAAAAGCAATGCGCACGCGCCGAAATGGCTTCGTTGCGGTACACGCGGCCCGGAGAAATGGTTCTGATTGGGGGTGCTTGGTCTTCCATGACGCGCACTTGAACGCTACTTGTGTGCGTGCGCAGCGCAAGCTCGTTTTCCCCTTTTGAGATAAAAAAGGTGTCTTGCATATCGCGGGCAGGGTGCTCAGGCGGAAAGTTGAGCGCACTGAAATTGTGCCAGTCGTCTTCGATTTCTGGGCCTTCAGACACCACAAAACCAACACGGTTGAATATTTCGATGATTTCACGGCGGATCAGCGAAAGTGGATGATGCGCACCGATTTTAGGGTCGCCAGCGGGTCTGCTGAGGTCTTCGGCAGCGCTGGTGGTTTGGGTTTGGGTTAAAGCTGCTTTGGCTTCGTGGTAGATTTGTTCGGCGCGTTCTTTGAGCGCATTGACCTGCTGACCATAAGCGCGCTTTTGATCGTTGGGAATGTCTTTAATGGCGGCATACAAATCTTTGAGTACGTTCTTTGAACCCAAAAAACGGATGCGGAATTGTTCGAGCGCTTGTTCGTCTTGGAGCTGAACTTGATTTAATTCGAGAGATAAAACTTCAATATTCATTTTTAAGCGGTTCTGTTGTAACCTTTTGACCCTTCTTGTTGTTTAACAACGAAAAATCTTGGTCTTCATGCAAATGTACAAGAAAAAAAAGCTGAACACTATCGCTGCCACTGCATTTCTATCGCTGCTTGCTTTGGTGTTTTTTTTGGTGTCGTGTAAAGAAACGCCACCCACTACCCTAGAGGTAACTGTGGTCACGGCAAATGGCACCATTCTTCCCGACGCCAAGGTGTGGCTTGTGGCAGAGCCTACAGACACCGCACACAATCCGATCGCCGTGCAAGACAGCTCGGTATCAAATGCTTCAGGCAAAGCGTATTTTGACCTCAGCTCATTTTACAAACCAGGGCAAATCGGCGTGATGCAAATCAAAGTCAAGGGCTTTTATTTTGGCCTCACTGGCGAGGCACTTGCAGAAATTACGGAACAAGAACGCAATCAAGTACTGCTTCAAATACAATAAACACCCCTTTCGAAGTTTTAAAATTCAAAAATTAAAATGTAAATTTGAAACATTCAAAACCTATGAAAACTATACTAACCAGCTTTTTTGCGCTTTCACTGCTCTTTATCTTGGGCGGCTGCGAGCCTACAGACCCAGCTATTATTAAGGTCTTTGTCCGCTCTTCTTCTAATCAGCTCATCGACGGCGCTAAGGTCATTATCATCGCTGACCAACAATCTACGCCCGCTACTTTGGCATACGTAGACACCACTTTTACCAATTCTTCCGGATTTACGTCATTTGACATGGATCCATATTTCTCCGTAGCAGGCGAAAGCAACAAAACGGGTTATTTTGACATCATCGTCAAATACAACAACAAAATAGCTTACGGCTATACCCGTGCTAAAGTGCACACCACTGCTGTCGAGACCATCTACTTACCCAACTAATCACCATGAAAAAGATTCTTTTATTTGCTGTTGCAGCTACGACACTTGTCTCTTTAAGTGCATGTCGTAAAAAAATGGATACCGTTGCGCATATTTATGTCAAAGACGAGACCAACGCAAGTGTTTCAAACGCCATGGTTGTATTGTACGGTACCAACACACAAAGTACACCGCAGCAAGTTGCTGTTTTTGACACCGCTTACACGAACGCAAACGGCCTTGCTACTTTCAATTACAACGAATTGTATCAATTAGGTCAGGCAGGTGTAGCTGTACTCGATATCAAAGCACAAAAAGGCAACAAAACTGGACAAGGCATCATCAAAATTGAGGCCGAAAAAGTAAACGAAGAAACCGTTTTCATCCAGCCATAAGCCTCTTAAGCTACAATTCTTCTGACCAAATTCTGATCTGCACCTATAATTTCTTGTAGGTCTAAAAAGCATTGTACACTAGTCGGGAACTTTATTTCGTATTCGGTAATAAAGCCGAGCTCAAATCTGCACATGTACTCGCTCACTTCAATGCCTGCTGTCTTTTGCAGCTTTGATACCACGCCATTGAGCTGAGACATCTTAATGACCAACTTAGATTCATAGACTAAAATGTCGTCTTGCATGAGTCCTACTAGTGTGACCTCTGCGTCTTGGTTGTTGAACCAAATGTGTTGAATTGCAAATTTTTTATTCATGGCGTTTCGTTTTGATGATACAAAGTTCAGCTAGCACATCGTAAACAATTTACGTTCTTCTTTTCATTGCTCATTTCCGGAATAAATCCTTAATTTTACTGCATGTCTGAGGATCAACCAATGTCATTTTTAGATCATCTAGAAGAACTCCGCTGGCGCTTGCTCAGGGCAGCAGTGGCAGTGATCATCTTTTCGACCGTGATTTGGATCTACCAACGAGAAATCATGGAGAATGTCTTTCTCAACATGGTAGACCCACACTTCATCACCTTCGAACTCCTTTGCAAATACCTTGGCGTTTGCGTAGATCAAATCAACGTAGATTTCCAAAGCACAACACTTGCCGGTCAATTTTCTTATGCGCTCATGATGAGTATTATGGGTGGGGTCGTGTTGGCGTTCCCTTATATATTTTATCAACTCTGGGCTTTTATCAAGCCGGGGCTCAAAGGCAATGAAAAAAACATGGCCAAAGGCATCGTATTTTATGTCAGTTTGCTTTTTTTCTTGGGCATTCTCTTCGGCTATTATATTGTGGCGCCATTGAGCGTTCAATTCTTTGGGGCTTTTCAGATCACCCCCGAAATCAAAACCGACGTGACGATCGCCTCCTACATGAGCACCATTCTCTCCACTGTTTTTTACACGGGCTTGTTCTTCTTGTTTCCGATTGTCACCTTCCTTTTGGTCAAAATCGGGCTTTTTACACCAGACTTCCTCATCAAATACCGCAAGCACGCCATTGTAGTGATCCTCATCTTGGCGGCTGTGATTACACCGCCAGACGTCATTTCTCAGGTTATTGTGACCATTCCGATTTACTTACTTTTTGAGGTGAGTATTTTAGTGGCTAAAAGGGTAGTGAAGCAAGAAAAAAACTGATGCGTTTACTTAGTTTCATTTTGTTCAACATTTGCTTTTTGGCAATTTGGGGCCAGCAAACCGTTGTAATGGGCAGGGTTATCGATAAAAAAGGAGAGCCCATCAGCTATGTCCAAATCCAATTCTTAGACAGCAAAA
>JAIPCC010000008.1 GCA_021738405.1 Crocinitomicaceae bacterium | reverse complement strand
GCTACAACAGTACCGCGCAAGGGTTTTTCTTTTGCTGTATCTGGAATGATGATTCCGCTTGCTGTTTTTTGCTCTGCTGGCGCAGGTTCTACCAGAACTCTGTCTGCCAAAGGTTTGAAATTTACTGACATAAAAAATATTTTTAGTTGCCTCACCTCCTTCGAAAAACATGCCAATTGCTGTTTTGCGTCAAAATTGCATAAAGGACAAAAAAAAATGTCAGTATGCGTGACATACTGACATTTTGTATCGTTACAAAGAGTTGGTTATTGACCTTGGCTCTGACCTTGGTTTTGACCCTGACCTTGATTTGGTGCTTGTTGTTGGGTTTGTGGTGCAACTTGTTTTGGTGGCTTTGGTTGGCTCAAAGAGATACCAAGGCTGAAAACTACGATAGCTGCGGCCAAGCCCCAAGTAAGTTTGTCGATGAGTTCATTGGTGCGTTGTACGCCACCTAATTGAGAAGCCCCACCGAAATCAGCACTTAGGCCCCCACCTTTTGGGTTTTGAACATAAACAACGAGAATCAGCAATGCGCTGGCTACGATGATTAAAAAAGAAAGTATTCCTGTCATGATTAAGCGTTGAGGTTTTTCTTAAGTACTTTAATTTGATTTGCAAAGAAACTCTTTTTTTCCGGATTAAGCAAAATTAATTGCTCATAAACCCCAATTGCTTTGCCTACTGCGCCTTGCATCGCGTAAATTTTGGCTAAGGTTTCCGAAACAGGTATTTGATCAGAACTCAAACTCTCTTTGGCTTTTTTAGCTGGTGAGTAAAAATCTTGTTTGGGTTTGGCGATACTGAGGTACTCCTTTTGCTGCTCGTCAATGGCCTCTTCTGCAAGATGCAACCATTGTGAAAAAGTAAAGCGCTCGGTTTGAGACGGGACTTGCGCTGGCGCTGCTTGCTCAACAACAGGCGGCACAATAGGCTCCTGTTCTTGTTGATCGAGTGTTTTGAGCTCTTCGGTGTAAGTAATATCGACGTAAGCGGAGTTGATCAGACTTGCGCGCAACAATTGATCGAGCTCATCGGGAGCAGTTTTTTCTTTTTCGTCAACCTCTTCTTCCCTTACAACTTCTTCCTTTCCAATTATTTCTTCTTCAGGAACTTGAACTTCAGGAACTACACTTTCTTCAACAACTTGAACTTCTTCTATCTCTTGCTGCAAGCGCTCGTTGAGCAATTCGTAGAGCACCACGCGGTTTTGAATGGCAAAAGCCTTTTGATCAAGGGCTTTGGCAAGCCGAACATCTTGTTCTTTGGCGAGTGTTTTGAGGTAAAGGATGGAGAAGCTAGTGGCGTAGGGGTAAGTGAGCTGAAGGTCTTCTAGGTCAGACAGATAGGCACCCGAACACAGGGATGGGTTGGCAATTTGCGAATGAAGTTGTTCTTTACTTAACACGGTGCTAAATTACCAATTACTGTATAACTTGTTGATGAGGTCTTGTACCATTTGGTCGGAGATCTCTGCAAATAGTTTTTGCTCGACATCGGCCAAATTACTCGAAGAGGAGAAATCGGCAAAACGCGTGCTCACCAGTTGCCATTCTTCTTCTTTGGGCGCTTTGATTTTGATCTTGAGCGCGATGGTCATGGTGAGTCGGTTGCTGCTGGCGTTGTCTGCACCTTGAATGGCAACGGGCTGCACCTGATAGCCAGTAATGGCGCCTTCGATGTTCACCTCACCTGCTCCTTGTTTGGTGTTGAGCACCAAACGCGTGTTGTTCTGCACGCCATCTTTGAGTTGTTCGGTGAGCAAGGGCGCAAATGAAAGTGGGCAATTGGGTGCGGTGTTCTCTAGATTTTGAATGGTGAAACTGACCCATTCTGGTGCCATACCGCCGCTGTCTCGAAAGGAAAAACTCTCGGGCCAACAGGCGCTCAGGGTAAAGGCGACTAAAGCAAAGTAGATCCAGCGCCTCATTCTGCTAATTGAAATTCTTTGATTTTGCGATAGAGCGTGCGCTCAGAGATGCCGAGTTCTTGGGCTGCATATTTGCGCTTGCCGCGGTGCTTCTCGAGTGCTTTTTGAATGAGCTCGCGCTCGCGGTCTTCTAGGCTCAAGGATTCTTCGACTTCTATATGGGCCTCGTATTCGTCGAGATCGGGTGTTCGAGACACAGATGGCAGCTCGACATGAACACTTGGGGCTGGCAAGATGCGCGTCGGGTTGCTAGGCTCTTCGTAAACTTCTTGGTAAAGTCTGGAAACGGCAGCAGACTGATCGGCACTTAAATTGATGTTTTGGGTGCCGCTGGCGATGTCGATGACTAATTTTTTGAGCTCGGTGAGGTCTTTTTTCATGTCAAAAAGAAATTTGTACATGAGTTCTCTTTCCGAGATGGAATCTTGGCTTTGGTCGTTGATTTGCAGGCCACTGCTCTTTTCGGTGATGGGCGTCAGGTAGGCATTGAGCGTAAGCGGATCAATTTGGCGCGACGTTTCAATAACGGAAAGCTGCTCAACTAAATTTTTAAGCTGGCGGATATTCCCTGGCCAAGGATAGCTGAGCAAGAGTTCGACTGCGGCCTCGGTGAGTTTGATGGCCGGCATGCGGTATTTGTCGGCAAAGTCGTTGGCAAATTTTCTAAAGAGCAAATGGATGTCTTCGGCGCGCTGGCGCAAGGCAGGCAATGGGATCGGAACGGTACTAAGGCGGTAATATAAATCTTCACGGAATTTGCCCGATGCAATTGCTTTTTGCATGTTTTCATTGGTGGCAGCCACCACGCGCACATTGGTTTTGAGCGGCTTAGACGAGCCCACCCGAATGTATTCACCCGTTTCGAGCACGCGCAGCAAGCGCACTTGGGTCTGCATGGGCAGTTCGGCCACTTCATCCAAAAAGATCGTGCCGCCGTTGGCGACTTCAAAATAGCCTTGTCGACTGCCTTGGGCGCCGGTGAAGGATCCTTTTTCGTGTCCAAATAATTCGGAATCGATTGTTCCCTCCGGGATTGCGCCGCAGTTGACCGCGATGTATTCACCGTGTTTGCGCGCACTGAGCTGATGGATGACCTGCGGGATAATTTCTTTACCGGTTCCGCTCTCGCCAGTAACGAGCACGGAGATATCTGTTGGGGCCACTTGCATGGCGATTTCCAAGGCGCGGTTCAGCAATGGTGCTGAGCCAATGATGCCGAATCTTTGCTTGATTTGCTGAACATCCATGTTGTTGAACTAGCGTTTATAATTCAATTTCGCCGATCAAAGTGGCTGAAGTGCAGTCTTTGATGCGGACATTCACGTAGTCTCCTTTTTCAAAATGAAGTTTCGGGAAAACGACCATAACGTTGCTGCCGGTGCGGCCACAGAGCTGCTCCTCAGATCTTTTGGATTTGCCTTCGATGAGGACTTTTTGAACCGTGCCCAGCATGCGCTGATTGGAGGCCAAAGAGTGTGCAAGTTGCTTTTCAATGATCTCATTGAGGCGACGGCCCTTGACTTCTTCGGGAACGTCGTCTGCGAAACGGCGCTCGGCCAGCGTTTTTGGGCGCTCAGAATACTTGAACATATAGGCAAAATCGTATTGCACTAAGTCCATTAAGCTGAGGGTGTCTTGGTGCTCTTCTTCGGTCTCGCCACAAAAACCAGTGATGATGTCCGTAGAAATGGCGCAGCCCGGAATGATGCGTTTGATGGCTGCAATGCGCTCGAGGTACCACTCGCGAGAATAACCGCGGTTCATGCGGTAGAGCACATCTGTATGGCCCGATTGCACAGGCAGGTGAATGTACGGGCAAATATTTTCGTATTTGGCCATTACTTCCAAGACCTCATCGGTCATGTCTTTTGGATGAGAGGTACTGAAGCGCACGCGCAGCAAAGGCGACACCTGCGCAACCATTTCCATGAGTTGTGCAAAATTGGTAGTGGGCTCGTTGGGGTTCTTGATTTCTCCTTTTGAGCTGATGTTCCAACGGTAAGAATCTACGTTTTGACCCAATAAAGTCACTTCGCGGTATCCCTTGTCAAATAGGTCCTGACACTCCGCTACAATTGTTTGCGGATCTCGAGAGCGTTCTCTGCCTCGGGTAAATGGTACGACGCAAAACGAACACATGTTGTCGCAGCCGCGCATGATGGTCACAAAAGCAGCAATGCCGCCTAAATCTAGGCGCACTGGTGAGATATCGGCGTAGGTTTCGTCGCGAGAAAGCAAGACGTTGACCGCTTTTTGACCCGTTCCCACCTCGTCAATGAGGTTGGGGAGGTCGCGATAGGCGTCTGGGCCAGCCACTAAATCGACTAATTTTTCTTCTTCGAGTAAATTCTTTTTGAGGCGCTCAGCCATACAACCGAGAATGCCGACTACTAGCTCGGGATTGCGTTCTTTTTTGATTTTGAACTCGGTGAGGCGGTTGCGCACGCGCTGCTCAGCGTTTTCGCGAATAGAGCAGGTGTTGAGCAAAATGACATCGGCGTCGTCGATGTTGCGGGTAGTTTGGTAACCCTGATCGGAAAGAATGGAAGCGACTACCTCGCTGTCCGAGAAATTCATCTGGCAGCCGTAACTTTCTAAATATAATTTTTTGGCTTCTGAATTGGCCTGAGTTGGCAAATCGAGAGCGGTGCCTTGAAGTGCTTCGTCTATTACTTTGTTTTCGTATTCCATCGTCTTTCTTGAACTGCAAAAATAGGGCAAATTCAAACTACTGACAAATTGGCAGCACAGGAAGTTTCGAAAGCCAAAAAAAATATAACCATAGGTTAAGGAAAAATCCGCAGAAAAATGCAACAAACAAGTTGAGCTATGAACTGTTTTCCTTTTACATTTGTCCCCAAATTCTCCTTATGGCTAAAAATCTTGTTATCGTCGAGTCTCCTGCAAAAGCAAAAACCATCGAGGGCTACCTCGGCAAAGACTACATTGTGAAGTCGAGTTATGGTCACGTCAGAGACCTCGCTAAAAAAGGCATCGCAATTGACATCGAAGCAAGTTTTGCACCTCAATACGAAGTGAGCCCAGACAAAAAACAAATTGTCGCTGAACTCAAAAAATTAGCCAAAGCCGCAGACACCGTATGGCTCGCGACCGATGAAGACCGCGAAGGAGAAGCCATTTCTTGGCACTTGTACGAAACGTTGGACCTCAATAAAAAAGACACCAAGCGCATCACGTTCAACGAAATCACCAAAACGGCCGTAACACGCGCCATCGAAAACCCAAGACAAATCAATCAAGAGCTCGTCGATGCGCAACAAGCACGCCGTGTACTTGACCGCATCGTCGGATTTGAACTCTCTCCGGTACTCTGGAAAAAAGTGCGCCCGAGTCTTTCTGCAGGCCGCGTGCAATCGGTAGCAGTGCGCTTAATTGTGGAGCGCGAACGCGAAATCAATGCCTTCAATACCGAAGGATTTTACCGTGTGCAAGGTCAATTTTTATCGGAAAACGGTATGCTCAATGCGGAGCTCAACCAACAACTTTCCGATAAAAAAGCGGCGCTGCAACTCTTGACCGAAGCGCAAACAGCTCAATTCACCGTTGAAGACGTACAGCAAAAACCCGCTACAAAAAGCCCGGCAGCGCCCTTCACTACTTCTACACTCCAGCAAGAAGCCAGCTTGAAACTCGGTTTTTCGGTGAGCAAAACGATGAGTGTTGCCCAAAGACTTTACGAAGCAGGGTACATCACCTACATGCGTACCGACTCCGTCAATTTATCGCAAACCGCAATTGACGCCGCAAAAAGCGCGATTATCAGTGCTTACGGCGAGGCTTACTCGAAACCCACCAAATACAGCACCAAAAGTGCAGGTGCACAAGAGGCCCACGAAGCCATTCGCCCCACCGACTTTACACGCCCGAACATTCAAGCTGAACGCGACGAAGAACGTTTGTATGAACTCATTTGGAAACGTGGCATCGCCAGTCAGATGGCCCATGCGCAGCTCGAAAGAACCACCATTAAAATCAAAGGCCTAAGCGGCCCCTATTATTTTCAAGCCAAAGGCGAAGTCTTGATTTTTGACGGCTTTTTGAAAGTTTATTTGGCCGCAAGTCTAGACGATGAACTCGAAGAAAACAACGAAACCGAAGGCCTTTTGCCTAAAGTCACAGTTGGTGCAGCCTTGACCCTACAGCAGAGCACCGCAACAGAGCGTTTCAGCCGTCCGCCATCGCGCTACGTCGAGGCGTCTTTGGTTAAAAAACTCGAAGAATTGGGCATCGGCCGACCTTCTACTTACGCCCCAACCATTTCGACCATACAAAAGCGCAACTACGTTGAAAAACAAGAGCGCGAAGGTGCTATTCGCAAATATGCACAACTCGTTTTGGACCCGAACGGCATCCAAGAATTAGAAAAATCTGAAACTACCGGAAAAGAGAAAAACAAGCTCTCCCCTACCGATATCGGCATCGTCGTTACGGACTTTTTGGTGGCCAATTTTGAACAAATCCTCGATTACCAGTTTACGGCAAAAGTAGAGGCCTCTTTCGATGAAATTGCCAACGGTCAACTCAACTGGACAGACATGTTGCAGTCGTTTTACGGTCCTTTTCACTCGACGGTAGAAAACACACTCGAGCACTCAGAGCGCGCCACTGGCGAACGCGAACTTGGCACAGACCCAAAAAGCGGACGCAAAATCATTGCCCGCATCGGACGCTTTGGACCAATGATCCAAATTGGCGACGAAAAATCGGACGGCCTCAAGCCTCAATTTGCCTCGCTCCAGGGCAACCAATCGATCAACAACATTACGCTAGAAGAAGCGCTCAAACTTTTTGAAATGCCAAAAATACTCGGCGAACACAACGGCGAAGTTGTGCGGGTCAACATCGGTCGTTTTGGTCCTTACGTGCAAGTTGGCAAGCGTTTTAGCTCGATCCCGAAAGAAGAAGACCCGATGTCGATGAGCTTTGAACGCGCAATTGAGTTGGATACACTCAAGCAAGAGGAAGCCGCAAAAGCGCTCATCAAAACCTTTGACGAAAACCCAGACGTACAGTTGCTCAATGGCCGCTATGGCGCTTATCTCAAGATTGGCAAAGACAATTTCAAACTACCAAAAGACTGCAAACCAGAAACTTTGAGTTTGGCAGAGTGCATGGAAATCGCCGCAAATCAGCCAGCAAAAAGTGCGAAAAAACGTCCGATTCGAAAAAAATAACTATTATTGATTGAAAAATATCAAATGAACGGCAGTGTCAACAAAGTTATTTTAATCGGAAACCTGGGTAAAGACCCCGACGTCCGACGCTTAGAAAATGGTGCTGTAGTGGCGTCATTTCCACTGGCTACCTCAGAAAATTACACCGACAAACAAAGCGGTGAAAAGAAAGAAATCACCGATTGGCACGACATCGTTCTTTGGCGTGGCCTTGCCGAAGTTGCAGATAAATACCTGCGCAAAGGCAGCAAAATTTATGTCGAGGGCAAGCTCAAAAAAAGATCCTGGACAGACAAAGAAGGGCAAATTCGCTATGCAACAGAGGTTGTTGGCGACGAGCTTACCATTCTTACCCGCGCCGAACAATCCGAACGCCCGAGCAACTACGGCAACGAAGGAAAACCCAATAACCCTACACCCATGAGCGGCTTGGCTTCAGACACAGCCGACGACCTCCCCTTTTAAACCATGAACTCAGCTATAGAACCTCCGAGTCTCGAAGCATCGCTTTTTGATTTTCATTTCCAAATTAGCGATGCAAGCTATCTTTATCTCTTGATTATTCTTTTGCTGCTCCTGCTGTCCGCTTTTGCTTCGGGTTCAGAAAGTGCTTACTTTTCACTCAAGCCCAAAGACAACGCCGCCATCAAAGCCAATCCATCGGCACGGGCCAAACTCATTTTGACGTTGTTGTCCAAGCCGCAAGAACTCTTGGCGACCATTCTCATTTTCAACAATTTCGTCAATGTTGGCGTCGTCATTTTATCGTCTTTTGTCCTCAACGACCTCTTTCCTCCGCAGGGCCAATTTGCACCTTGGCGTTTTGTCATTGAGGTCATTGGCATTACGCTTTTATTGTTGTTGTTTGGGGAAGTCATTCCTAAGATTTTTGCCAATCGCAACGCTTTAAAAGTCAGTTTGCTCGCCGCCTATCCGCTGCGCTTCATCAGCAAAATGCCACCGGTATCTTGGCTCAAGCACATTTTGGTTTGGGGTACGAACTTCATTCAGAAACTGGGCAATAAAGGAGCTACCATCGATCAAAACGAACTCGAACAAGCCGTTGCGCTCACCAAAACAGATGGCGGATCAATTGAAGAACACAAAATTCTAGAGGGCATTGTGCGCTTTGGCAAAACCGAAGCTTCAGAAATCATGACGCCGCGCGTAGAAGTAGAAGACATCGATGCCGAGGACGATTTTGCAATGGTCTTAACCAAAATTATCGAGGTTGGCTACTCCCGCATTCCTGTTTTTAGCGAGAGCCCCGACAACATCATTGGCATTCTTTACATCAAAGATTTATTGCATCATTTAGAGCAGCCCGCCGATTTTGACTGGGCCCAGGTCTTGAGAAAACCGTATTTCGTGCCAGAAAACAAAAAAATCAATGACCTTTTGCAAGAGTTTCGCAACATGAAAATGCACATGGCGGTGGTTGTAGACGAATACGGTGGTGCGAGTGGCATCATTACCCTGGAAGACATCCTCGAAGAAATTGTAGGCGACATCACCGATGAATTCGACGACACCGAAATTCAATACACCAAACAAGCAGACAACATCTTTTTGTTCGAAGGTCGCACCTCGCTCAACGACTTACTCAAAATCATTGGCGAGCAGCATGAAAACACCATTGAGGACGCTCGCGGTGAGGCCGAAACCTTGGGCGGGCTAGTCATTGAAGTTGCTGGCAGGATCCTCAAGAACAATGAGTACATCGTATTGGGGCCTCTCAAACTGATTGTCGAATCTTCTGACAAAAAACGCGTTAAATCTGTAAAAGTCTGCATAGATGAAAATTAAACTCCTCTTCTTTTACCTCGGTTTATTGCTCCTCACAGCCTGTGGCGCACCAGACCCAGTTCCGAAACCAAGTACTTTTTTGCGCACCGAATTCCCTGCGCATGCCTACCGCAACTACATCAGCCCCAACGATTTCAAGTTCAAGTTGGCCAATTCTTTTATGCCAAAGAAATTTGAGCAATCCAAGAACAACTACAGCGTTCAAGAAATTGATTTAGGCCCGCTCAACGGGACCTTATTTTTGTATTACCTGCGCTTTCCTTCTAAAGATTCCTTGCCCGAAATCATCAATTTTGCCAACGACAAAGTAGACGAACACAAAATCATGGCCGACAAAATTGACTTTGAGCAAATCATTGAACCTCAAAAACGCGTATACGGCACCTTCTTCGAACTCAAAGGCAATGTGGCCACTAATTTTCAGTTTTACCTCACAGACTCTACAGAACACTTTCTGCGCGGAGAGGTCTTGCTCAATTGCAGGCCCAATTACGACTCACTGCGGCCAACTTTGCAATACCTGAAGTCAGATTTACAAGAACTCGTGCACAGTTTTAAATGGAAATAAGCAGCAACAACAGAGTAGTCATTGCGTTTGGCTCTAATTTGGGCGACAGAGAAGCAAACATTCAACAAGCCATCGATGCACTTTCACAAACTTGTGGCAAGGTGGTTCAGGTCTCACCTTATTACCGCAGTGCGCCGCAAGGTTTTATCTCGGACAACGAATTTGTAAACGGTTGTCTGCTCTTGCTCACAGACTTGAACCCCTACGCACTTTTAAAAGCATTACAGGCCATCGAAATAACATTGGGGCGCGTCAAGAATTCAGCGCACTACGAAGACCGCTGCATCGACCTCGACATCATTTTTTACGAAAGCCTTTGCATCCAAAGCCCTGAATTACAAATACCTCACCCCCATTACCAGGACCGTGAATTTGTCTTGATCCCTCTTCAATCCTTGGATTTAGATTTTAATCCGCTTTAAATTTTACAAAATTCAAGTTCTTGGACTCAAAAAATAAGGATATCAAATTTATTCCCTAATTTTGCAAGGAATCATAAAAATTAAACTCATGAATTTCACTCGCTTAAACGGAACCTTACTCATCGGAACAGCGGCGTTTTTTGTTGCTTCTTGCGACCTCGTTAAAGACATCACTTACACAGTGAACCCGAATCCACTAGAAATGCACGGAGATTCCGTGAAAGTAAGCATTACCGTAAATGTTCCTGAGAAAGGCATTCAAAAAAAGGCGAAAGCTGAAATCACTCCAAAAATTGGCTCAACTGCAGTTGGTACTTGGTACGTGAATGGTTCTAAAGTGACCGGAAACGGCACCACCATCGATTTCAAAACCGGCGGCACCGCAACATTCGAACAAACTTTGGCTTACGATCCATCAATGGAAGCCGCTGACCTGATCATAACTGGTAAACTTTACAAGCAAACCAAAGAAAAAGGTGCTTTGCCAGAAACCAAAATTGCCGACGCTACCATCATTACACCATACCTCGTTGACAAAACTTTCAAAGTACTCACCGAGCAAGACGCTTTGGTTCGTCAGTTTGACAAAACCACAACAGCTACCTTCAACTTTGAAAAAGGAAAGTCAGACGTTCGCGCAAATGAAGTCAAAGACCAAGACATTCTCGCTTTAATGGCTTGGATGCAAGCAGCTCAAACCAATCCTAAAATCAAAATTACAGGTATCGAAATCAACGGTTATGCGTCGCCAGACGGTGAAGTTGCCAAAAACGACAACCTTTCTTCTGATCGAACGGTTGCAGCGCGCAAGGCCCTCACGGACCTCATGAAAAAAGCAAACCTTACTGCCTACGCAGATACCAACGCTTATGCTTTGGCTAAATTTGGCGAAGACTTCGAAGGTTTCAAAAACCAACTCGCAGCCACCACAACAATTCCTGAGGCCGATAAAAACTTATTTATCCGCATCCTCGAAATGACCAAAGACGCCGAACAACGCGAAAAAGACATGGTCAATCTTGGCAAAGCCTACACAGAACTCGAACGCGATGTATTCCCAATGATCCGCCGTGCAGTTGTCGTTGTAAAGTATACCGAATTCGGCCTTACCGACGACGAACTCCGTGCAGCCAGCGTTCAAAACCCGAACTCACTTTCTATTGAAGAATTATTGTTCACTGCAGGCAAACTCACCACTGACCAAAACGAAAAAGCGCGCATCTACGGTATTGCAGCGGCCAACTACGCTACTGACCACCGTGCCCACACCAATCTAGGTGCTACACTTTTTGAACTTGGCAACACAAAAGACGCCGCTAAATCTTTCAAAAAAGCAAACGAGCTCAAAGATGTTCCGGTTACCAAAAACAACTTGGCAGCAAGCCTCATCTTAGAAGGCAACCGTGCCGCTACCAAAAAACTTCTTGGTGCAGCCAAAACAAGTGTTTATAACTACAACCAAGCTGTCTTAGACATCATGGATGGCAACTACGCAGCTGCTGAGAAAAACCTCACACAAGATTCTTACAACAAGGTCCTTGTGCTTATCCTAAACAACAAACTAGATGCTGCGAAAAAAGCAAGCGCTAGCCTAACAGAAACAGCAGAACTTGCTTACCTCAAAGCCATCATCGAGGCAAGAAGCGGTGCAAGCGCTGACGCAGTCGTTGCGAAATTGAAAACAGCAATTGCAAAAAATGCTGCACTCAAAGAAAAAGCAAGCAAAGACCGCGAGTTTATCAAATTAATGAACGACGCTACTTTCATCGAATTAGTGAAATAAGCGCAACCTTCTAACACTCTTGAAATCCTGAATTCGTTCAGGATTTTTTTTTGAAAAAAAGTAAGGCAGAAAGCCAACCTTTATCACTAAATTTGAGACTCTAAAATAAAAAAAGATGGACAGCAACGAATTTCGCAAATACGCCACCAAACACATGGGCATTAGCAGCATGAACGTGGACCACTATATCGAGTCTTCCATGACTCCGTACATCATCGAAGAGCGCCCTTTGAACATGACACAAATGGATGTTTTTTCGCGCCTCATGATGGACCGCATTATTTTTCTCGGCACCGGCATCAATGACCAAGTAGCCAATATCATCAACGCACAACTCTTGTTTTTAGAGTCCGTTGACGCCAAAAAAGACATTCAAATTTACCTCAACTCTCCTGGTGGTTCTGTATACGCAGGTTTGGGTATCTACGACACCATGCAATACATCCGCCCTGACGTCGCTACCATTTGTACAGGTATGGCCGCTTCTATGGGCGCTGTACTACTTTGTGCAGGAGCAGAAGGCAAACGCAGCGCACTCAAACATTCGCGCGTCATGATTCACCAACCACTTGGCGGTGCACAAGGCCAGGCCTCAGACATCGAAATCACCGCACGCGAGATTCAAAAGTTGAAAAAAGAACTTTACGATATTATTGCCACGCACTCCAAACAAGACTTCGACAAAGTATGGGCCGACTCCGACCGCGACTACTGGATGACCTCCGAAGAAGCGAAAGCCTACGGAATGGTCGATGAAGTCTTATTGCGCAATCCAAAATAACACATGGCTAAAAAAGAAACAACTTGTTCATTTTGCGGTTCGCCGCGCTCTGGCGTCAATATGCTGATTGCCGGCATAAACGGCCACATCTGCGACTCCTGCGCCAATCAGGCAAGTAAAATTGTACAAGAAGAACTCACCCTTTCTCCAAGTGCCACAAGCGCTGCCTTTCAGGGGCTCAATTTGCTCAAGCCACAAGAAATCAAGGCACACCTTGATCAATATGTCATTGGTCAACAAGACGCCAAAAAAGTTTTAGCTGTAGCGGTCTATAACCACTTCAAAAGGCTCAAGCAAAAAACCACCGAAAATGAAGTCGAGATTGAAAAATCTAACGTCATTCTCGTTGGCCGCACCGGCACAGGTAAAACCCTACTTGCCAAGTCGATAGCGAAGCTGCTCAACGTGCCGTTTTGCATTGCCGATGCCACTGTTCTTACCGAAGCTGGCTATGTTGGCGAAGACGTCGAAAGCATCTTGTCTCGCCTCTTGCAAGCCGCAGACTACAACGTAGAAAACGCTCAAATGGGTATTGTTTTCATCGATGAAGTCGACAAAATTGCCCGCAAGAACGACAACCCAAGCATTACCCGCGATGTCTCTGGCGAAGGCGTACAACAAGCCTTGCTCAAGTTGCTCGAGGGCGCTACAGTCAATGTGCCACCACAAGGCGGACGCAAGCACCCAGAGCAAAAAATGATTTCCATCGATACCAAAAACATCTTGTTTATCTGTGGCGGTGCCTTTGATGGCATCGAAAGACTCATTGCCAACCGCGTGAACAGACAAACCATTGGTTTTTCATCCGCAGACGAGCAAAGCATAGAACAAGATTCCCTGCTCAAATACATCACCCCTACTGATATCCGCAATTTTGGTCTCATTCCAGAGCTCATTGGTCGTTTCCCTGTGCTCACCTACCTAGAGCCACTCAAAGAAGCCGACCTCAAACGCATTCTGACCGAACCTAAAAACGCCTTGGTGAAACAATACACCAAGTTATTTGATATCGACGGCGTCAAACTAGAGCTCGATCAAGAAGTACTCGATTTCATCGTAAAAAAAGCAATGGAATTCGGCTTAGGTGCCAGAGGCCTGCGCTCCATTTGCGAGGCCATCCTCACAGACGCCATGTTCGAACTACCGAGTTCTACCAAAAAATCCTTATCTGTCAATCTAGACTACGCCACCCAACAATTTGGCAAATCAAAAATTGCAACACTTAAAGTAGCATAAGCATTTATAGTTTCTGACTTATTTGTAATTTTGCTAATTGTAAAAATGACACTATGAAAACCCTACAGTTCAGAGAAGCCCTTAGAGAAGCCATGTCCGAAGAAATGCGCAGAGATGAAAGCGTATTTTTGCTCGGAGAAGAAGTTGCCGAATACAACGGTGCTTACAAAGTATCTCAAGGGATGCTCGACGAATTTGGTGCAAAACGCGTCATCGACACACCTATTGCCGAACTTGGTTTTTCAGGTATTGCTGTAGGTGCAGCCATGAACGGCTTGCGCCCTATTGTAGAGTTCATGACCTGGAACTTCGCTATCCTTGCAGCCGATCAAATCATCAACTCTGCAGCTAAAATGCTCCAGATGTCTGGTGGCCAATACGGATGTCCTATCGTGTTTCGCGGTGGAAACGGTCCGGCAGGTCAACTAGCTGCTACGCACTCCCAAAGTTTCGAAGCATTTTATGCACATGTACCGGGTTTAAAAGTCATCACGCCATCTAACCCAGCCGACGCAAAAGGCCTATTGAAAGCCGCCATTCGCGATAACGACCCTGTTGTTTTCTTAGAGTCTGAAAAAATGTACGGAGACAAAGGCGAAGTGCCTGAAGGCGAATACATCATTCCAATCGGCGTTGCCGACGTCAAAAGAAAAGGTACCGACATCACTTTAGTTACCTTCGGGAAAATCATCAAAGTAGCACATGAAGCTGCCGATGTACTTGCCAAAGAAAACATCAGTGTAGAAATCATCGATTTGCGCACCATTCGCCCACTCGACTACGGCACCATCGTTGAATCTATCAAGAAAACCAACCGTTGTGTAGTTGTAGAAGAAGCTTGGCCTTTAGCAAGTATTTCTTCCGAAATCGCTTATCACCTCCAACGCTACGCATTTGATTACCTAGATGCACCTGTACAACGCGTGACCCAAACCGATACCCCATTTGCTTTCTCCCCAACGCTTATCGACGAAGCTTTACCAAACGTAGAGCGCATTGTGAAGGCAGTGAAAGCCACACTTTATAGGTAAGTGTTCTAAAAATGCACATTTGAAAAGGAATCCTCATACGGGTTCCTTTTTTATTGTTTTCAAAAATCGTTACTTTGAATCCTTATCAATTTTAAATCGAATATCCAGTCAAACATTTGCTATGAAAAACTTCCTACTTGTTCTCTCCATTCTTGCATGCCACTTTAGCTCAGCGCAAGAATCTATTCATTTCCTTTTTACCACAGAAGGAAACTATCAAATTACCGAGCCACTCTGTTCAGGAATGATCGAAGAATCAGAGAATTTGATGAAAAGAGAATTAATGGGAATCAAAATAGCGCGTAAGTCTGGCGAATATAATATCAAAAAATCGGATCTTATAGAGCTTGCCAATATGGAGCTCATTCAAAAACTAGCCGAAAATCCAAAAGATTATTTTCCAATTTACAGCGCCATCACAGACATCTATAGGCAATACAGCGACTTATTTGAAGACAAGGTATTTATAAGTCTTCAAGAAGTAGCTTTAAAAGAACTCGGCAAGCCAAATATTCAAATCGGCATCCGCAACGTCGTAGTGAGTCCGTCCACAACCTCCTTAGATATGGATATCATCGATTTAAGTCAAGCGGGAGCACCAAAGGTGAGTAAACACTTTTCTTGTGCAACCGGGCGCATATTAGAACTACAACAAGACGAAGCCCTTTGGTTTTTCTTTTGGCAACAATTTTATACGGAAGTGGCATGCCAAGACTGGGTGCTTGATGAGCTGTACAAGATCAACAACAAATTGTTCTCTGAAAAACAACGCAACGAAATGATTGAAGCCAAATTAAGCGAGCTAGGAATAGGCAATGAAAGCTACGTGAAAGAACGCGTTGGCATCTTACAAAAGAAACTTATCGGTTGCCCGATTAGCGGACTCAATTTAGATCAGGTAAATGGCATTTTAATGAGCCAAGACCAAAACAAATTTGTATTGTACACGCAACAACGAATTCAAGATGAGTATTGGTTAGGAGCTGATGATGACTCAGAAATTCAACAAGTAACGCTCATAAAAATTCAAATTAATGCTGAAGGTGAAATTCAATGCGCGCAATTAAATGAAAATATATTCTATTCAGTTGATAGATTGTCTTATTATCGAAATAGATTTTACTACAATTCCTTGACTCCTTTTCCAACTTTATCCTATAACGAAGCACAATGGCTCAGCACCTTTTTTGACTCAGGAAATTTGTATGACAATGAACCGAATATCATTTTGAAACAGGAAAGCCAATCCAAAGAAACAAGCCAACTCCTCAAGACCTATATTGAACCGCTACTCAATGAGCTCATCAAAGACTCGAGCCAATACAACAATTATTTCCAACGGATCACTGCCGATAACATTAATGAATATAATTTTGATGTGAAAACCAAACCCACTGTTGTAAAAGACTATCTCCTTTCCAACCCAGAAAAAACAGCTTTCATCTACCCTGTGTTATTGCAACATCGCTCAGTACAAGAGCGGGAATACTATTACACACAAGAAGACTTCAAGTTTTATGTCCTGCTCAAAAATGAACAAGGTACTTTTGATTTATACGATTGGCATTATTTCAGCGCACTACCTTACAAGAATTATTATTCACTTTTAACTTGCGCCCATTTTCACCTCGAGAAGATCAGCAATTGGGATGGCGAGGCTGACATCATCAACGACCCTGCATTCTGGAATAACTTCATTGTGAAGAAAAGTGACCGCGGATTTGATTACCTCACCCTGCTCACATCTAAAGAACAGTCACCAATGGTTGCTAGATCTGAATTTGAAGCCCAGGTGAAAGACTGCTATAAACTACTGAGCGAACAAGATGTTGCCGACTTGTATCCAAATCAGCTCAAGCAGGTCATTTTGTGCCTCAACACGATTCAAACCTTTAATTTGATAGGTAAAGATGAAACGCAATTAGCGGCCTTGGCAGTGCAATTACACTTTGAAAAAAGATTGAACAAAGTCCATAAGTCTGATGGATTTTACTACCCAATGTTGCATTTAGAATTTGGTGGAAACCTTGAACCTCATTCTTATTATTTGCTCAAATAACCAAGCAAACTAAAAACCAAGGATCGCGATTCGATTCGCTTTATTTTTGAAAATCAGGTGATAAATAGCCGAATATTTTTCAAACGGTCTTGGTTTATAAAAATATATAGTTATCTTTGCACCCCTCAAAGTGCGTTTGGGGGTTATTATTTATTATTAAAAACAAGAGTATTTTATGCCAACTATTCAACAATTAGTTCGCAAAGGAAGAACTGCGGTAGTGAAGAAAAGTAAGTCTGCTGCGCTTGATTCATGTCCACAACGCAAAGGTGTTTGCGTTCGTGTGTACACGACAACTCCTAAAAAGCCGAACTCGGCCATGCGAAAGGTAGCGCGTGTACGTTTGACCAATGGAAAAGAAGTCAACGCTTACATCGGTGGTGAAGGCCACAATCTTCAAGAACACTCATTAGTACTTGTGCGAGGAGGAAGGGTAAAAGATTTACCTGGGGTACGTTACCACATCGTTCGTGGTGCAGAGGATACAGCCGGAGTACAAGGCCGTAGCCAACGTCGTTCTAAGTATGGTACAAAACGTCCTAAGCAGAAATAATTAAAAGCTAGACATCATGAGAAGAAGAAAAGCGAAAAAAATTGCGATCCTCCCGGATCCAAAGTTTCAAGAAGTAGTTGTTACAAAATTTGTAAACAACCTCATGCTAGACGGTAAGAAAAGTTTAGCATTCCGCATTTTTTACGAAGCATTAGAAATCGTAGAAAAGAAAATCGAAGACGCAAATGGTCTCGAAACCTGGAAAAAAGCAATCGAAAACGTAACGCCAAGTGTAGAAGTACGCTCACGTCGTGTTGGTGGTGCTACTTTCCAAATCCCTACTCCTGTTCGCGAAGAGCGCAAGGCATCATTGGCCATGAAATGGTTAATTGGTTACTCACGCAAGCGCAACGAGAAAACAATGGCTCAACGTTTGGCCTCTGAAATCATCGCCGCTTCTAAAGAAGAAGGTGCTGCTTTCAAGAAGAAAGAAGATACGCTTCGCATGGCTGAAGCAAATAAAGCATTCTCACACTTCAGATTCTAAGCAATGTCAAGAGATTTAAAATTCACAAGAAATATTGGTATTGCAGCTCACATCGATGCTGGTAAAACCACTACTACTGAACGTATCCTTTACTACGGTGGTGTAAGCCACAAAATTGGTGAAGTTCACGACGGTGCAGCCACTATGGACTGGATGGAGCAAGAGCAAGAACGTGGTATCACCATTACTTCTGCTGCTACTACCCTAGACTGGAACTACCGCGGTCAAAAATACCACGTTAACATCATCGATACCCCAGGACACGTTGACTTTACCGTAGAGGTAAACCGTTCCCTTCGCGTACTTGATGGATTGGTATTTTTGTTCTCTGCAGTTGACGGCGTTGAGCCTCAATCTGAAACCAACTGGCGTTTGGCTAATAACTACAACGTTCCACGTATTGGTTTTGTGAACAAAATGGACCGTCAAGGTGCAGACTTCCTTATGGTTTGTCGCCAAGTAAAAACAATGTTGGGTAGCCAAGCACTTCCACTTCAAATCAATATTGGTGAAGAAGACAACTTCAAAGGTGTAGTCGACTTGATCAACTGGAGAGGTATCGTTTGGAATGAGCACGACATGGGAATGACTTTCCAAGAAGTAGAAATTCCTGCAGACATCATCGACGAAGCTCGTCAATTGCGTTCAGAATTACTCGAAGCAGTTGCCGAATTCGACGAAAGCCTCATGGAGAAATTCTTCGAAGACGAAAACTCTTTGACAGAACGCGAAATCCTAGATGCATTGCGTCAAGCAACCATCGCTGGAAAAGTAGTACCAATGATGTGTGGTTCTTCATTCAAAAACAAAGGCGTACAAGCTATGCTCGACATGGTAATGGAAATCCTTCCTTCGCCAATGGATGTTGAAGGCATCGTAGGTATCAACCCTAAAACAGACCAAGAAGTGACGCGTAAGCCATCTTACGACGAGCCTTTCTCTGCACTTGCATTCAAAATTGCAACTGACCCATTCGTTGGTCGTTTGTGTTTCGTTCGTGCATACTCTGGTAAACTCGAAGCAGGTTCTTATGTATTGAACACTCGTTCAGACAACAAAGAGCGTATTTCTCGTATCTTCCAAATGCACGCGAACAAACAAAACCAAATTCCTGAATTAGGAGCTGGTGATATCGGTGCGGTTGTAGGATTTAAAGACATTAAAACTGGAGATACACTTTGTGCTGAAAATGCACCAATCATCCTCGAGTCTATGGACTTCCCGGATCCAGTAATCGGTTTGGCTATTGAGCCAAAAACACAAGCTGACACAGACCGTCTTTCTATTGGTTTGTCTAAACTTTCTGAAGAAGATCCAACTTTCCGCGTCAACACTGACGAAGAAACAGGTCAAACGATCATCTCTGGTATGGGTGAGCTTCACCTCGAGATCATCATCGACCGTTTGAAGCGTGAATTTAAAGTAGAAGTAAATCAAGGTGCGCCTCAAGTAGCCTACCGCGAAGCCATTACTGGCGCTACTGAACACCGCGAAGTTTACAAGAAACAAACTGGTGGTCGCGGTAAATTTGCCGATATCTACGTTAAAATTTCTGCCCAAACGAACGAAGAGAAAACAGGACTAGAATTCATCAACAGCATCAAAGGTGGTAACATTCCACGCGAATTCATCCCTTCAGTTGAAAAAGGCTTCAAAGATTCCATGAAAAATGGTGTTCTAGCAGGCTTCCCTATCGACGCTTTAGTTGTTGAGTTATTAGATGGTTCTTACCACAATGTTGACTCCGACTCTTTATCATTCGAATTGTGTGCGAAAATGGCCTACCGTGCAGCTTTGAAAGCATGTAGCCCTATCCTACTCGAACCAATCATGAAATTAGAAGTCGTTACACCAGAAGAAAACATGGGTGATGTCGTTGGTGACCTCAACCGTCGTCGCGGAATGATGAAAGGAATGGACGACCGCAATGGTGCGAAAGTATTAAAAGCTGACGTTCCATTATCTGAAATGTTCGGTTACGTAACGCAATTGCGTACCATTACTTCAGGTCGTGCAAGTTCTTCAATGGAGTTTTCACACTATGCTGAAGCGCCAAGAAACATCGCCGAAGACGTAGTCGCAAAATCAAAAGGTTAAGTCAAAGCATAAAAAGTTAAGCAGATGAGCCAAAAAATCAGAATAAAATTAAAATCTTACGATCACAACTTGCTCGATAAATCGGCAGAGAAAATCGTAAAAACAGTTAAGTCTACAGGTGCTGTGGTAAGTGGTCCTATTCCACTTCCAACACACAAAAGAATTTACACCGTACTTCGTTCACCACACGTGAACAAAAAGGCGCGTGAGCAATTCGAATTGTGTGCCTACAAGCGTTTGATGGATATCTACAGCAGTTCTTCTAAGACAGTAGATGCCCTCATGAAGTTGGAGCTTCCTAGTGGAGTTGACGTAGAAATCAAAGTGTAATTTTTAACAACTAGTATATGCCAGGAATTATTGGACGCAAAATCGGGATGACTAGCATCTTCAGTGCTGAGGGCAAATCAATGCCATGCACAGTCATAGAAGCTGGTCCTTGTGTTGTGACGCAAGTCAAAACACAAGACAGGGATGGTTACGATGCAGTTCAGTTGGGATTCGGTGCTCGCAAAGAGAAAAACACCCCCAATGCATTGAAAGGTCATTTCAAAAAATCAAACACGGCTCCTAAAGCCAAGTTGGTTGAATTCAAAGGATTCGACACTGCTAACTTAGGAGACACCATTGACGTTAACCTTTTCGAAGAAGGTGAGTTCGTCGATGTAACCGGCACCACAAAAGGTAAAGGTTTCCAAGGGGTTGTTCGTCGCCACGGATTTGGTGGAGTTGGACAAGCTACACACGGTCAGCACAACCGTCTTCGTGCACCGGGTTCTATCGGTGCTTGTTCCTATCCTGCACGTGTATTCAAAGGAATGCGCATGGCAGGTCAAATGGGTAACAAAAGACGCAAGCAGTCCAACTTACAAATTTTAAAGGTAATTGCAGACAAGAATCTCGTGATCATTAAAGGATCGATTCCAGGTGCAAATGGTTCAACCGTAACAATTGTCAAGTAATGAAACTGAAGATCTACGATTCAAAAGGTGCAGCTACTGCTCAGTCAGTAACCCTTGCAGACGAGGTGTTTGGAATTGAACCAAACAACCACGCAATTTACTTGGATGTCAAACAACATTTAGCAAACAAACGCCAAGGTACTCACAAGTCCAAAGAGCGCAACGAGATTGCTGGTTCTACCAAAAAACTCAAGCGTCAAAAAGGTACAGGTGGTGCACGTGCGGGTTCTGCTAAATCTGGTACACGTGTTGGTGGAGGCCGTATCTTCGGACCACGTCCACGCAACTACCACTTCAAATTAAACGTGAAGTTGAAGCGTTTGGCACGTAAGTCTGCATTTGCTTTCAAAGCAAAAAGCGACTCTCTAATGGTCATTCAAGACCTCAACATGGAAGCAAAAACAAAAGACTTCAAAGCGCTTTTGTCTACGCTCAACCTTGAGAACCAAAAAGTACTTTTTATCCTCGGTGACAAAACGGATAGCGTTTACCTCGCTTCACGTAACCTTGGACGTGTAAAAGTCGTAACAGCAGATTCCTTTAACACTTACGACGTGCTTAACGCATCGAAAGTGATCTTGGCTGAAAGCTCTATTGAGAAAATTCAAACGATTCTTAACTAAGCGTTATGCAAACTATTATCAAGAAGCCGGTCATTACGGAAAAAGCAACAAAATTAAGCGAGCTTTCAAACCGCTTTACTTTTGAAGTGGACCGTAAGTCCAACAAAATCGAAATTAAAAATGCCATCGAAAAGATGTATGGAGTACATGTCACAGATGTTCATACATTAAACTATGGTGGTGGGGTATCCTCTGTGAAGTACACGAATAAAGGCATTGTTGAGCAAAAAAGCAAACAATGGAAGAAGGCTGTAGTAACGATAGCAGATGGTGAAACCATTGATTTATTTAACAATTATTAATGTTTAACCATGAGTTTGAAAAAATTTAAACCAACAACTCCGGGTCAGCGCCATAAAGTAGCTACTGACTTTGCAGAGCTTACAAAAGCGACGCCAGAGAAGAGTTTGTTGGCACCGATGAAAAAATCAGGTGGTCGTAACAACGATGGTCGCATGACCATGCGCTACCTTGGTGGAGGTCACAAGCAAAGATATCGTATCATTGATTTCAAGCGTGAAAAGTTTGATATCCCTGCTACTGTAAAATCTATTGAATACGATCCAAACCGTACTGCAAACATCGCATTGTTGTTTTACGCAGATGGTGAAAAACGCTACATCATTGCTCCTAACGGATTAAAAGTTGGTGACGTAATACTTTCAGGAAAAACAGCATTGCCAAATGTTGGTCATGCCATGTTCCTTTCTGACGTTCCACTAGGTACTGTTATTCACAATATCGAATTGAAGCCAGGTGCTGGAGGTATCATTGCACGCGGTGCAGGTACTTACGCACAATTGAATGCACGTGATGGCAAATACGCTATCGTTAAAATGCCTTCAGGTGAAACACGTATGATTCTTACAACTTGTCTTGCTACAATTGGTTCTGTTTCAAATGCAGAACACAATCTAGTTGTCTCTGGTAAAGCAGGACGCTCTCGCTGGTTAGGTCGCCGCCCACGTGTACGTGGTGTTGTGATGAACCCAGTTGATCACCCGATGGGTGGTGGTGAAGGCCGTAACTCTGGTGGTCACCCACGCTCTAGAAATGGTATGCCTGCGAAAGGATTCAAAACAAGATCCAAGACCAAGTATTCCGATAAGTTAATTGTAGAAAGAAGAAAGAAATAATTAAGGTATGAGTCGTTCATTAAAGAAACCACCGTTTGTTCACTATAAGTTGATGAAACGTGTTGACGATGCTCAAGAGTCTAGCAGCAAAGCTGTTATCAAAACATGGTCACGAGCGTCCACGATTACTCCGGAATTTGTCGGTTTGACTTTCGCTGTTCACAACGGCAACAAGTTCATTCCTGTATTCGTTACGGAAAATATGGTAGGTCACAAACTAGGAGAATTTTCCCCTACTCGAAACTTCCGTGGCCACGCCGGTAATAAAAAAGATAAGAAACGTTAAGAATTATTACAGTCATGGGAGCTAGAAAACGCTTAAGAGCTGAAGAGCTAAAAGAGAATAAAAAGTCAATGGCCATCGCGCGCTTGAATGATTCACCTATATCTCCTCGCAAGATGAGATTAGTTGCTGATTTGATTCGTGGTGTTGAAGTCAATAAAGCTTTGAACATCCTCCACTTCAATAGTAAAGATGCTTCTACAAGCCTTGGTAAACTTCTCCGTTCTGCAATTGCAAACTGGGAACAAAAAAACGAAGGTGCAGACATCAGCCAAGAAACACTCGTAGTGAGTCGTATTGAAGTTGGTTGCGGTACAATGCTCAAACGCATTCAACCAGCACCACAAGGTCGTGCACACAGAATTAGAAAAAGATCGAACCACGTGACGATCGTAGTTGATGGTACTAAATAACTAGAAGAAATGGGACAAAAAACGAATCCAATTGGAAATAGACTTGGTTACATCCACGGATGGGAATCAAATTGGTACGGTGGCAACGACTACAAAGATAAAATCGTTGAAGACGATCAAATCCGTCGTTACCTGAACGCTCGTTTGGCGAAAGCAAGTATTGCTAAAATCATCATCGAGCGCACCCTCAAACTAGTTACTGTTACGATCAATACTGCCCGTCCTGGTGTCATCATCGGAAAAGGTGGTCAAGAAGTTGACAAACTAAAAGAAGAATTGAAAAAGTTGACTAAGAAAGAAATTCAAATCAACATCTTCGAAGTAAAACGTCCTGAATTAGACGCTCGCTTAGTTGCTGATGGTATTTCTCGTCAATTAGAAGCACGTATTTCTTTCCGTCGTGCCATTAAGATGGCAATCGCAGGATCTATGCGCATGGGTGCTGAAGGGATTAAAGTTAAAATCTCTGGCCGTTTGAACGGAGCTGAAATGGCTCGTACAGAAATGTACAAAGACGGACGTACACCTTTGCATACATTCCGTGCCGACATCGACTACGCAGTCTCTGAAGCACACACTACATACGGTCGTATTGGTGTTAAAGTGTGGATTTGCCGCGGTGAAGTATATGGTAAGCGCGACCTCGCTCCTAACATCGGCATGAATACCGGTGCAGGAAACAACCAAGGAGGCGATCGCAAACCTGCGTCGTTCAAAAGAAAGAAAAAGTAATAAGACAGTTAAATTGACAGGAAATGTTACAGCCTAAAAGAACAAAATTTAGAAGAGTACAGAAAGGAAGAAACCGTGGTTTGGCCCATCGTGGATCAACGATCGCGTTCGGATCTTTCGGATTAAAGTCTTTGGAACCAGGATGGATTACTTCACGTCAGATTGAAGCTTCTCGTATCGCCGTTACTCGATACATGAAGCGTGAAGGAAAAGTTTGGATCCGAATATTCCCAGACAAGCCGGTTACCTCAAAACCAGCTGAAGTACGTATGGGTAAAGGTAAGGGTGCACCAAGTCACTGGGTTGCCGTGATCAAACCAGGAACGATCATGTTCGAAGCAGATGGTGTCGCTTACGACATTGCAAAAGAAGCAATGCGTCTTGCCGCACAGAAGTTGCCTGTGAAATGCAAGTTCATTGTTCGCAATGATTATGTTTTACCAGTTTAATCGATAAAGATGAAACAAACAGAAATCACAAAACTTTCTACAGCGGATTTACAAGGCCGTTTGGACGACTTCAAAGGTCAATTGGCCAACTTGAAGTTGACGCACAAATTGGCTCCAATTGAAAATCCTTTGCGCATTCATCATATGCGCAAGCTGGTAGCAAGATTGAGCACAGAGTTAACTAACCGTTCAAATCAGGCTTAATCCTGAGATAAAAAAATGAACATGGAAAAACGAAATTTAAGAAAAGAAAGAATTGGTGTCGTAACCAGTGACAAAATGGAGAAATCCATTGTCGTTTCTGTTGAGCGTAAAGTGAAGCACCCTAAATATGGTAAGTTCGTTAAGAAAACTACCAGATTTATTGCTCACGACGAGAACAACGATTGTCATATCGGTGACACCGTTCGCATCATGGAAACACGTCCTTTGAGTAAATCAAAGAACTGGAGAATGGTAGAAATTGTAGAACGCGCTAAATAATCGGATAAAATGATACAAACAGAATCCAGACTATCAGTAGCAGACAACTCAGGAGCAAAGGAAGTGTTGGTCATCCGCGTTTTAGGCGGTACAAGACGACGTTATGCTTCAGTTGGTGACAAAATTGTTGTTGCCGTTAAAAGTGCAATGCCAAACGCAGCCGTCAAAAAAGGTTCAGTAGCTAAAGCAGTTGTTGTGAGAACGAAAAAAGAAATTCGTCGTGCAGACGGTTCTTACATTCGCTTCGACGACAACGCTTGTGTGATCCTTAACCAAGGTGGCGAAATGCGTGGAACGCGTATTTTCGGGCCAGTAGCTCGTGAATTGCGCGAAAGCAACTACATGAAAATTGTTTCACTAGCACCTGAGGTGTTATAAATCATTGAGTAATGCAAAAGAAATTACACATCAAGATTGGCGACACCGTGAAGGTTATTTCTGGTGAATCCAAAGGTCGTGAGGGCAAAGTTGCCACCATCGATCGCGAAAAAATGCGTGCAACTGTTGAAGGTGTTAACATGGTTAAGAAACACAACAAGCCAAGCGCAACAAATCCTCAAGGTGGTATCGAAGAAAAAGAAGGTTCGATCAACATTTCTAACCTTATGGTCATGAGCAACGGTGTTGCTAGCCGTATCGGAAGAAAAGAGGTAGAAGGTAAATTAGTACGTTATTCCAAAAAATCAGGGGAGGTGATTAAGTAATGAGTTACACGCCAAGATTAAAAGAAAAGTACAGGAACGAGATCAAGCAAACGCTTCAAGAGCGTTTCAATTACAAATCTGTAATGAGCGTTCCTAAGTTAGAAAAAATTGTACTCAGCCAAGGTATGGGTGATGCAGTTGCCGACAAGAAATTGATCGATAGCGCAGCTGCTGACTTATCTCGTATCGCTGGTCAAAAAGCAATTACAACCATTTCTAAGAAAGATATCTCCAACTTTAAGTTGCGTAAAGGGATGCCAATTGGTACAAAAGTTACCCTTCGCGGTGACCGCATGTACGACTTCCTAGATCGTTTACTTGCTGTGGCGCTACCAAGAACACGTGACTTCCGCGGGATCAACCCAAAAGGATTTGACGGTCGTGGTAACTTCAACCTCGGTATCAAAGAACACATCATTTTCCCAGAAATTGATATTGATAAAGTAAATCGTATCCTCGGTATGGACATCACCTTCGTGACTTCAGCAGCGAGCGACGAAGAGGCAAAAGCATTGTTGGATGCATTTGGTTTTCCATTTATTAAAAAGTAATAGAAATGGCTAAAGAATCAATGAAAGCGCGTGAGCGCAAAAGAGAAAGGTTAGTAAACCGTTACGAAAAGAAACGTGCGGAACTCACCAAAATTTTGAAGTCAACAGATGCATCTGAAGAAGTTCAGTCTCAAAAATGGGATGCAATGATGAAATTGCAAAAATTACCAGCAAACTCTTCTAAAATCAGAAAACACAACCGTTGTGGCTTAACTGGTCGTCCGAGAGGGTATATGCGTCAATTTGGTATCTCAAGGGTTACTTTCCGCGAGATGGCTTTGGCTGGTAAAATCCCCGGAGTTAAGAAAGCAAGTTGGTAATTAAGATAAAACTAAAGAAATGAATACAGATCCAATAGCAGATTTCCTCACCCGCATCAGAAATGCGAGTGCAGCAGGCTTGAAGACCGTAGATATCCCAGGTTCAAACATTAAACGTGCAATGACACAAATTTTGTTTGATCAAGGGTATATCCTCAACTACAAATTTGAGGAAGACAACAAACAAGGAACGATTAAAATCGCCTTGAAATACAATATGTCTACGCGTGTACCAGCTATTACTAAATTGCAACGTGCTTCACGTCCAGGACTTAGAAAATACAGCAGTGCCGAAGAAATGCCACGCGTTTTGAATGGTTTAGGTATTGCCATCGTTTCTACATCTCGCGGTGTGATTACAGATAAAGAAGCACGTCACCAAAAAATTGGTGGTGAAGTTCTTTGTTACGTTTACTAAAAATTAAGAGCAATGTCAAGAATTGGAAAAGCACCTATAACAATCCCTAGCGGCGTCGAAGTGACGTTGAAAGATTCCGTGATCACGGTTAAAGGGAAAAAAGGCGAATTAACACAACACATTGATGCTTCGGTAAGTGTAAGCATTGAAGATAACGTCATTACTTTTGCGCGTGCTACTGACGCACCAGATCACCGTTCCAAGCATGGTTTATACCGCGCTTTGGTATTCAACATGATCCACGGTGTATCAGAAGGATTCAAAAAAGCAATGGAAGTAATTGGAGTTGGTTACCGTGCCAACGCAGTTGGTCAACAACTCGAATTAGCCCTCGGATTTTCACATGCCATTATTTTGGAAATCCCGAAAGAAGTGAACGTTACCACTGTAACTGAAAAAGGTAAAGCACCAGTCGTCACACTAGAGTCACACGACAAGCAATTACTCGGTCAAGTTGCAGCCAAGATTCGCTCTTTCAGAAAACCTGAACCATACAAAGGAAAAGGTATCCGCTTTGTAGGTGAAGAAATTCGTAGAAAAGCTGGTAAGTCAGCAGGTAAAAAATAATCGAAAGAATTATGGCACTAAATAAAGTTTTAAGAAGAGCAAAAATCAAGCGAAGAATTAGAAAGAAAATTTTCGGTACTTCAGCTATTCCGCGTCTTACAGTATTCAGAAGTAACAAGCAAATTTATGCGCAAGTAATCGACGACAACACAGGTCGTACGCTTGCCTCTGCTGGTTCACTCAAAATGGATGATGCGCAAAAAGTTAACAAAGTTAATCAGGCAGTAGTTGTCGGAAAGAAAATCGCAGAAGTTGCTCAAAAAGCAGGTGTAGAACGCGTAGTTTTTGACCGCAATGGTTACTTGTATCATGGTAGAATTAAATCCTTGGCTGATTCAGCACGTGAAGGAGGACTCAAATTTTAAGAAAAATGGCAGCACAAATCGTAAACAGAGTGAAATCAGCGGATATCGAGTTAAAAGACAAACTCGTAGCTGTAAACCGTGTTACCAAAGTAACTAAAGGTGGTCGTACGTTCAGTTTCTCAGCTATTGTTGTAGTTGGTGACGAACACGGTGTTGTAGGTCATGGTCTTGGTAAAGCGAAAGAAGTTACCGAAGCCATTACTAAAGGCATCGACGACGCTAAGAAAAACTTGATCAAAGTTCCTATTCTTAGAGGTACTGTACCGCACGAACAAAAAGGTAAATTTGGTGGTGCTGAGGTATTCCTCAAGCCAGCTACTGAAGGTACTGGTGTTATCGCCGGTGGTGCGATGCGCGCTGTACTCGAAAGCGTTGGCGTACACAATGTATTGGCAAAATCTCAAGGATCATCTAACCCACACAACGTAGTAAAAGCAACTATGGACGCACTTTCAAACATGCGCGATGCAGTTGCAGTTGCTCGTCAACGTGGAATTTCCCTTGATAAAGTATTCAACGGTTAAAATATTCAGCAATGAGCACAATCAAAATCAAACTCGTGAAAAGTGCGATCAAGCGTCCAGCTGATCAAAAAGCTACAATCCAAGCTTTAGGTTTTCGTCGCTTGAACCAAGTTATAGAAAAAGAGGTAACCCCTCAAATTATGGGAATGGTGAATAAGGTAAAACACCTTATTCTAGTAGTGGAACAATAGACTAAGAAAGAAATGGAATTACATAATCTTACACCAGCAGCAGGCTCGATCAAAGCGGAAAAGCGTATCGGTCGTGGTCAAGGATCAGGACGCGGTGGTACCTCCACACGTGGACACAAGGGTGCAAAATCTCGTTCTGGTTACAAAACCAAAATTGGTTTTGAAGGTGGACAAATGCCTTTGCAACGTCGTGTACCGAAATTTGGTTTTAAAAACATCAATCGTGTTGAATATAAAGCCATTAACCTCGATATCATCGAAAACCTCGCCAGCGTAAAAGGCATCTTGGATATCACTCCAGAAGTCATGCGTGAGAACGGTCTTTTATCCAACAACGAGCTCGTCAAAGTACTTGGTCGTGGTGACTTAAAAGCAAAAGTGAACATATCTGCTAACGGTTTTTCAACAACAGCAATTGCTGCAATTGAAGCTTTAGGTGGTACATGTACAAAAATCTAACTATCTTTGCACGCTTTTAGATGAAACGATTAATAACCAACCTGCAAAATATCTGGAAAGTTGAAGAGCTGCGCAAGCGCATACTCTTGACACTTGGCCTTATTCTTACTTACCGAGTAGGATCCTTCGTGATTTTGCCAGGCGTCAAGTACGATGCCCTGACAAGCACGGCGACAGACCAAAACTTTCTAGAAAGTATCCTCTCCGTATTTTCCGGTGGAGGATTCACCAATGCTTCGATCATGGCACTTGGCATCATGCCTTACATCAGTGCCTCCATCATCATGCAATTGTTAGGAATGGCTGTTCCAGCGGTTCAAAAAATGCAAAATGAAGGAGAATCAGGCAGAAAGCAAATCAATAACTATACCCGTCTCTTGACAATTGTCATTTGTGCTTTGCAAGCCCCAAGTTACCTTACACTTTACGTAAGTAACAAAAACGCAATGCCAGACAACCCTGATACATTTTGGTGGACACAAACCATTATGTTGTTAATTGCAGGGTCTATGTTTGCTGTATGGCTTGGAGAACGCATTACGGAGCGCGGTATTGGAAACGGTATTTCTCTACTCATTACAGTAGGTATCCTCTCTCGCTTACCAGGTGCATTCTTTGCAGAATTTGGTAAATCAGTTGAAGCGGGTAACCTCATTCGTTTGGTATTGGAAATCGTGATGTTCTTCTTGATCATCCTCATCACTATCCTCATTGTGCAAGGTGTCCGACGCATTCCGCTGAATACAGCGAAGCGCGTTGCCGGTGCCAGAGCAATGGAAGATGTAAACGGTGCACGCAACTACTTGCCTATCAAAATCAACGCAAGTGGTGTAATGCCTATCATTTTTGCGCAAGCAATTATGACCATCCCAATGATGGTTTATCAAGGAGTGACGCAAGATCAAAACGGTGGTTGGTTGACCAAAACCCTTGGAGACCCATACGGTTTTAGCTACAACCTTCTTTTGGTTATTTTAATTGTAGTGTTCACATACTTCTACACCGCTATTATGATCAACCCAAGCAAAATCGCCGATGACCTCAAAAAGTCTGGTGGTTTTATCCCAGGGGTTCGTCCAGGTGAAGAAACAGCTGAGCACGTCGATCAAGTCGTTTCTCGCATCACTTTCCCAGGATCTTTGTTCCTTGCAATGATTGCTATTTTGCCTTCAATTGCAAAACTAGCAGGTGTCAATGACAGCTTTGCCATGTTCTTTGGTGGAACTTCCATCTTGATCATGGTTGGTGTTGTCCTCGATACCCTCCAACAAATCGAAACTTACCAATTAAACCGCAACATGGATTCACTCATGGACGGTACACGTGTAAGAGGTCGTAGAGGTGCTAACGAATTATCTGGAATGTAAAATATGGCAAAACAAACTTCCATAGAACAAGACGGCACAATACTCGAGGCTTTGCCCAACGCAATGTTTAGAGTAGAACTCGAAAACGGACATGTCATCACTGCTCATATTTCTGGCAAAATGCGCATGTTTTACATTAAAATACTTCCTGGAGACCGCGTTAAAGTAGAAATGTCTCCTTATGATTTAACAAAAGGTAGAATATCTTTTAGATACAAATAACTAGAATTATGAAAGTCAGAGCATCAGTTAAAAAGAGAACTGCAGATTGCAAGATTGTGAAGCGTAAAGGTAAAATTTACGTGATCAACAAGAAGAATCCGAAATTAAAACAACGTCAAGGATAATTATAAGTATATGGCACGTATTGCAGGTATAGATTTACCAAAAAACAAAAGAGGAGTCATTGGCTTGACTTACATCTACGGAATCGGTAGAAGTAAAGCTCAAATGATTTTGAACACAAACGGTATTGATGAAAACATCAAAGTCCAGGATTGGAACGATGACCAATTAGCCGCTATTCGTAACACCGTTAATGAAATCAAAACGGAAGGTCAGTTGCGCTCAGAAGTTCAGTTGAACATCAAGCGCCTCATGGACATCGGATGTCAGCGCGGAATTCGTCACCGTTTAGGCTTACCGCTTCGTGGTCAAAGAACCAAAAACAACTCTCGCACACGTAAAGGAAAACGTAAGACTGTTGCGAACAAGAAAAAAGCAACTAAATAATAACTAGTTCCCAATAAAATGGCAAAAGCAAACCAAAAAAAGAAGAAGAACGTTAAAGTTGATGCTGCCGGAGAAGCGCATATCCAAGCGAGTTTCAATAACATCATCATTTCTTTAACGAACAATGCCGGACAAGTGATCTCTTGGTCATCTGCAGGCAAGATGGGCTTCAAAGGTTCTAAAAAGAACACGCCTTATGCTGCACAAATCGCAGCAGAAGACGCATCAAAAGAAGCACATGACTTCGGACTACGTAGAGTGCGTGTATTTGTAAAAGGCCCAGGAGCAGGACGTGAGTCTGCGATCCGTGCCCTTCACAATTCAGGCATTGAAGTAACAGAAATCGTTGACGTGACACCAATGCCACACAACGGTTGTCGTCCTCCAAAAAGAAGAAGAGTATAGTTTTTTTTTAACCTGCGGGCTTATTGTCATCGAAGGAATGCCTTAATTCATGACGCCTGCACAATTTTATTTATAATGGCAAGATACAGAGGTCCCAAATCAAAAATTGCGCGTCGTTTCCGCGATCCAATTTTTGGCCCAGACAAATCCTTGGAAAGAAGAAATTACGGCCCAGGACAACACGGTCCATCCAAAAGAAGAGGTGGCAAGCAATCTGAATACGCAGTTCAGTTAGGTGAAAAGCAAAAAGCGAAGTACACTTACGGAATTCTTGAGCGTCAGTTTGCAAACATGTTTGAGAAAGCATCACGCATGAAAGGTATTACCGGTGAAGTGTTATTGCAACTTTGCGAAGCTCGCTTAGACAACACAGTTTACCGCTTAGGTATCTCTCCTACTCGTCGTGGCGCACGTCAGCTTGTTTCTCACAAACACATTACAGTTAACGGAGAAGTTGTAAATATTCCTTCATATACTTTGCGTATCGGTGACGTCGTAGGCGTTCGCGAAAAATCAAAGTCTTTAGAAGCTATTACAGGTTCACTTACTGCTAGCAATAAAACATACGATTGGCTTGATTGGGATTCATCAAGCATGAGCGGTAAATTATTAAACTTACCTGCAAGAGAAATGATCCCAGAAAATATTCGCGAGCAATTGATCGTCGAATTGTATTCTAAATAACCCTAAGCGATAGAAAATGGCAATATTGGATTTTCAAAAACCTGACAAGGTTATCATGCTCAACTCCGATGATTTCAACGGAGAATTTGAGTTTCGTCCGCTAGAACCGGGCTACGGAATTACCATTGGTAACTCCCTCCGTCGAATTTTGCTTTCTTCCTTAGAAGGTTTTGCAATTTCGTCTATTAAAATTCAGGGTGCAGACCACGAATTCACTACCCTCAAAGGTATTGTAGAAGACGTTACAGAAATTGTTTTGAACCTCAAGCAAGTACGCTTCAAGCGTCAGATCGAAGGAACAGACACTGAAACTGTTATTGTTTCAGTTAGCAACCAACAACAACTCACTGCCGGTGATCTCGGTAAATTTACAAGTGCATTTCAGGTCTTGAACCCTGACCTCGTTATTTGTAACATGGAGTCTTCAGTTAAATTTGAAATGGAACTCACGATTGTTAAAGGTCGTGGTTATGTACCTGCAGATGAGAACAAATCTGCTAACGCACCTTTCGGAACAATTAGCATCGACTCTATTTTCACACCGATCGTCAATGTTCAGTACAGTATTGAAAACTACCGTGTTGAGCAAAAAACTGACTACGAGAAATTGGTTTTCCACATCAAAACAGATGGTTCTATTCATCCGAAAGATGCCTTGAAAGAAGCTGCTAAAATTTTGATTCACCACTTCATGTTGTTCTCTGATGAGCGCATCACTTTAGACAGTGAGATCAAAGCTGAATCAGAAGAATTCGACGAAACATCACTACACATGCGTCAGTTACTTAAGACCAAATTGGTAGACATGGACCTTTCAGTTCGTGCCCTCAATTGCTTGAAAGCTGCAGACGTAGAAACACTTGGAGACCTCGTATCCTATGCCAAATCTGACTTATTGAAATTCAGAAACTTCGGCAAGAAATCACTTACTGAGCTAGAAGACCTCGTCGATAGCAAAGGCTTGACTTTCGGGATGAATGTCGCAAAATATAAATTAGACAGAGATTAAGATTTTAAGTCATGAGACACGGAAATAAAGTAAATCACTTAGGAAGAAAGACTGGCCACCGCAAAGCAATGCTTCAAAACATGGCTTGTTCTTTGATCGAACACAAGCGCATCACTACTACCATTGCAAAAGCAAAATCATTGCGCGTATTTGTTGAGCCATTGCTCACAAAATCAAAAACAGATTCTACACACTCTCGTCGTGTTGTCTTCTCCTACCTACAAAGTAAAGAAGCCGTCACTGAATTATTTAGAGAAGTTGCGCCAAAAATTGCAAACCGCGATGGTGGTTACACACGTATTATCCGCACTGGTTACCGTTTAGGTGACAACGCAGAAATGTGTATGATCGAAATCGTTGACTTCAACGAATTGTACAACAACAACGATAGCAAGAAAACTACACGTCGCTCACGTCGTGGTGGTAAAGCTAGCGAAGGTGTTGCGGCAACAACTGCAGAAGTTGTTGAAGACGCACCAGTTGCTGAAGTTGCTGAAGAAGCACCGGCTGCTGAGGTTGTTGAAGAAACACCAGTTGCTGAAGTTGCTGAAGAAGCACCGGCTGCTGAGGTTGTTGAAGAAGCACCAGTTGCTGAGGTTGTTGAAGAAACGCCAGCTACAGAATCAACTGAAGAAGCTGGAACTGCAACTGAAGAAGAGAAAACTGAAGAATAAATTGACATTATGTTGATAAAAAAGGCGGACAATGTCCGCCTTTTTTGTTTTTATACCCCTCCTATTTTAACAAAGTCCGTAATTTTGGAGAAAATTTATAGATGCAGCAAAATCAAGCAGCTATTCTCCTTTTAGAAGATGGCACAGTATTCAAAGGCATTGCCATTGGCAAAATAGGAACTACCGGTGGTGAAATCGCATTCAATACAGGCATGACCGGCTATCAAGAGGTTTTTACCGATCCTTCTTACCTCGGACAGATCCTGATCATGACAACTTCCCACATTGGCAATTACGGTGTGCATACCGCCGAAATCGAATCAGATTCAATCAAAATTGCTGGGCTCATTACCAAAAAGTTCTCCAACGGTTTTTCGCGCAGTGCAGCGGAAGGCTCGCTACAAGACCTTATGGAAAACAATGGCACAGTAGGTATCTCAGATATAGATACGCGTGCACTCGTGCGTCATATCCGCAACAAAGGCGCCATGAACGCCATTATTTCCTCAGAAATTCTAGACGTAGCCATCCTCGAAGAAAAGCTCAAAGAAGTACCATCTATGGATGGACTTGAACTTTCATCGCGCGTTACCACGAGCACAGCTTACGAGGTTTGTCCTGAAAATCCACAATACCGTGTCTCCTTGCTAGACTTCGGCGTCAAGAAAAATATTGTGCGCTGCTTAGTAGAGCGCGGTTGTCATGTAAAGGTATTCCCAATGCATACCACAAAAGCGGAGCTCGACGCTTTTGAACCAGATGGCTACATGCTTTCAAACGGCCCTGGCGACCCATCGGTCATGACGCAAAGCATTGCGCTTGTCAAAGAAATTGCAGCCGGCAGCACACCCGTATTCGGCATTTGTTTAGGTCACCAAATTCTTGGCCTCAGCCAAGGGCTCAAAACCGAGAAAATGTTCAACGGACACCGCGGTATCAACCATCCTATTTTGAATTTAAAGACTGGGAAAGGCGAAATTACCTCACAAAACCACGGTTTTGTGATCACCAGAGAAAGTATAGCCTTGAATCCAGCTATTGAAGTGACACACGAACACCTCAACGACCACACAGTTGCAGGCATTGCCATCAAAGACAAGCCCGTATTCTCTGTTCAATACCATCCAGAAGCATCGGCGGGTCCGCACGACTCCCGTTACCTTTTTGATACCTTTATTCAATACATGCAACAACACCAAGCAAAATGAGTTTTATCGCCAGCATCCACGCCCGTCAAATTTTAGATTCACGCGGCAACCCAACCATTGAAGTTGATGTCCTTACAGAAAATGGTGTACTCGGACGCGCGGCAGTGCCCTCTGGTGCCTCTACAGGTATTCATGAGGCCGTAGAACTCCGCGATGGCGATCAATCCCAATACCTCGGGAAAGGTGTGCTCAAAGCAGTTGAAAACGTCAATACAACAATTCAAAATGCCTTGCTCGGCATGGACATCTTTGAACAAAAGAAAATTGACTACCTCCTACTCGCCCTAGACAACACACCCAATAAATCAAATTTAGGTGCCAACGCCATTCTCGGAACTTCTTTGGCTATTGCCAAAGCTGCGGCTGCAGAAGCGGGGCTTAGTTTGTTTCAATACATTGGTGGTGTAGGTGCAGTAACCATGCCTGTACCCATGATGAACATCCTCAATGGTGGTTCTCACGCAGATAACCTCATCGACATCCAAGAATTTATGGTCATGCCATTTGGCGCCAAAAGTTTTTCGGAAGGTTTGCGTTGGGGAACAGAAGTATTTCATCATTTAAAAGCAGTCTTAAAATCCAGAGGAATGTCTACCAACGTCGGTGACGAAGGTGGTTTTGCCCCTAGCTTAGGTTCCAATGAAGAAGCATTGCAAGTAGTGATGGAAGCCATCGAAAAAGCTGGCTTTAAACCTGGCGTTGACATGTACATTGCACTTGACGCTGCAGCATCTGAATTTTATGATGAGGCCACTGGTAAATATAATTTTGCCTCAACAGGAGAATCCAGGACTTCAGCAGAAATGGTTGCATTCTGGGCAGATTGGTGCGAGCGCTACCCAATCATCTCCATCGAAGACGGCTTAGCCGAAGACGACTGGGCAGGTTGGAAACTCGCTACAGAAAAATTAGGACACAAAATCCAATTAGTGGGCGATGATCTTTTTGTGACCAATTCCAAAAGACTCCAACAAGGCATCGAACAAGGCGTAGCCAATTCCATTCTTGTAAAGGTCAACCAAATCGGTACGCTTACAGAAACCATCGAAGCCGTTAATTTGGCTACACGCAACGGATATTCTTCGGTCATGAGTCACCGCAGTGGCGAAACCGAAGACAACACCATCGCCGACCTTGCCGTGGCACTCAATTGTGGTCAAATCAAAACGGGTTCAGCCTCGCGTTCAGACCGCATGGCTAAATACAACCAATTGCTGCGCATCGAGGAAGAACTCGAGGAAGCTGCGGTTTATCCAGGAAGAAACTTCAAGTTTATTCGCTAATTGGGTCGTTTCAACCTGCGTGTTTACGCTTTAATTCTAAATGAGTTCGGAGAAATCCTGCTCTCAGACGAATGTCGTTTTGGTACTTTTTTCACGAAGTTTCCTGGCGGAGGTGTAGAACATGGCGAAGGCATCAAAGACGCGCTATTTAGAGAACTCCAAGAAGAACTTGAACTCGAGTGTACAGCCGCTGACTTTTTCTACGTTAATGAATTTCATCAGCTATCGGCTTTCGATCAAAGCAATTTGGTGGCTTTTTACTACCTCGTGAAACTCAAACGCGCAGCACTCCCTTTTGATGAAAAGTATACTATCCCATTTACCGCCGAACAAGAAAAGCAGCGCTGGGTACCGCTTCTGGAATTAGAAGCCAGTGCACTTACCTTTCCGATTGATCGAATCGTTTTAGAAAAATTAAAAGAAAGCGACGAGGCTCGTTTTTCTATTTCTTGAAATTGGCAGCAACCACTAAATCTTTAGTGCCGTGCGTCCAAGAATAGAAACCTTCACCTGACTTCACGCCTTTTTTACCGGCCATCACCATATTGACGAGCAACGGACACGGCGCGTATTTTGGATTGCCAAAACCGTCGTGCAAGACTTCTAAAATAGCCAAACAAACATCTAAACCAATGAAGTCGGCAAGTTGCAGCGGCCCCATAGGGTGTGCCATACCGAGTTTCATGACGGTGTCGATTTCTTCTACGCCAGCAACGCCTTCAAATAACGTATAAATGGCTTCGTTGATCATGGGCATTAAGATGCGATTGGCTACAAAACCTGGGTAGTCATTGACCTCAACTGGTACTTTAGACAAGCTGCGCGAGGTTTCCATAATGAGCGCTGTAACCTCGTCAGAAGTAGAATAACCACGAATGATTTCAACTAGTTTCATGACCGGTACAGGATTCATGAAGTGCATGCCAATGACCTTGTCTGGGCGATTGGTTACCGCAGCAATTTTGGTGATCGAGATAGACGATGTATTGGTGGCGAGGATGACCTCAGGAGCTGTAAAGGCATCGAGGTCTTTGAATATTTTAAGTTTGAGATCAACGTTTTCTGTAGCAGCTTCTACCACAAGTTCTACGTCTTTGACACCTTCAGCCATATTGGAAAAGGTCTTGAGGTTTTGAAGTGTTTGGGCTTTCTGCTCCTCGGTGAGGCTGCCTTTGGCAACTTGGCGGTCGAGGTTTTTAGCAATTGTGCCGATGGCGCGCTCGAGGGCGGCTTCTGAAACATCGATTAGATTGACGTTGTATCCAAATTGAGCAAAGACGTGTGCGATGCCATTTCCCATGGTGCCTGCACCAATTACTGCTACGTTTTTCATTTTGTTGAAAGTTTGCACAAATATACTGCTCCTATGTTATTTGCGCTAAAAATGAATACATTTTGATTTGATTATCTTTGTAGAGTTAGCTCACTTATGTACCAACGCATCCGACAATATTTTACCAACTCTGGACTACTTCGCAATTCGGCTACACTGATTGTGGGTACGGTGCTTGCTCAACTCATTCCCATACTATTTCAGCCTGTGCTCCGCAGAATGTTTAGCGCCGAAGAATTTGGAACGGCCGCACTTTATGTCACTGCTGTTGGTATGCTCGTGGCTATTGCCAATCTGAAGTACGAGAGCGCAATAGTTTTGCCAGAAGAGGACCGAGAAGCTGATCATTTAGTAGCGGGTGGCGTCTTGATTACTGCTTTGATGGCATTGCTTATTTGGATTGTTTTGTTTTTAAATGAAGCCTGGATTATCAGACGGTTTTCCTTGAACGACCAAGAATCTTGGTACCTGTATTTATTGCCAGTAAGTGTTTTTTTGGTGAGCAGTTTTCAATGCTTTAATTTATACCTGATCCGAAAAAAAGCATTTAAAGATGCCGCAAAAAACAAAGTGTACCGCAGAACAACCGAAGCCGCTGCACAGAGCGCAAGTGGCTATTTTGGCAACAGTACTGGTTTGCTTTTCGGCAACTTGGTAGGCGATGTCATCAATTTTTTTGGTGGATTTTGGCAGGCCAAAAAAATCGGGCTCAATTTTGCTTTTCGGCTTCAAAATACCATCCCGACCCTCAAAAAGTATTGGCGCTTTCCGATTTACCATGCCTTTCCGTCTTTGCTCAATACCATCAGCCTTACCCTTCCTGTATTCATCGTGAATGCCGCTTTTGGCAAAGCACAAACAGGACAATTTGACCTCAGCCGAATGGTGCTTTCCTTGCCCATGGCCCTTATTTCTATTTCGCTTTCTCAAGTTTATTTGCAGCACCAAGCCGAGCGCATTCGCAAACAAGAAGCAATTATCCCCGACTTCAAAAAAGTGAGCCTGACCCTGCTGCTCTTGAGTTTGCCACTCGCGGTCTTTTTGTTATTTTTTGCCTCACCGCTCTTTGCCTTTGTTTTCGGAACTGAATGGAGCCTCGCAGGCCAACTCACCGGCGTGCTGATTTTTGGTCAGACCCTCAAATTTGTGGTTTCGCCCTTGAGCTCAACTTTGGTTGCACTCCAAGAAGTGCGCTTTAGTGCCCTTTGGCAAATTCTTTACTTTGCGTCTATGCTTTGGCTCTACTTGAATCCGGGGCAGGATATTCAAGAGTTTGTATGGCGTTACTGCCTTGTCGACCTCATTGCGTACAGCTGTTATTACGGACTGATCTACAACCGCGTCAAACACTACGAAAAACTGCGCGCATGAAACAATTGAGCGCTTTAGTGAAAGCCCATCCCTATTTGACGACTTATTTGTTTGTGTTTGCTTTATTGCAAGTGGGGCTCATCTATAGTTCTGGACTCACTTACGCGACGCCCCTCTTCTTTCTCTTTTTTCTGCCCTTGCTGGCGCTGTATGGCGTCTTTTCCAAACTGAACTTTCCGTTTGCCTTCCCTGAGAGAAATATCAAGCATTTAGAAAAGTATATTTTCATTTTTGCGCTGCTGATCATTGTGCTTCACCTCTTATGGTTAGGGAAAATTCCGTTTCTCGAAGCCTGGCAAGCGGCTAAACTTTCGGATGCCAATTCGATTCGCAAACTCAGTTCTGCTGACCTACCTAAATGGCTGCATTATGCCAGTACGTGGTCTATTCGCGCCTTGCTACCTGCCAGCGCTTTGTTCTTTCTCTTTCGCAAAAATTACCTCGGATTTTTCTTGAGCATTGGCGTAGGCAGTTTTTATGGACTTGCCCTGCTGCAAAAAAGTTTGATCTTTTGGGTTGGGTTCCCCGTACTTGTTTACTTTTTCTTAAACAGAAAATGGTGGGCCGGTATTTTAAGTACGCTTGTGATGGGCGTTTTGTTTGTTGTTGCCGTATTTGCGAACAATCCGCAATTGCACGGCGGTCAGCACGACCTCAAACCAACCTTAGCAAAAAAAGGCAGCGCAAATGTCGTATCGGAAGGCATATTCAAACGTATATTTATTGTGCCAGGCAAAACCATGAGCATGTGGTTTGCGCATGTACCCAAAGACAAACCCTATCTGTATGGCAAAGATTTTGGCCCTTACGCCAAACTCACGGGGCAAAAAACAGCAGACTACAACCTCGAACTCTATGCACTTTTCTACCCTGACTACGCCAAACAAGGCGTTCAAGGGAGCGTCAATACCGCTCATTTTATGCGCACTTACGCCAATTTTGGCTGGTGGGGTCTGCCTTTTGCTGCTGCACTGCTCGCCTTTTTCTTTCAGTTTTTGAACATTGTACACAGGAAAACCAATGCAGTGCTGGCGTTTAGCTTGCAGATTTTCCCGCTACTTTTGCTCAGTTCTGGATCCTTACTCACCTTGCTATTTAGCGGTGGTTGGGGCCTGATCTTACTGCTTTTATTATCTAGCCCAACTAAGGAGAGCGCTCATGCCTAAACAATTGCGTATTTGTCACCTGACTAGCGTTCACCTCGATGGCGATATCCGCATCTTTCACAAGATGGCCAAAACCATGGCCCAAGATTTTGAGCTGCATTTAGTAGTACCCAATACCACAACACGTCAGCAAGACGGCGTGCACATTCATAGCTTCACTGCAGAAACACAAATTCGCAGCAAACGCATGAAGCATACCGTCAATGAAGTCCTCAAAGTAGGTTTAGCCATCCAGGCAGATATCTACCAACTCCACGACCCCGAACTGCTCAGGATAGCCCCACAACTACAACGAGCAGGAGCCAAAGTCATTTTTGACTCTCACGAAGACGTCCCTAAACAAATCATGGATAAATTCTGGATTCCTTGGGTTTTTAGAAAACTGATTTCTTTGGTGTATGCACGGTATGAAAAAAGTCGTGTGCGACAACTCGATGGCATCATTTCGGTTACACCAGGCATCTGTGCGCGTTTTTCAAAAATGAATCAAAAGGTGGCCCTGGTGCGCAATTTTCCACTGCAAGCTGAATTCCCAAATCCAAATTGGAACCAAAAAAATAGCCAGCATTTTTGTTATATCGGTGGGCTTTATGAGTCGAGGGGAATTCGCGAGGTGGTTATGGCCATGAAAGACCTCGATGCGGTCTTACACTTAGCGGGTACTTTTGACGACCCGCTCTTACAAGCCGAATTAGAAAGCACAAAAGCTTGGCAAAAAGTGCGTTTTTATGGGCAAGTGGGGCGTGAAACAATCCAAGAAATTTTGCAGCAGTGCTCTGTTGGCATCGTGACGCTCCATCCGACGCCGAGCTACAAAGAAGCGTATCCGATCAAGATGTTTGAATACTTGGCAGCGGGCTGTGCGGTGTTAGCTAGCGACTTTCCGCTGTACCGCAACCTACTTGAAGACAACACGTGCGGCGTATTTGTTGATCCGCAAAACGAAGCCGAAATTGCTCATGCACTGCAGGACTTTTCTGCTCAAAGTGAAGCAACTTTAAAAATGGGGCAGTTGGCCCGCAAGCTCTTTGAAGCCAAATACAATTGGGAAATGGAAGCCCAAAAACTCCGAGAATTTTATATTTCTTTATAAATGGCAAATACCCAACGCTTTTTCAACTTCGTCCTGATCGCATTTTGCGGCACGTGGTTGCTATCGAAAGGTTTATCGGGTCCCTTATTGATTTTACTGTTGGGTATTGCATTTGTAGGTCACTTGAAAAAAGAGAATCAATTCCAAATACAATTTGTTCATGTCCCTTGGCTGCTGCTTTTTGTCTTGTACAGCAGCTCCTTGTTTTGGTCGGGAACGCCAGACTGGAGTGCGCTCGAAAGAAAACTAGCGCTACTTGCCTTACCCCTGCTCTTTTCCTTCAAATGGAAAGATCCACTGCCAATAGCCCAAATGTGGTTGGCGCATACAATAGCCTGCTTGGTTTTGATTGTCATTGCCTACTACGATGCCATCATGTGTCAGCTCACGCTTGGCTATAGCGTGCGTTGCTTCAGTACCACTTATTTTTCGCAGCTGCATCATCCGTCGTATTTTTCAGCCTTTTTGATTTTTTCAATCATTGGTTTGCTACTCGGTAAGGTGGCGTGGTTTCGCGTCAAAGCCCGCTGGATTTCTTGGCTGCTGATTTTGATTTTTGCAAGTATGCACTTGCATCTTGGCACCTTAGCCGGCATCATGGCGCTCGGTATGGTTTTGATGATTTTTACAATTTACCGTTTGCTGCAATACCTTGGCACCACCAAAAGTATCGTCATAGGCGCGCTCTTTTTAATGACTTGTATCGTGCTCGCGCTTTTGAGTAAGGATATCCGTGCAGATGCTCAAAATGCAAAAAACTTTACCCGAAGTTATATTGAAAATCCAAAGGCGTTTGTCGAGGGGAGAAAAGAACCCTTACAAGGCAATGAGGTGCGACTGATCCTTTGGACAGCAAGTGTTGAAATTGGCTCGACACATCCGTTTGGGCTTGGTTTAGGCGGTTTAGAGCCTGCACTTTCCAAAAAACTCATCGCTTGGGGCTACCCGCAACAGGCGAAAAAAGAATTCAATCCGCACAATCAATTTTTACAGATCTGGAATGAAATCGGTTACATTGGCTTATTGCTTTTTGTAGGACTGCTGACCTTCATCAACAAAGCCTTTTACAACAAAAGACAACTCAGCGGGCTACTACTTTCGCTCGTGTTTATTGTTTTTTGCCTATTTGAAAGCATCTTACAACGCGAGTCTGGCATCGTATTTTTCTTATGCTGGTTCACTGCACTTAGTTATTGGCCTAAAAACGCTACAAAATGAGGCTGCTCATCCTGACACAATACTATCCTCCAGAAATTGGCGCGCCACAAAACCGCCTACACGAACTTGCTATACGGCTCAAGGCTTATGGTGTGGAGGTAGAAGTGCTCACCGCTTTGCCAAATTACCCCAAAATGAAAATTCAGGAGGGCTACGAAAAGGGCAAAAAACGCGAAGAACAAATCGACGGCATCGCTGTGCACCGCGCTGCTATTTACGTGTCGGCGTCCAAAAGTATCGTGGCGCGCTTGCTCAACTATTTCAGCTTTGTCTGGACCTCGTATTGGCGCGGCAGAAAACTCGACAAATTTGATTTTTTACTCGTCGAAAGCCCGCCGCTTTTCTTGGGTTATAGTGCCATGGCTTTGTCCAGAAAATTAAGCGCCAAGCTCATTTTTAACGTCAGCGACCTCTGGCCAGAAAGCGCTGAAAAATTAGGTATTGTCAATAACCCCTACCTGCTCAAAATGGCTTATCGCCTAGAGGCCAAGTGCTACCAACGTGCAGCGCTCGTTACGGGCCAAACAGAGGGAATTACAGCAGATATCGCTCAACGCTTCCCCTCAACAAAGGTCTATTGGCTGCCGAATGGGGTGAATATCGATTATTACAATCCCGCTAACCTAAATGAAAGCGACTTTAGAACCCGAAATGGATTTAAAGCAAGTGACCTTTTATTTTTCTATGGCGGTATCATTGGCCATGCACAAGGGCTTGAAGTCATTTTGCACGCGGCCCAACAACTGCTTGCGTTCGAGCACATTCATTTTATTTTACAAGGCTCTGGGCCTGAGAAAGCTAAGTTACAAGAACTGAAAGCCGAACTTCAGCTCACAAATATTCATTTTCTAGAACCCGTGGCCAAAGCAGAAATGCCCGCTGTTTTACAAGCCATTGACGTCGCATTGGTTCCTTTGAAAAACCTACCGCTCTTTCAAGGTGCGATTCCATCCAAAGTTTTTGAAGCGCTGGCCATGGAAGTTCCCTTGCTTTTAGGGGTAGATGGCGAGGCCAGACGTCATTTCATTGAAAAAGCAGAAGCCGGTTGGTATTTTGAACCAGAAAATGCACAGGCCTTAAGTGCCTGCATTATAGAAATTGCCAAAGCGCCTAAAATAATTCAACATGCAGGTAAAAATGGTCGCGCTTACGTCAGTCAACACTTCAATAGAGACCAAATTGCCGCATCTTTGTACAAACGCTTAACTTCGCTTTCATGATTCCTTTTTCTCCTCCGCGCATAGACCAAGCCGTCATAGACGAAGTCACGGCAGCACTGCAAAGTGGCTGGATCACCACTGGGCCACGCACCAAGCAATTTGAAAAAGAAATTACGGCTTATTGCGGCTCAAAAAACACCATCGCCGTCAGTGCCTGGACCACTGGAATGGAAGTATTGTTGCGCTGGTGGGGCGTTGGGCCAGGAGATGAAGTCATTATTCCGGCCTACACTTATTGCGCAAGCGCCAATGTTGTTTTACATACTGGCGCCACGCCCGTTTTTGTCGATTCCGACCCAACAGATTTCAATCTGTCGCTCGCTGAGGTAGCTGAGGCGATCACACCGCGCACGAAAGTCATCATGCCTGTAGATATCGGTGGTTTACCATGTGACTACGACGCACTTTATCAAATTATAGCCGACAAAAAACACCTTTTTGAAGCGGGATCTCCCGAGCAAGAAAAACTTGGTCGGATATTAATTGCGGCAGATGCTGCACATAGTTTTGGAGCTTTATACAATAATTGCCGCGTAGGCAGTATTGCCGACATTACAGTGTTTTCTTTTCATGCCGTTAAAAACCTCACCACTGCTGAAGGCGGCGCCATCACTTTCAATTTACCCGAACAATTTGACCACGAGGAGATTTACAAGACTTTCAATATGAAAATTTTGCATGGTCAATCCAAAGATGCATTGGCCAAAACCCAAAAAGGAGCTTGGCGCTACGACGTCCTAGAACCCGGCTACAAATGCAACATGACAGATATCCAAGCGGCCATCGGACTTGTTGAACTCAGACGGTATCAAGAAAATTTAGATCGTCGCAAACTGATATTTACCCAATACGATCAAGCCTTCTCAACACATAAGTGGGCACAAACACCAACATACCAAAACAAGCAAAAAACAAGTTCGTATCACCTCTATCAGCTCCGTATTCACAACTGTACAGAGGCCCAACGAGATGCCATTATTCAAGCGATTTTTGACCACGATGTAGCGGTCAATGTGCATTTTCAGCCCTTGCCTTTACTCACCGCCTATAAAAACTTGGGTTATCAAATGGCAGCATATCCAAATGCCTTCTCCCATTATGCGGCAGAAATTTCGTTACCTGTTTATTACGACCTAACAGATACACAAGTTCAGACCGTTATTGCCGCAGTTTGCGCGTCTGTAGAAAAGATTTTGAAATGAAAAACATATACCTCGTCCTGCTATTTTTACTCCCCTTGCTTTCCCAAGCACAGGATTGGCCAATTAAAGGAACCCCAGACTGGCCTGCTTATCAAAAAGACTTGAATGATACCTGCGATGTCATCCCATTAGGTGTCGACTTTGGCTTATGCGCCATGGATCTTGGTTGGGCTTTGACAGACTCAGGGTGTGTGGTGCTCTCCGGCTGCGGCTGGATTGGCAGCAATGGCATTGATTACACGAGCTCTTTTTTTGGCTCTTCTTATCAATGCAACAGTGCCTGTTTGCAAGATACAGTGGTCATGTTGAATTGCATCGATTCTAGTTTAATTGACCTCCAAGTATTTTGTCCTGGTGTTATTGATCCCGTTTGTGGTTGCGATTCAGTGACGTATCAGAATTCGTGTCAGGCGCTTTCATATTATGGCGTGAGCTCATTTTACCCAGGAGTATGCGTTACGAGTAAAGTCTCTGAGTTGAATGGCAGAACGGTCGCTGTATTCCCTAATCCAAGTACTGGCTTATTTCACATCGATCACTTACCTAAAAATTCAAAAATCTCCTGTGTTGATTTACTGGGGAAAGCAGTTTTTCAAATGACTTCAAACCAAAAATCCTTGGATTTAGAACTCGGATTTTTGCCCAAAGGCTGCTATTTATTGACAGTGAATGGCATTTTAGTCGAAAAATTACTGATAGAGTAAGCAAGTTTTGACTTTTGAGCGTTGGGTTCGGTATTTATACTGAAACCTTTTCGCAAATGGATCATGAACTTTGGGTCAAATTTGATTCAATATGTTCATCAAAACCTACTCCAGCGCTGTTTTTGGCATCAGCGCCACCACCATTCAAGTCGAGGTCAATATCGATATCGGCATCAATTTTCATTTGGTGGGCCTACCCGATATCGCCGTCCGAGAGAGCCATCAGCGCATCAAAGCAGCGTTTCGCAACAACAAGCTCCATTTTCCCGGCAAAGAAGTCACGATCAACCTCTCCCCGGCCGACATCCGTAAAGAAGGTTCCGTTTTTGACCTCCCCATCGCCATCGGTATTTTGGCAGTGACCACCCAAGTCAAGGCCACCCGCCTGAGCGAACTCATTTTATTAGGAGAACTCTCCTTGGACGGCAGCATTCAGCGCACCAAAGGCGTTTTGGCTATTGCGCTGCAAGCAAAAGCCGAAGGTTTTAAAGGATTAATTGTACCCCTGGAAAACGCAGCCGAAGCAGCTATTGTAGAAGGTCTAGAGATTTATGGCGTCAAGAACATTCTCGAAGTCATTTCCCTGCTCAACGGAAAATCAGCAATTTTGCCAACCCCAACAATTGGTCCGGAAGAATTTGGTCAGTTGGCGGCGCATTCACTCATTGATTTTGCAGAAGTGAAAGGACAAATGCACGTCAAAAGGGCTTTTGAAATTGCGGCAGCCGGATCGCACAACCTGATCCTTGTAGGGCCACCGGGCGCCGGTAAATCCATGTTGGCCAAGCGCCTGCCCACCATTTTACCCCCAATGACCCTCGAAGAAGCACTCGAAACCACCAAAATTCATAGTGTTGCGGGCAAAAAGCGCAGCGCCGGTATTGTGTCTCAGCGGCCCTTTCGCAAGCCGCACCACACCATCTCGGACATCGGGCTCATCGGCGGGGGCAGCTACCCGCAGCCCGGTGAAATCTCGCTGGCCCACAACGGCGTTTTGTTTTTGGATGAGCTCCCCGAATACAAAAGGCATGTTTTAGAGGTCTTGCGTCAACCGCTCGAAGACCGCGCTGTGAATATATCGCGGGCGCGTTTTTCGATAGATTATCCC
>JAIPCC010000068.1 GCA_021738405.1 Crocinitomicaceae bacterium | reverse complement strand
AATTTGCTGGACTTCGTTTTCTCCGGCAATGAAATCTTGCCCAGTTACCTTTCCATTGATGGCTGAGGTGCCTCCCGGACCAGGATTTTTTTTAACGCAAGAAAATGTAATAACTAATAACCCGATAAGAAGAAGTGGTACGCGTTTATTGTTTAATGATTCGCTCATAAATACCTTTAGTTGGTTCTGAAATGAAGTATATGCCGTTTTGCAATTGGGTTAGGTCAATTTGTGTCGTTTGGCTTTGGTAATTACAAAATTGAATGACTTTGCCGGATAAGTCGAGAATGAGGAGTTGTCCTGCATCTTGCAGCCCTGTAATTTGAATAGCTTCTGTAGTTGGGTTTGGATAAATTTCAAGGATGGGTTTTGTAAATGTAGGCACGGCGGCGGTACAGGTGCCAAACATATTGGCGTCCATCCAGGCGGTTCTATTTTGGATCCAGGTTTTGAGGTAGTTGACCTCCGCTTGGTAACTTTGGCCAATGAAGTTATTGGGCCAAACATAAGCACCGAGAATGGGCCATTTTTGGTAATGACGCACAGCAGGTACGCTGAGCAAAGCGGCAACTGAATCGATGTAGGTAGTCAAGGCGGCATTACTCAGGGTGCTTTGGCGCAAGTTGGTCCAGCGACACTTCACTTCATTGGCAAAAAGTGGGTCTTGGAGCATGCGGTTCCACCAAAAAGGATTTTGCCATTCGCCACCGCCGCCACATATGCTATTGAAATTGATTTCCCAACCAGAGGTATTTCCGCCTTCGCAATAATTTGAGTTGCCCCAAGCGATATTGAAATCCCAAAGCGGCCCAGCCACCAATTTGCCGCCTTCGCTGAAGCGTTGTTTGTGCAAAAAAGTGGAGATGCGGTAACCATCTATATTTTTGGAGAGCTCGTTGATCAAAAAGTAATCGATAAAAGAACCGACGTCGATGTAGGGTTTGTAGCCAGTTATGGGGTTGGTAAAATCATTGCTCTTGAGCGCGACTTCCCAATCCGTGATGTAGTCTTGGATATAAGCTTTTTGCAGCGGATGAATGGTGTCTATTGCTGGGTCGTGGAGTTGAAAGCGAATAGGGCCAGTGCCGGGCGCTTGGCAAGTATAGGGGGAAGTCCAGGCGATGATCCCACCAGCAGTGGTTTTGTCTACCTTGACAATATAACCGCCGGTAATGTGGTTGTCTAGGGTGTCTGCGTAGTTGAGTTGATCGATATCGACTCTTCCAGGATTTGTCTTGATGCGTTCCATAAGAACATATACACCAATATAATTGCCATTGAGTACGACTTCGCAAAACTGCGTGCGCGGCGCCCAGCGGCCGAGTTCAGCACCTAATTTGTAGGTGAGTACGTTGCGCATGAGTGCTTTGTCTGTGTAAGGCGCATAGAGGATCCAGTCGTTGTCTAAAGGCCAATTAAAGAGCGAGACGTTGTAGTTGCTTAGGTTTGGACCTCTGGTTTCGAAGCCAAAAGAAGCCTGCGGAAAACCACTTGATGACGACCCGCGTTTTTCAATGGCAATTTGACCATCGAATTCATTGAAGGGATCGTTTAAATGATTGATTTGCCCGGGCCCATTGTAGATAATGCCCATTAGGGCATCGATTTTAGGCTCGTCTTGAATGGCTAAACCATCGGTATCAATGACAACAATTGGCAGCGTTGAGCTTGTGAAGTTAACTTGCGCAATGGTGTTGAAATAACTACTCAAAAAAGCTAAAAAGACATGCCAAATTTTCATGCCTGCAATTTACGGGAATTCTTGCCAATTTGCTTGAAAAATATACTGAAGCTAAGTAAAATCCAGGAAATAGAAAGGCCAGCTAACCAATCGCCGTAGGTGGTGTAGAAGGTTTGGTCGCTGCGCAGCTGGATGGTTTGTGAAAATGCCGTTTTGACCCAATAAGGTGTTTTTTTGATGATCTTTCCGCTCGGATCGATGCTGCCACTTGTGCCTGTATTGGCGCTGCGCAAAACCCAGCGGCGGTTTTCGATGGCGCGCAAGCGTGCAAAAGAGAAATGTTGTTTGTAGCCGGGTGTGTTGCCCCACCAGCCATCGTTGGTAATTACGCAAAGCGCTTGGGCACCTTTTTGTACTTGTTGGCGCACAAAATCTCCGTAAATTGACTCATAGCAGATAATGGGTGCCAAAGTGACGTTGGGTTGGATAGTCATGACTTTTGGCTCCTTTTCTACACCCAAGGTTCCGGATGAGCCGCCGTTTTCAATGGCGATGGCGGAAAGAAACGGGAGGTAAGCAGAAAAGGGCACCAATTCTACGCCGGGTACCAATTTGGATTTGTGCGCATATTGCGGTGGAGCTGTTTTGGTGAGCAACATAGAAGTATTATAGCTTTCGTACCATTCGCTTGCATTCGGAATGGGCGTGCTCGCTACAGATTGTTTGCCATCAAAAATACGAACGGTGCTGGCGCCAATGAGCAAGTTGGCTTGCGGCCATTTTTGGACCTGACTGGCAAGGCTTTGACCAAAAGCGAAGGTGTGGAATCTTTCTTCTTGAAAGGATAGCGGTAGGGCAGTTTCTGGCGCCAACACAAGGTCGGTCTGGGCAGTGACGTGCCGATTGGCCAAAACGACAATGGAGTCTGCAAAGGCTTCGTTCGAGGCAGAGAGCGCAAATTTTTCTTTGTACGGGTCTATATTAGGTTGCACAACCACAGCATGGAGTTGCTTTGGTTGAAGGGTAGGGAGGACAAATATTTGCAGCACTTGGCTCGTGACAATTGGCAAAAGCAAAACGCCTAAAATCGTAAAAATGTATTGGTTTCTTTTGGCTACAATACGATATACACAATATAATCGAAACACTAAAAGATTGACCAAGAGGATCCAGGCGCTTCCGCCAAGTGTGCCGGTCCACTCGTACCATTGTACCCAGCCGGTGCGTACAGAAAAATAGTTGCCCAAGCTGAGCCAAGGCCAGGAGAGGTCCCAGCGGTGGTGGCCGAATTCAAAAAGAAGCCAAATTGGGATGAGCATGAAAAAGGAATAGCGGGTCTGAATTTTGCGGTCAATGAAACTCCAGAGTCCGAATACGAGTGTCATGAGTAGTGCGTTAACCGTAAAGGCAAAAATACCACCACTGACCGATGCATTGGCCACCCACCAGGTTGTGCCGAGATTCCAAAACAGAAAAGTGAGGTAGGTCCATAGTCCGAGTTTCCAAGGATTTTGAGTACTTGCCAAAAATTGCTGACGCAATAAGAAAAGGGGAACCAAGCCAATAAATACAAAAGGCGTAAAACTACCTGTGTATGGAAAACTCAAAATGAGTAGGGCACTGGATAAGAGTACGAGAAGATAATTTTTCATTCGAGGAAACGTCAGTTCAAAATTAAGGAATTAACTGAGAAGCACACTTTCTTTTCAGTTGATAAAACACCGTTCTGGGAAATGATTCGCGTTGAAATATTTTTTGAAAATTGTGCGCATAAAAAAAGCTCCCGGAGGGGAGCTTTTCAAATGGGGTTCGTTGAATTATGCTTCTGTTGTTTCGAATGGAACTACAGATACAAATGAACGATTGTCTTTCTTTTTGCGGAATTCGACAAGGCCATCTGTGAGCGCGAACAAGGTGTGGTCTTTGCCAATACCTACGTTGTTGCCTGGATGATGCTGAGTGCCACGTTGGCGAACGATGATGTTACCTGAGATGGCAGCTTGACCACCAAAGATTTTAACACCTAAGCGCTTGCTATGTGATTCGCGACCGTTTTTCGAACTACCGACTCCTTTCTTGTGTGCCATGGTTTCTTATATTTAGTTCCTATAAAGGAAGTTATGCTGTGATACTTTTGATGGTGATTGCAGTAAACTGCTGACGGTGACCGTTTTTAACACGGTAACCTTTACGGCGTTTTTTCTTGAAAATGATGACTTTGTCACCTTTTACGTGGTCAAGAACTTCTGCGGTGATTTTAGCACCTTCTATAGCTGGGGCGCCAAGGGTTACTTTGCCAGCGTCTTCGATCAATAAAACACGGTCAAATTCTAATTTCTGACCTGCTTCGGCATCTAGACGGTGTACAAAAACCTTTTGGTCTTTTTGCACTTTAAATTGCTGCCCTGCTATCTCTACAATTGCGTACATATAGCTTTATTTAATTGTTAAATAATCCAAAATTGGAGTGCAAATATAGTGTTTTCTGCGTGTCCTCCAAAGATTTACTGGGCTTTTCTTACGCTTTTTACTATTATTTGTTGCTTTTTCTGCCTTTTAAATTGACTAAAAGCACGCCGGTAATGATCACGAGCATGGCGAGCAGCTGTTGCCAAACAAAGCGTTCACCATTGTAAATACCTATAGCCACGGCAATAATTGGGATAAAATAAGTGACCGTGCTGGCCGCTAAGGCTGTAGTTTGAGCAATGATTCGATTGAAAAGAATGACGGCAAATGCGGTGCCAATCAGGCCGAGTATCAAGATGTAAGTAAAGCTTTCGATGGCATTGTTGTTTTGGTCAAAAACGCGCGGGGTGTCGAAATAGAAAAAACAAAATGCAGCAGGCAAGAAGGCCATGCTGAAACCACCCGTGGCAATTTGTATGGGCTTGTATTTGGCGAGTTTGTGCTTGATGGTATTTAAGCTGAATCCGTATAATAACGTAGCGAGCAAGATGGCCATTGCAGGAGCCAGTTGAAAATTGCCATTAACTGGACTGCTCAGCATGATCAGCCAAGAAATACCGCTGAAACCAATCAAGGTACCAATGATTTGTTGTGAAGTGATTTTTGTTTGAAAAAAGAGTACGCCAACAATGATGGTAAAAATTGGCGTAAAGCTATTCATGATGCCGGCAATGCCTGAGTCTAGGGTTTGCTCGGCGTAGGTGAAGAGAAAGGCGGGGATGAGGTTGCCGCCTAAACCTACAATTGCAAAGAAAAACAAGTCGCTTTTGCGCTCCAGCTGGCCTAATAATTTGGGGAGAAGGGGCAAAAAAACCACGCTGGCAACAAAAATGCGAATGCTCGCTACTTGTGCGGCGCTAAAAACAACTGCGCCATCGGCGGTAAACATGCCGCGCTTCATCAGGATAAACGAGCTGCCCCAAATACAGGCAAGTAAAGGAATGAGCAGGTAACCGAGTTGTTTGTTTTGCATATGCAAATTTAGTTGAAAAGTAGCGTGTCGAACCTGCTCAAAATCGGATATTAACAAATTGTTGAAAAAGTTCCCACTTCTTCCCACTTATAGGCCTTAATCTATTGTAAAACAAGGATATTAGCTTGTTTATAATTGTTAATATGTAACCTTTTTTGGCTCTGTACGTTAGAAGTTATCAACAATACAAAACAGCTGTGGTAAAAAGTGGTAGGAATCTACTAATTTTACCCATTATTAACGCTATGTCAGGACTAGTAGGTGAATTTGAGGTCAAAATGGATGAAAAGGGGCGCTTCCTCTTTCCATCTGGTTTGCGCAAGCAATTGCCTGCTGTTTCCCAGCGCGATTTCATGCTCAACAAGGGTTTTGAAGATTGCTTGACACTCTTCCCACTGCCAGAGTGGGAGCGCATCAGTCAAAAGCTTTCTAAAATGAACTTGTTCAAGCCAAAAAACCGAATGTTTTACAGGTTGTTCCATCAGGGTGCCAAGCAGGTTGCCCTAGACAACGCTGGACGCATTTTGGTGCCTTCCGCTCTAATGGAGCGCGTAGGTTTGGTTGCCGAGCTGATGCTGATTGCTTACAACGATCGCATTGAAATCTGGGATAAGTCTAAGTACTTCGAAATGATCGAAGGCAACATGGCAGATTTCGCTGATTTAGCGGATGAAGTAATGGGTGATTTAGACAATGAAGATTAATACTGACTACCACATTCCCGTCATGTTACAACCTTGCTTGGATGGTCTCGACCTCCAGGCGAACGGTACTTATGTAGATGTCACCTTCGGTGGCGGTGGTCATGCCCGTGCTATTTTTGAGCAATTGGGCCCAAAAGGACAGCTCGTTGTTTTTGATCAAGACCCCGATGCCCGCAACAACGCTTGGGAGGCGCCAAATTTTCATTTTGTTCCGGCCAACTTTGCTTTTTTAAGAAACTATGTGCGCGCCCTTGGCCTGTCACAGGTCGATGGTATTATTGCCGACTTAGGCGTGTCTTCACACCAATTTGATACCGCGCAACGCGGGTTTTCCATTCGCGAAGACGCCCCATTAGACATGCGCATGAACCGCAACGGTGGGCAGTCTGCAGCAGCGCTTATTGCCACTGCCGACGAACAAAAACTAGCGTCTATATTATACGAATACGGTGAATTGCGCAATTCAAGAGCTTTGGCTGCTGCTTTAGTGCGCCAGCGCGACAACGCCGCCATTCTCACCACTTTTGATTTGATCAAGGCGCTCGAGCGTTTCGCGCCCAAGTTCAAAGACCACAAATTTTACGCGCAAGTTTTTCAGGCTTTTCGCATCGAGGTCAATCAAGAAATGCAAGTACTCAAAGATTTTCTAGAGCAAGCTGCGCAAGTGCTCAAGCCCGATGGCCGTTTGGTAGTGATGTCTTATCATTCCTTAGAAGATCGCCTTGTCAAGAACTTCATGAAAAGAGGTAGTTTTTCGGGTGAAATTGAAAAAGACTTTTTTGGCAACGTACAGAAGCCAATGACCGAAGTCAATCGCCACCCTATTGTTGCCGATGCACAAGAATGCGAGCGCAATTCAAGAGCGCGCAGTGCCAAACTCCGAATCGCAAAGAAAAATGGCTAAGTCGCAGGCAACTCCACCCAAGAACCGCAAGGGAAGCAAAGCCAACGCTTTTGCACAAATTCTCAATGGCGAGTTTTTGACTAAGTCTTTTGTGCTCGACAACCTCAATTACATCTTTTTCATCATGCTTTTGCTGTTGGTGCTCATCTCGAAGGGCTATTACGGCAAGCAACTCACCAAAGATACCGATGCTGCCCAGCGCAACCTCGACCAACACTCCGCAGAATTCATCGAAGCTAAGGCGCGCTTAGAGCTCGTGACGCGTCGTTTCAAAATGGCAGAACGCTTGGAGAGCCGTGAGCTCAAGGAAACCAAGAATGCCACCAAAGTGATCCGCATTAAAGAAAAAATCAATGAGTAAGGATAGAAAACACCTCTATTACCGCGCTTACCTGGTTTATTTCGGGTTTGTAGGCATCATGATTTTAGTGTTGTATTCCACACTCGACTTACAATTCAATGGCCCTGGAGTGGCCTACGCAACCCAAAAAGGCGAATTGCCAACACGTGTTGCCGACCGCATTCCGCGCATGGGTCAAATCTTAGATCACAATGAGGTGCCGCTCGTAACCAGCATCACCTTCTACGATATCTACATGGACCCAACTGTGGTCGAAGACGAAATATTTGATGCGCAAATCAGCGGGCTTTGTGAAGGCTTGAGTCGCTTGTATCCAGAGAAATCAGCATACGATTACGAAGCGCAAATAAGAAAGGCAAGGGCCAATGGGGTGCGTTATTTATTGATCCGCAGAAAGGTGACCAATGCCGCGCGCAAGAAACTCCGCGAGCTACCCATCTTTGAATTAGGTCAAATGAAGGGCGGTATCATTGACAACATCGAGGTCATCATGCGCAAAAAGCCATTTGGCAACTTACTCAACCGCACACTTGGTTACTACAAAATTCAAAATGCACACGATACGCTGCGCGTTGGCATTGAAGGTGCTTACTACGACTACCTTAAGGGTGAAGAAGGAAAAGAAATCGAACAACGCATCTCTTCTGGCTGGAAACGCACTGGTAAAATCATCAAAGACGCCGTTGAGGGTGCCGACGTTATCACTACAATTGACAAAGAAATTCAGGAAGTTGCGCACTCTGAGCTCGAAAAACAAATGATCTACATGGATGCTGAGCACGGCAGTGTCATTCTCATGGAGGTAAAGACCGGATATGTAAGGGCTATCGCCAATCTCACAAAGGTCAGTAAAGGAAAATACACGGAGAGCTTCAATTATGCGATTGGGCATTTAGAAGTGCCTGGCTCGACCTTCAAACTCGCCTCCATTATGGCAGGTTTGGAAGACGAACGTTTCAAAATCACCGACAAAGTCAATGCAACTGGGCGCTATACGGTAGGCGGCGATGGCATGTCTGATTCCAATCACGGTATGGGCTACGGCGTTATTACCATCCAGCAAGCTTTTGAGAAATCCTCGAATGTCATTTTGCAGCTCATGAACCGCAGCTACCGCAATGACCCAGAAGTATTTATTGAAAGGCTCAAGCAATTCGGACTCACCGAAAAATTAGGCATCGATCTAGAAGGCGAGCCGCGTCCGAAAGTTTCTCAGCCTGGCGATGCAAACTGGTCTGCGCTTTCTTTGCCTTGGACATCAGTAGGCTATGAGGTCATGCAAACACCACTTCAAACTTTGGCCTTCTACAATGCGGTGGCCAACAACGGACAGTTGGTGCGTCCGTTGTTTGTAGAGAAAATCAAAAGACACGGTCAGGTCATCAAAAACTTTAAGCCTGTTGTCCTCAACCCCGAGATTTGTTCTTCCCATACGCTTCAAATTTTGCACAAATGTTTGGAGGGCGTCATGATCCGCGGTACGGGTAAGCAGCTCAAGAGTTCTTTGTTTAGCATTGCAGGAAAAACCGGAACCGCAGTATTGCGTGGCAATGCCGGTTACCGCAACAACACAGAGGCAAAAGCTTATCAAGCATCTTTTGTAGGTTACTTTCCGGCTAAAAAGCCCATTTATTCTTGTATTGTCGTGATTGCTCGCCCTGTGGTGGCCTATTATGGAGCAGCTGTTTCGGGAACGGTATTTGCCGAGATCGCCAACAAAATTTACGCGTCCTCTTTACAATACCACCGCGCTGTCAATGATCCGCGCAATCCAATGGCTACCGATGTGCCTCAATTCAAGAGTGGCAACAGCAAAGACTTGACCTATTTGCTCAAGCAGCTCAATGTGCGCTATCAGCTCAACTCTTCCAGCGAATGGGTGCAAGCCGATACCTCTGATCAGCATTTGCAGGTGCAGCGCAAGGCTATCCTAGACAAAAAGGTACCAAATGTCAGTGGCATGAGCGCCAAAGACGCTGTTTATTTATTGGAATCTCGTGGGCTCATTGTACGCCTAGTGGGCCGTGGGCAGGTTTATAGCCAGTCTATCGCGCCTGGACAGCAATTAGTGAAGGGTCAGTTGATTCAAATCAAATTACATTAAAAAATGAGTCAGTTCAAGCAGTTATTTTCGGACCTTCCCTACACACTTCTTCAAGGTGACATGCAGGAGTTGCCCACTGCACTTGTATTTGATTCGCGCAAGGCCGCACAAGGTGTCTTGTTTTGTTGTATGGTCGGAACCCAAACCGACGGGCACCAATATGCAGCCCAGGCCTACGAACAAGGTTGCCGTATGTTTTTGGTGCAACAACGACTTGAACTTCCAGCTGATGCAACAGTTGTTTTGGTAGAAAATACCAATACGGCCTTGGCGCATTTAGCTTGTGCATTTTACGGGCATCCTTCGAAAGAACTCACCTTGGTAGGTGTTACCGGTACCAACGGCAAAACCACCACCGCCACCTTATTACACGATCTTTTCAGTCAGTTGGGTTTTTATTGCGGCCTGCTGTCTACGGTGGTCAATAAAATTGGCACCCAAGCCATTGTGGCCACCCACACCACGCCAGATCCTGTAGCGCTCAATGCGCTGCTGCGCGATATGGTTACTGCGGGTTGTCAGTATTGCTTCATGGAAGTGAGCTCTCATGCCATAGACCAAGGCAGAATTGGCGGTTTGCATTTTGCAGCGGCAGGTTTTACCAATATTACCCATGACCACCTAGATTACCACCACACTTTTGCCGAATACTTGCGTGTCAAGAAGGCATTTTTTGATGCTTTACCTGCTCAGGCTTTGGCTTTGGTCAACTCCGATGACCGCAACGGCATGGTGATGCTCCAAAATACGCGCGCCAAGCGCCAAACTTACGCCCTCAAGACGCCTGCCGATTTCAAAGGGAAAATCATCGAGAACAGCCTCAGTGGTTTGGTTTTACAAATCAACGGCCAAGAAGTACACACCCGTTTGGTGGGTGCTTTCAATGCCTCCAATTTGCTTTTGGTTTATGGTTTGGCAGTGGGCTTGGGGCAGGAGCCGCTCGAGGTATTGCGCGTACTGAGCCAACTCACCCATGTAGCTGGCCGCTTTGAGCACCTGCGCAGCCCCAAAGGCATTACGGCAATTGTCGATTACGCCCATACACCCGATGCACTTGAGAACGTTTTGGCAACAATTGCGGCATTTCAGCAAAATAACAAAGTCATTACCGTAGTTGGTTGTGGCGGCGATCGCGACAAAGCCAAGCGCCCTCAAATGGCTGCTATTGCCGCAGCGCGCAGCCAGCAAGTCGTACTCACCTCAGATAACCCCCGCACCGAAGACCCGCAGCAAATCATAGCCGACATGGAAGCGGGCTTAGATGCTGCAGCGGCAAGCCGCACACTAGCCGTGCTCGACCGCAAACAAGCGATCAAAACGGCGCTGCTCCTTGCACAACCCGGAGATATCCTACTCATCGCTGGCAAGGGTCACGAAACTTATCAAGAAGTCAATGGCGTGCGCAGCGCTTTTGACGACGTCGCTATTACCAAAGAACTTTTTAACCAACTCGATAAATAACATGCTCTATTATTTGTTTTCCTGGCTCGATCAACAGAATTTTCCTGGTGCAGGATTGTTCCAATTTATTTCGTTTCGCGCGTCTTTGGCGCTCATCACTTCCTTGATTGTATCGGTTGTGATCGGCAAACGCATTATCAACCGTCTGCGCAAGCAGCAAATTGGCGAAACCGTCCGCGACCTCGGTTTGGCTGGGCAAATAGAAAAATCGGGTACGCCAACAATGGGCGGTCTGATTATCCTCGCGGCCATTTTGGTTCCGACGCTCTTGTTCGCCAAATTGCAGAATGTCTATGTGGTCACGATGGTCATTGCCACTGTTTGGTTGGGCCTAATTGGCTTTTTAGACGACTACATCAAAGTATTCAAAAAGAACAAAGAAGGCTTAAAGGGCACTTCGAAAGTCATTGGACAGATTGGCGTGGGCCTCATTGTAGGTGGTATTCTT
>JAIPCC010000067.1 GCA_021738405.1 Crocinitomicaceae bacterium | reverse complement strand
CATCAATGGAGTCAATCAAATCAATGATCAAAAGGATTTGACTCAGTTAGCTGCGTTTTGTTACGAAGCTATTTTCAGTGATTTTGAGCGCGAAGCTTCTGTTGTGGACCAAGTTTTTGAAAAACACAAAAATGAGCTGGAGCAAAAAATGAAGTCCGGAGAAATCAACAAGGCGGATATAGAAGCGTTGCGCAATGAGCTCTACACACGCATGGCGCAAGACCTTGTTTTTCAAAAGGTTTTACTGGATGCTTATGGTCAAAACAAAGCCAATCTGGCATTTAAGATAAAACCCAATAACGCCTATGGTTTTCATTTGATCCCTTCGGTTAAAGACAATATTTATGGCATAGCATTCGGGCCAATTGGTTCGGAGACCATTTGTAATGCCATCAAACTGAGAAGGACGCATGGACTCAATATACAGCTCATTGGTCAAGGTTTTTTTATACCCATGAATCGGAAAGAATTCGATTTTGAGCAAATCTTACTACCACTTGACTCTTTGTTTTTTACTACTCAAAATACCAGGTCCTTACACAACGGCTTGCTACTTTCTACCACCGGAACTTACACCGACTTTTCAAACGGCATTGTGCTGTCTGCAGGTTGTAGTTTTGGTCGAAAAGTCAATGGTTTGGCAGTGAACCTTTTTGCGAATAAATATTATGTTGCGAATGGGGTAGAGCTCGGCATTCAAAATCAGGCGCACAAAGTAAACGGCTTACAACTTGGCTTGTTCAATCGTTGTGTGGAGCTAAATGGTTTGCAAATTGGCCTTTGGAATGTCAATGAAAAACGGAAGTTGCCTTTGATTAATTGGTGAATTTTCTCTGGAATTTATATTTGGTTAAGGTTTTTTACTGAATGACTTCTTATCCCAAAGAATGACCTTTGTGTTAGTTGATTAAAAATAAACCTAAAGGTTAATTTATTATTTTTGATGGATAATTTCTGAACTTCACCATGAAAGAAAAACTCCTTCCATTCGTTGCCAACGAAACCACCAAGACCTACCAAGAGATGAAAAATCGAGTGGCTGGCAGAGCACATCTTGCACATTCTCAAACCATTGCTTTATTGGTTTTAGATAAATTGGATGAGCTTGGCTGGACGCAAAAGGAACTTGCTTTGCGAATGGGTGTGAGTCCGCAGCAAGTTGCCAAAATAGTTCGGGGTACGGAGAATTTGACTTTAGAAAGCATTTTAAAAATACAAGGTGTTTTGGGTTTGCAAATTCTTTCGACTCAACTTACAACCCCTACACCCAAATGATATTCACAATACTTTAGCCAATATTGAAGACACTTTTATTTTAATGACGCTGGTATTTTGTGTTACGCCTTCAGATGTTAAAAGTATAATTGTCAAAAGAGTCCGTTGGTGATGAGCATTTCATTCTTTTCTACCTATTCCAAAAATCAAAGAAAAAATCAATCCCAAGTTCTTTTTGATCTCTGAACTTCAGTTGGTCAATGCTGTATTTTTGCATACAGATCAGCGCTCTGTTTTGCTCCACGAGCTGCAGTCCTTCTACATCTGTGTCAGCGATGCGCGTCTGAACTTTTGATCTAGGGTCATTGGTTAAGATGTTATAATAGGCTTTCCTTAGGCTTGGTGTGCAGGTGTTTGCCGGATTATCTTCCTTTATCCATGCAATACTCGTTTCATGTAAAATGGCGTATTCAATAGGTTGCATGTAGCCATTCATGACTGCCTCTAAGAGTTGCTTTTGATAATTTGGAAAGGAACAATGCGAATGGAGTAAGACAGAAAAGGAATATTTAGCAAGTAATTCAAACTCAATTGGTGTGTTACTTATATTGGCCCCAAACATCTGTTTTTCTGCAGCAGCCCAAGGGTCAATATGTCCAAATCGCTTGAGAAAATCTGTGTAAATGGAGTCTGTAGCAATGCCAATCATGTTTTCATTTGGAAAGTTGCCTTTGGAAAGAAAGTTCACAAATAGATATGACCTGAAATCATTTTCTGAATCGTGAAAAGCTTTGATTTTTTGGAGGTCTCTGCCCATGTAAAACTTGATGCTATCGCTTTGAAAACAGCGCTGATAAATCTCATCTCTAGTGGCTGTATCGAATTTGGGCTTTTGACAAGACTGATAAGTCGCAACAATTTGAGGGTAAATTGCTGATTTTTCGATATTCAAAAAGATGGGTGCAGCTTTTAAGGCCGAAAAGGGCAATCCAAGTTCAAAGGCGCGTTTCAGATAGCCAATGGTGTGTTGATCATCTTTGAGGTAATATGCAATTTGTGCTGCGATATATGCATCTTTTGCAAAGTAATTCGCTTTGGATTGAAATGCACGGTCATAGCTTTTAAAGCAGCTTGCGTCGTGCTTTGTGACAAATAATTCCTCAGCTTGATTGATGTAGCTGTAATATTTTGTTTGTTGCGCAACTACGTGTAATTGAGTTGTCAGCAAGATGGTCAGTAGCAGGGTTTTCATGTAAAGGTGTTCATCAAGGTTGGAATAAAAATAACGATAATCGAGTGGAATTATCGTTGATGATTGAAATCTTAGAACATGTTCCATGCTTTCATGCCACAAACTAAAATTGATTTTAGTCATTTGCTCAGATTTATGTATTTTCGAGGGTAATTATGGTTTTCAGCAGCATCTTGTTCTTATTGTACTTTTTACCAGTATTTATGCTGGTGTATGTGCTGTTGCCCAAGAAAGCAAAAAACTATTGGGCCTTACTGGTCAGTATTCTTTTTTATGCATGGGGAGCGCCCAATTTCTTATATGTAGTGCTGTGCACGAGTATCCTCGACTTCTATTTGGTTCGGGCGCTCTACAAAAGCGAAAAACCACAACACAAAAAGATCCTGCTCACCACCTCTCTTGTGCTCAATTTGGGCCTATTAGCTTATTTTAAATATGCCAACTTCTTTATAGAAAATGTCAATGCAGCGCTGGGTTCTTTGGGTATAGAACATCTGGCTTGGACGCAAGTGGCTCTGCCAATTGGCATCTCTTTCTTTACGTTTCAGACACTTACTTACGCTATAGAAGTGTACCGCAATGAACACGCACCATTTGAGCGCCCAGACCATTATTTGCTTTACAAGCTTATTTTTCCGCACGCGATTGCCGGGCCTATTATTCGTTTCAAAAGTGTGGCACAGCAGGTAGTAGACCGCATAGAAACGCCCGACGACCGCCTAATTGGTTTGTTGCGCTTTAGCATTGGATTGGCTAAAAAAGTACTGATTGCCAATGTGCTGGCCAAGCAAGCAGATCTGTATATGGGGGCTGAGCTCTCAGGGCTCAACACCACCCAAGCTTGGGTTGGGATTGTGGCCTACACTTTTCAGATTTACTTTGACTTTTCTGGTTATTCCGACATGGCCATTGGCCTTGCGCGCATGATGGGCTTTCATTTCCCCGAAAACTTTGACTCACCTTATACCTCTGGCAGCATTACTGAATTTTGGCGCCGTTGGCACATTACCCTAGGCGCTTTTATGCGCGATTTTCTTTACATTCCACTTGGTGGCAACCGCGTCAAGTCCCAATGGCGCTTCTACCTCAATCTTTGGTTGGTCTTTTTGATTTCTGGCCTATGGCACGGTGCCTCTTGGAATTTTGTGCTGTGGGGTGCATTTCACGGCGTGTTCCTGATTCTCGACAGATTGTTTTTGCTCAAGGTGCTCGAAAAAATCGGGCGTGTGCCGGCAGCTATTTTCACCTTTTTTGTGGTGGCTATGGCCTGGGTGTTGTTTCGTTTAGAGGAGTGGTCAATGGCAAAGCAGTATTTTATTCAACTATTTGATTTTAATGATTTTAAAAACATTGAATTAAACCATAGCTTTTACTTTATGCTCTTGTTGGCGCTCGTTTTTTCGGTCTTTGGCAGAAGCATTTGGGGGCAACAAATTGCGCGGTATTTAGAAGAAAAAGACAAGGTGCTTAGCTTGGGCAAAAGCCTGATTTTCTTGACTATCAGTATTCTTTTATTACTCATTAGCATTGCTTACTTGGCAGCATCTGAATTCAATCCGTTTATTTATTACCGCTTTTGATGGCTGCACCACAACTACATACACGTATCAAGAAAGCGCTATTTATAGTCGCTTTGGCTATGCTCTTGCTGCCGTGGTTGGAGCAAAACGAACACTTTCTAAAGCTCGCGCCTTTGGGTGGCGCCCAGCAATTGGCACCAAATGTGGCGTTTTCAGCTCAAAATTGGAAAAGCACGACATTTCAAGAGGGGCAGCAAGCCTATGTGCGCGATCATTTTGGGGCGCGTTCGTTTTTTATCCGTTTGTACAACGAACTCAACGACCAGCTTTTTGGTGAATTCAAGGCCAATGGCGTGATCCGCGGCAAAGACGGTTATTTGTTCGAAGAAAATTACCTATTGGCGGCCAGCGGCAAAGATTTTTTAGGCGCAGATTCCATTGGCGTGCTCATCGCGCAATTGCAGCAAATCGAACAATCTTTGCAGCAAAAAGGCAAGCATTTATTGGTGTGTTTGGCGCCTGGAAAGGGCAGCTTTTTTCCTCAAAAGATGCCTTCTAGCTATCGTTATGAAAAGCAATTGCGCAACCACCCGTATTTTGCAAAGGCCCTCCAGGAGGCGAAAATTCCGTTGTTTGACATCCAATCTTGGTTTGAGGCCATGAAGCCTAGCGCGCCCTATCCTTTGTTTCCTAAAAATGGCATCCATTGGAGCTCTTATGGCGAGTATTTGGTAGCTGATTCTCTGATCCGACGCGTCGGCCACCTGAGCAAGCATCCTTTTGCACGGCTGGCCCTACAGCGCATCGAAACCAGTACGCAGCTGCGCGACCGCGATGAAGACATTGAACTGGGTATGAATTTATTGCGCAATTTGCCCGACTTTCAGATGGCTTATCCAAAATTTGAAATTGTCAAAAAGATTGATAAAAAAGCCAAGCGTGTGTTGGTGATTGGCGACAGCTTCTTTTATGGAATGTACAACTGGGGAATCATGGAGCAGGTGTTTGCCGATGGCCAGTTTTGGTACTACAACAATGAAATTTTAGTGCCAAAAGCGCAGACCAGGCTGGTAGAAACCTTGCCTCATTACAGACGAGAAGTCGAAAAGTTTGATGTAGTAATTTTGTTACTCACCGAAGCCAATTTACCTAGATTTGGCTTCGGGATGCAACAAGCTTATTTAAGGGAATAACCTTAAGTGAGTGCTTAAGTGTGAGTGCTTAAGCGAGTGGAGTTGTAACCTTCGGGATGATTTTCACATTGAGTGCTACCCAACCTTTTTGACCGCGGCTTTTGTCGAAGGTAACTTCGTCGCGTTCTGCGATTGGAGCAGAGAGATTGGCTGCGTGTACAAAGATGTTTTCGCCACTGGCTTTGTCTTTGATGAAACCGTAACCTTTTGAGTCGTTGAAGAAGATGACAGTTCCAGAGTCAGATGCTTCGTCTTCGTCGCTTTCTTCGCGGCGTGGAATGCCAATTTCAATGCTTTCTGCATCGATTTCTATGCGTGTGCTTGGATCTACTGGAGCGTCTACGATGCGGCCGTATTCATCTACGTAAGCCATCATGCTGTCTAGTCCGCCGCCGCTAGCATTGGATTTGCGCTCTTCAGAACGAATTAATTTTTCTTTTTTCTTTTTTGCTTTGAGTTTTTCTTTTTCCTTCTTGGAGAAGGTTTCTTTGGATTTAGCCATTTATTTGCGTTAAGAGAATAAGTGCCATGAGCAAAGTAGGAAGGGAGGCAACTTACAAGACGCAGGCGGATTTGACTGCAAAGATACAAAAAACTTACTGATGACGCTTGGTCGGTTGCCAAACAGAGGAGCGAATGCCGCCAAAAAATCTAAAGAGGCCAATAAGAAGGGCTAAATTCATGCTGACAAAATGAATGACAAAGCGCAGCCAAACTAAATGAACACCGCGCTTGCGTGCAAGGTAGTCCACCGCGAAAGCTATAGGTATCAAAAGCAAACCAAAATACAAAATCTCATAGAACAATGAATGCTCGTGCTGCTGTACAATTTGGAGCGCCATGGCCACCAAAAAGACTGGCAGTATCCAGCGCAATACTTTATGAGAAAAGAACGCAAAGGAAACCCAATTGAACTTGAAAAGCAAGGGCCAAAAACGGCGCAGGTTCTGAAAATTGCCAGAAGAAATCCGGATTTTGCGCTTGAATTCAATTGAGAGGTCGTTGGAGACGTCTTCCAATACAATCGCTTCGGTTTGCGTGATACTCCGCAGGCCTTTCTCGATGCAGATCATGTTGATGTAAAAGTCATCTACCAAAAAATGCGCAGGAATCGGTTCAAAACACTGCTTTCTGAATGCAAAACAACCGCCAAATGGGCCCATCATGGCACCCCAAAGTTTTCCTTCGGCTTCTTTGAGCAATACTTCACCGGCAATATAAGTCGATTCAGGTACCGAAATGCCCGTATTCTTGAGGCCGTAGTGCTTCATGGTGCTGTCTACCAATCCGATTTTCGGGTCGCTAAACGGTGCTTGCAAATGCAATAAGGTGTGCTCGGTAAACAATACATTGGCATCGGTGAGCACAATAAGCGCGTGCTGCGCCTTCGGAACAAGCGCATTGACTATCTTGATTTTGCCCTGTCTTTCTTTGAAATCAAAAACTTGGCAGGCGGCGAATTTGCTTTGGTATTCTTCGGCAATAAGAGCACTGAGGTCGGAGCTGGCGTCAATACCAATCAAGATTTCAATCAGTTCTTGCGGATAAGCGCTTTGTAGAATGGAGTCTAGTTTGTCTCGGAGCACTTTCTCTTCGTTATGTGCAGCGATAATAATGCTAAGGGCAGGAAGTGTCCTATTTGTTGTGTACGTTTCTTGGGGGGCACTTTTTTGAAGCAAATACTTCAGTAAAAAAGGATACAGTATATAGCTGTAAAGTAAAGAGATCAGACCAACAATAAATAAAAACTGGAGCATGTAGCAATATTAGCGATTATTTTGAAGTTCTTCGAGCATTTGCAGCAGTTGTTTTTGTACTTGTTTGGCTTCAAAATGCTGTTCAAAATAAGTGGTGGCAAATTGAGCGCGCTGCTCAAGTGCTGCTTGGTTTTCAAGTAAGTTGGAGATTTCGGCCAAAAACGTTTCGGCGTGGTCATGGCGCAGCTCTTGCGCAAATCCGGGTAGCCCGTCCGCTGATTTGTTGCTAAACACAATTGGTGCCCCCACGCTCATGGCCTCTAAAATTTTCATTTTGACGCCAGAACCAGACTGCAAGCACCCTACAAAAATACCATGTTCGGCAATGAATTGTTTGGCGTCGGGCACAAAGCCATGAATTTGAACACCAGGTCTTTGCCAATGCTTGAAGCCATCTGAACCTTTTCCAGCGATGTGAAAAACAATTTGAGGATACGCAGTACTTAAGGCTGGGAAGATATTGTCTAAAAACCAGTCTACAGCTTCAATATTCGGAATCCAATTAAACGCACCTAAAAAGCAGAGTTGAAACGGTGCTTTGGTGGAGCTTTGTAGCGGTTTTGAAATAGAGGAAGGCAGGTAACGACACGCCGTTAAGGTCTGACCTTCAATAATGCCGAGGTCTGTATCGGAAATGGCTAAAATGAGGTCGAGGCCGCCTTGGTCTTCACTCCAAATACTGCGCTCTGCCCATTTGAGCGAATAGGCGAGTTGTTGCAAGTACCATTTCTTCAGGATGAATTTGGTATTGATCGCGAGGTCTTTCCAGATTTGGTGCTCAATGTTGTGCGCTCTGTAAATGAACTTTGCTTTTGAATAAGGCCTTAAAGAACGGGCATAAACCGCGGCAAAAAGGCTTTCAAAGATGACAAAATCAAAAGCGGCATTTTTGAGTTCTTTTTGAAGTTGCTGCAGAATAGCCTGATCCTTGAAGCGCTTCAAATTGTAAGATTCCTGTTTGAGTAGACTGATACTCGCCCCCACAAGCGTTACATTGGTGCGAATCGGGTAGTGCTTCAGGCAAAGTTTTTCATTTACCGGAAAAGCCTCCGCTTCAAAAGGGTGCTTGGCGGTAGAGAGCGTATGGTAATGGACTTGCGCAACTTGCTTCAAAGAGAGTAAATCTTCGAGCAGCCTGGCCATTGCCAGACAGCCGCCATCTAAAATGGGATAAGGTGGTTTATGACTTAAAACAAGTATTTTCAAGAGACTATAATTAAACAGCTAGCGCTTTTTTAGTTAAAAAGATGGCCACAGGCGTAAACACAACCGCAGCCATCCACATGCCCACAAACGGGGCTACCGTTCCGGTATCGGCCAAATTGGCACCAACTGAACTCAGGATAAAGTAGAGCATGAAAATGAGTGCTGCAATGACAACAGGCGCGCCAAAACCACCTTTCTTAATGAGCGCACCAAGTGGAGCACCTACAAAGAAGAGCACCACAATAGCGTAGGTGAGGGCAAATTTGCGATGAAACTCTATCCAATAGAGGTCAATTTCGCGGTCGAGGGTTGTTAAAAACTGTTCTTGATTGGCTAATTGCTGCTGATTGCGCCTGATTTTAGACAGCGCCAATTGATAGCTCAGTTGTTTGTCGTTGGTGCCTAATTTATTGAACTGAACAGGCTTAATGGGCCCGTTGGGGTTTGCGGCAATACCCGGGTCGTGGAGGTTTACTTTTGGTAGCTTTTGATTGAGACTTAGAAAGCCGAGTGTGTTTTGCTTTACAAAATTGGCGAGCAGCCGTTCCTTTTTAATAGCGATCGAATCGATGGCTTCATTGATCTGAAATACATTGAGCATTTCGTATTTATTGGTGAGCAGGTCTTCTTTGGAGCGGTTGAGGCCGAGCCCATCTAAATCTAGCTTGTACACACCTTGATCGAAGGTAGAAACCCGCGAGGCGCGCCCAGAAGGATTGCTGAGTGTGTTGTTGGGCAAGTACATCGGGTTTTGCAGGTCGAGCTCCTCTAAAATGCTACCTTTCTTGAGGTCCAAGAATATATAGCGCCCATTAACCGATTTATAGACATCGGCTTCATTGGCCCGAACGGTGCGCAATTGGGTTGGTTGGGTGTAGTCGTGGATAGTGACACCAATGCAATGATTCCCCTGGAGAGAGTCTACTTTGATGGCATAACCTTCAAAATTCCTGGTATAGACCTTTGGGGTGAGTATGGTGGAAATTTTCTTGTTTTGAATGTCGTACATAAGTGTGTGCCACTTGAGGTTGGCAACTGGAATGACGTAGTTCGAAAAAAAGAAGGTGGCGCAGGCTAAAAGCAAAACAATGACAATTAAGGGCCTAAGAATGCGCAATAGCGAAAACCCACTCGCCTTGAGCGCCGTGAGCTCGTTGTGTTCGGCCAAATTGCCGATGGTCATGAGTGAAGAAAGCAAGATGGCCAAGGGCAAAGCAAGAGGTATGATACTGGCCGAAACGTACATCAGGAGCTCTAAAATGACCCAAACACTGAGGTCTTTGCCCATGAGGTCGTCTATGTAGACCCAAAAAAACTGCAAAATGAGCATGAACACCGAGATCAGGAGCGTCACGATGAAGGGTCCGGTGAAAGACTTAAGGCTAAACTGAACGAGTCGTTTCAAGCGCGTAGTTTGGGCAAATTTAAGCAATAAAGCCGAACCTATTCGGCAAAACGAGCTGTGTGTTTAGGCGCCGATGATGCGCTTGAGGTCGCTGATGGCTTGCTGCCAAAGTGCTGCGCTGCTTTCTTGGTCTGCAGCTGTGGCAAAATCGGTGATGTGTAAAATGACGGAATTGGTCATTGGGTCTACGATATAGGCGAGTTCAAAGTAGGTATCTAAGCCATCTTGCTCGTCTTCTAGCCACTGAAAGCGGATTTTGGAGTTCATTTTGAGCTGAACCAGGCGCGCGTGTTCGGCGTTGCCATCCCATTCAAAGGTGTAGATGTCGTCGTTGACTCTGACGTCGTCGGCGAACCAATCGCCAAGGCCATCTGGGGTACTGATGAGTTTGTCTAGTACGCGTGGTGAGGTTTTGAGCAGAAACTCAAGCTTGTATTTTTCTTTCATGGACCCCAAGATTTATTGTTAACTTTGGCATTCTTTAAATCTACAAAAATTTCGCCAATGTCAACTCAAAATCAATTGGAAAAGCTAGGAAATCAGTTTTTTAAGTACCGCGGACAAATTCCGGTACTCTTTTTTTTAGTGGCATTTATCCTGATGCATTTCTTTACAATGTATCAAAATTGGCTCAATCCATACTACACCATCACCGCCGTGGCTCTTGTTGTGCTCGGCCACCTCATTCGCGCCTTGGCTGTTGGCAAGCGCGCTGCACACACCTCTGGGCGCAACCGCGACGAACAAGTTGCCGAAGCGCTCAATTCTACTGGTATTTACTCCATGGTGCGCCATCCGTTGTATTTAGGAAATATTACCACCTATATCGGTTGGGCAGTGTTTACCGGCATCGACTGGCTTGTGCCCGTGTTTTTGATTTTATTTGTAGCGTATTACCGCCTCATTATTTATGCAGAAGAACAGTTTTTGACGCGCAAGTTTGGTCAAGACTACCTCGACTGGAGAAAACAAACCCCGCTCTTGTTGCCAGCCTTCTGGAAATACAAAGCCAACCCACAGCCGTTTTCCATCAAAGTAGTCCTTGAAAACGAATATTCTGGTTGGGCAGCTTCCATGACCACCGCCTTTGTGCTTTTGTTATTTCAAACTTATATCCTCGGAGGGCTCAAGCAAAACCAAAACGCTTTAATGGGCATGGCGCTTTTCATCGTTGTATTTGGTTACGGTATGCGTTATCTCAAAAAGAAAACGCGCGTCTTTAAAGTAGATTGATCCTATTTACTGTCCGAAATCAAAGACCTGACGCTGCTGCAAGCTACGCCCTAACGTAAGCTCATCTGCATATTGCAATTCAGAACCCACCGCAATACCCCTCGAAATGCGCGTGATCAATAAATCAAAAGCCTTGATCTTTTTATAGATGTAGAAATTAGTGGTGTCGCCTTCCATAGTAGGGCTGAGCGCTAAAATGATTTCTTTGGGCTGGTCTTTCTCGATGCGCACTGGCAAACTCAAAATATTCAAGTCTTGCGGTCCAATGCCATCCATGGGCGAAATGAGCCCACCTAATACATGATACAAGCCATTAAACGTACTTGTGGATTCGATGGCCATGACATCTCTGATGTCTTCCACCACACAAATAATAGAAGAGTC
>JAIPCC010000066.1 GCA_021738405.1 Crocinitomicaceae bacterium | reverse complement strand
GTTTTGGAAGGCGCTATGTCCATACCCACCCATTGGAACCCCGAACACTTCAACCGAGAAGGTCAAGTTTTGGGCCGCATTTCTTGGGTTTTGGAGGGCTGTAATTACTACCAACAACAAGACTGGCCCGCAATTTATGCCTTCTTCAAGAAACATTTAATGGAGTTCGACGTCTTCTATCAGGAGTTCAACGAAATCCTGATCACATTGGTCGACTAACAAGAATGACTATCTTTACCCTATGAAAATTCCTACTTTTCTTTTCCTTCTTTTGTTTGCTGTTCAGCTTCAGGCACAAACGTCTATTCTGAGCACTGATTTTCAGACCGGCATTCCGAGCAACTACACCCTACTCAACCTAGACGCCCAAGCACCGCACCCACAAGTGCTCGAATTTGCCAGTGGCTGGATCACTACCCCAGACCCCGAAAACAACTCAGACACCGTAGCGGCCGTGAGTTCCTATTTTGAAAACGCCGATACCGCCAATCGCTGGCTCATCACACCTGCACTCACACTCGGAAGCTTCGGCAATTTCATCAATTGGGAGGCCAAATCTCACGACCCCTCTTATCCAGACGACTACCTCGTTTTGGTTTCCACCACCACCAACGACACCGCTGCCTTTACCGACACCATTGGTTCTGTTCAAGAAGAGAATTTTGAATGGACTTTTCGCGAGGTCAATTTGAGTGCCGCTGGCTACAATGACTCCACCATTTATGTTGCTTTTGTGCTGCGTACTTACGACGGTTTCAAACTATATTTAGACGATATTGAAGTCAGAAAAGACGACCCCGTTGGCATTGTCGAAAATCCAACTATTTCTTTTGATGTTTATCCGAACCCTTCACAAGAGTTGATCAATATAGAAGTCAGTCAAGATTTTCAACGCATAGAATTAAAATCTACGAATGGACAATTACTCCTTACTTCAGACCAAAGTTCAATGAACATCAATGACCTGAAGCCCGGACCCTATTTTTTGACGGTCTATTCAAATGGCCAAAGCCTGACCAAACGCATTGTTAAAATCTAATGCTAGCACTACTTGAGCAAGTAGAAAACTTGGTGAAGGCTAAATTCACCGACCAAGAAGGCAGCCACGACTGGTTCCACATCGACCGCGTTAGAAAAAACGCGCTGCACTTGCAACAAACTGAAGGAGGTGACCCGCTCCTGATTGAATTAGCCGCGCTCCTCCACGATTACTCCGATCACAAATACAACGGCGGCGATTTCGACAAGGGCGTCCAAGAGGTGCATGCTTTACTACTCGAACTCAATGCTCCCGAAGCACTCGCTATTCGTGTTGCGCAAATTGTCGGTATTGTATCGTACAAAGGTGCGGGCGTTGCCGATGCGCAAACAAGTCTAGAAGGCCAAATAGTTCGCGATGCAGATCGGCTAGATGCCATTGGGGCTATTGGTATTGCACGCGCGTTTTCATACGGCGGCTCAAAGCAGCGTGCACTTTACAACTCCAGCATTGCACCCACCCTACACCAAAGCAAAGAGGCTTATGCCCAAGACAAAGGCCACACCATCAATCATTTTTACGAAAAGTTGTTGCTTTTAAAAGACCGTATGGAAACCAGCACCGCAAAGCAAATTGCAGCGCAAAGACACGCCTATATGGAAACTTTTTTAGCGCAATTTATGCAGGAGTGGAACCCTTGAACTGCGGGTATTTACTGAAAAACGCGCGCTCTTTCTCTAAAAGATTTCTTTTTAACAGCTGACCCTCCCTACTTTCGGGATACAAGATGCGATGGGCTTTGCTTTTTTGCAAGGCCTCCCATTCTTCAATAAGTGCTTTGGTAGCAGGGTCGAACATTTGCTGCGCAAATAACTGCCAAACAGCAGCAATGGCTTTTTGATTCGGATGTACGCCGTCTGCTTTGAAAAAAGTGTAATCGCGCAATTCATCCAAAACGAGTTCGTAAGCTGCAAAGTAAGTGCAATTCGGATGCGCACACAAAGCTTCTAGCAATAAATGCAGGCGGGCCTTGCTGCGGTTGTTTTCTAACAAACCGTCTTTTGAATGCCTTACAGGGCTTACCGTAAAAACAAGCGCCAGCTCCGGATTGAATTGTGCCAGTCTTTGAACCAAAAGCGTCCATTCGTCTTGAAGTTGACTCAGGTCGCTCAATACCTTTGTAAAGGAGTTTGACGGCGCCTTATGGCAATTGGCCACCACCTGCTGATCTGCATTCAGATAATATACCCAAGCCGTTCCAAATGTAAGAACCAAGTGGGAGCTTTGCTTTAAATAAAATTGAAGAGAAGCGTGTAAATCAGCAATTTTTGTTGCCAATGCTGCTTCAGACAGCGCATAAAACGTGCCTGATAAATCCCAACTTAAAAAAACGTCTTGGCGCTGAAAACTGCGCAAGGGCGTTGGTTCCTCGAGAGCCCAGTTGAGCAAGCGGGCAATCGCTAAAGGATGGAAAAGCGTGCCACCCGGATTAACCAAACAGTCAAAGCCATTTTGTTGTAATAAGCTGCCGATTTCGTCTGAAAAGCAGCTTCCGATCAGGAGCTTGGGTTGGTGATGGTCAAAAAGTGGCGCAGCACTCATTCCCCTTTTAATAAAGCTTTTGCATTGGCCACTGCTGCAGGTGTAATGACTTCACCACTGAGCAACCTGGCAATTTCATGGACGCGAGCCGCAGGATCTAAGTGGGTGACGCTCGTTTGCATGCGCTCGCCTACTACAGTTTTTTGAACCATCCAGTGATGGGCAGCTTTTGCAGCTACTTGTGGCAGGTGCGAAATGGCCATGCACTGGCCTTTGGCAGACATCTCGTTGAGCAGCTTGCCAATTTTAAGCGCGACATCGCCAGATACGCCGGTATCAATTTCATCAAAAATAATAGTGGGCAGTGCTTTCTTTTCAGAAATCATTTTTTGTAGGGCAAGCATAAGTCTTGACAACTCGCCTCCACTTGCCGCACGCTCTACGGGCACCAAGCTATGGCCTAAGTTGGCCGAAAAAAGCAGGGCTAATTGGCTGCAACCACTGGCGTTGAGCTGATCGAGCACCTCGAGTTCAAAGGCTAATTTGGTATGGGGCAACTTGAGTTCTTCTAAAATGGCAGCCAATTGCAGCGCAAGCTGCCCAGCGCCATCTTTTCTTTGTTGGTGTAGATGCTGGGCTGTAGCCCACAAATCTTTTTCAAGTGCTTTGCACTGCTGTTGCAGCACCTCGAGTTCAGCGGCTTGGTCTTCGAGACCTCTGCTCTTTTGCAACAGGTTGGTTTGAATTTGCAGCAATGCTGAGACATCGCGTGCGCGGTGCTTGAGCAAGGCAGCATTGATTTTGTCTTGTAGCGCCTCCAAAGCTTGCAAGTCGGCGGGTTCTAAATCGGCAAAGGATGTAGCTGAGGCATCTCGAGCGAGTTCCTTGAGCTCAATGAGGATTTGCTGCAAGCGCTCGGCATAGCTTTTCATGTCCGGATCAAGCGTCTTGACTTTATCGAGCACGGACTTGACGGCATACAGCGTTGTATACGCGCTGTTGTCATCGGTGAGACTTGCAAGGCCTGCGCGGGCTTCTTCTAGCTGACTTGCGCTGGCATAGCGCTCAATTTCTTGCTCGAGTTGCTGAATTTTAGGGTCGTGTAGTTGCAGTGCCTGGAGTTCTTCGAGCAAAAAAGTATTGTAATCTTGCTGCAGTTGATCTTGCGCAAAAGCTTGTTGCTTGAGCTGCGCTTCTTTTTGAAGTTGCTGGAGCTTGGCAAAAGCGCTGGCAAAGGCTTGCTGTTCTTGTTGCAAGCCCAGCAATACATCCATGAGTTCCAACTGAAAGCGCTTGGACTTCAGCTCCAGGGTGTTATACTGTGAATGGATTTGTAATAAATTGGAAGTAAGCTGCTTGAGTACTTGCAACGAAACCGGAATATCATTGATAAACGCGCGCGACTTGCCTTCGCTGGCAATTTCTCTCCTGATCAGGGTGTGGGGCTCGAAATCGAGGTCATTGGCCTCAAAAAACGGGAGGTAATCTTGGGTGAGTTCAAATTCAGCTTCGACGATGGCTTTTTTGGCGCCAGGCGCAATCACTTGTAAATCGGCGCGCTCTCCTAAAATGAGTTGAGTTGCTGCCAAAATGATGGACTTACCCGAGCCCGTTTCGCCGGTAAACACCGTAAAACCTTGCTTGAAATCGAGCTGCACCTCCTCGATGAGGGCAAAGTGCTGAATACGAAGGCTGCAGAGCATTATTCGAGGATAGTTGAATAGCGCGTTGCGTTGGCTGGATCTAATTTTTTGAGCAAATTGACGAGGTCTTGCTTTTCTTTGAGTTCAGAATCTGAATAAATATTTTTAAGCTCGGTGGTTTTTCCGAAAAGGTAACTCACCACATTGACGGTATTGGGGCGCGTAGCCATAATTGGGCTCAAGAGGTTGAGCGAGGCGATAATTGCCTTCTTGCCTTCCTCTTTTTTATCGTAAAGCTGATCGATGCCCAAGCGGTGGTATTGATACAAACATACTCTAAACGGCTCAAAAACAGGCTGCAGCATGTTGTCCACGAGGTAAAAACGGTTTCTTTTACTGCTCTCCGATGATTTCCAACCAGCGGCACCGCCTGTTTGGGCGAGCGTCACAATTTGCTGGGCTTCTTGAAAATAAGGTGTTCCACCTTTGAGTGAAAAGGAATCGTAGTCCATACCGATGATGTAGTAGGCATAAAATGCCAAAATGGAGGTGAGGTTGTCTCGGTACTGGTTGGGCACGTAATTTAAAACTGCTCCTCTGGCAAATGAAGCCTGAAAGTTTTCGTCCTGAAAATTGAAAACCGTGGAATTGTAATTGCTGTTGTAGGCCGGACGCACCGAAGATACTTGGATATCGCCGCGGTAAGAACCCGTTGCGGGTATTTCGCGGATTTGAATTTGCAGGTTGCAATTGATGCGCTCCTCGACCTTGAATTTATCTTTGGTCCAGGCGGTGTTGTTCATGATTTCGGTGATGCTTTGCTTCATCTGATTGATGATCTCTTGCTCGGTTGAGCTCACCTCTACTTTGTTGTCGACAACAACATTGACCTGACAATTGAGTTCTTGGGCTTGCAAGCCCGTATAGGCCAAAAATGCAAGTAAAATAAATAAGCACTTATTCATGATGAGCTTCAAGTATTTGTATGAGCGCAGCAGCAGTATCGGACTTACTTTGAAGCGGCAATTCCAGACGTCGCTCTGCTTTATCGAATATAACAATTTTATTGGTATCGCTGCCAAAACCACTCACGCCATTTTGCTGTTCGTTGAGCACAATGTAGTCGAGATTTTTGCGGCGCAATTTGCTTAACGCGTTTTCTTCAGAATTATTGGTTTCGAGTGCAAATCCGACGACTTTTTGCGTGGTTTTGTGCGCGGCTGCCCAAGCCAAGACGTCTGGGTTCTTGACCAAAGCCAAGTGCATGTGGTCGGCTTGCTTTTTGATTTTTTCAGAAGCAACTTCCTCCACGCGGTAATCGGCAACGGCAGCACTGAAGACACCACAAGTTGCCCAATCCCAATTCGCTTGGACTGCAGAAAGTAAATCTTGGGCGCTTTCTATCTGAAGCAAAGTTAGGTTTGGATGTGTGAGGTGTTGTGCTGTTGGGCCGCTGATCATTAGCACTTCATGGCCAGCTTGAAGGGCGGCTTTGGCAAGCGCAAAACCCATTTTGCCGGTGGAGTGATTGGAAATATAGCGCACTGGGTCTATGGCCTCGCGGGTCGGGCCAGCGGTAATGAGCCATCTTTGCGTGGTGTTGGACTTTGGTTGGGCCTGGTTTTCAAAAAAGCGCTGTACATAAGCACAAATTTGCTCGGGTTCTTCCATGCGGCCCTGCCCTTCTAAGCCACTGGCTAAAGCGCCAAAAGTTGCCGGAATGACTTCGATGTGGTCGGTTTGCAAGGTGGCGAGGTTTCGCTTGAAACTCGGATGCTGGTACATGTCGAGGTCCATGGCGGGTGCAATAATGCAGGGGCACTTCAATGACAAATAGGTCGCCAACAAAAGGTTGTCGCAGGCGCCGCTCGCCATTTTAGAAACCGTATTGGCGGTAGCGGGCGCAATGAGCATGACATCGGCCCATAAACCGAGCTCGACGTGGTTGGTCCAGACGCCAGTTTGTTTGTTCCAGAATTCGATATGAACCGCCTCGTTAGAAAGTGTTGCGAGCACAAGTGGGCTCACAAAATCTGCGGCATTAGGGCTCAATACACAGCGAACTTCTGCACCGTGTTTTTTGAGTAAGCGAACGAGAATAGGAATTTTGTAGGCAGCTATACCTCCTGTAATACCAAGAAGGATTCGCTTGCCATGCATGTTTATTGCAAAGACTCTGGTTTGCGTAAATAGATTTTTTCTTCTAGCAACTCTTGCATCGCAATTGCTGTAGGCTTAGGCATTTTTTCGTAATGCTTAGAAATTTCTATTTGCTCGCGGTTTTCAAAAACCTCTTCAAGGTTGTCTGTGTGGGTTGCGAATTCTTGCAACTTTTGAGTCAACTCTTCTTTGAGTTCTGAAGAAATTTGGTTGGCTCTTTTGGAAATAGCCACCAAAGATTCGTAGATGTTGCCAGTTTTTTCTTCCACGAGGATGGTGTCACGGGTAACAGTAGTACGTTCTGCAGCGATATTTTTGAAACTCATTTGATGTGTGTTTATTGTTTTTTTTCTAGTAACGCCACGTAGCCTTCTAATTCCTTGAGGTATTTGGAGCCTGCATAGCGAAGAGCAAAGTTACGGAATCTTTCCGTTGTTTGGGCGCTTCGCTCACTTTTTTTGCTTTCGATGCTATTGATGGTCATGAAATAAGAATTTTTGACCACCATGTAGTGTGCTTCTTCCATATATGCCGAACGGCTGTAATGCTCCATAAAGAGTTCACCTGCTGCAACTGCAGCTTTGAAGTTCTCGGTGCGGTCGTAAAGCTGGACGGTTTCGAATTCTTTGCGCTCTAATTTGAAACGGAGTTGGTCGATGATCAGGTTGCAGGAATCTACGAGGTAAGAACCGGGATAGCGGTCTACGAATTGCTGCACGTTACTGATAGCGAGTTCTGTTTCGGTTTGATCTAGGGTGTGTTCGGGTGAGTTTTTGACCGAGCACATGGCTATCATGAATAAAATTTCTTCGGATTTATCGCTGTAAGGAAAGCGCTGCATGTAGGAGCTGTAGTAGTATTGGGCCATGTAGAAATCTTCGATTTCGTAATAGGATTGGGCCATGCGGTAGTAAGAGAGCTCCCCCTCACCCGACTTGGGTGCGTGCTGGTAAATTTGCTCGTACAAAACAATTGCTTTGTCGAATTCTTTTTGGTCGTAAAGCGCGTTGGCCGTTACAAATTTTTGACTGTAGTCTGAGCCCTTTACAATTTTGGCGTAGTCTGAACAAGCAGTCAGCAAAACAACAAAGACGCTAAAAAGAAGAATGTTTTTCATGTTATTTTACTCTTAAACTGCGTCCTAATTGGAGAACAGTAGTTGGTTTGATGCCGTTTAACTGGCAAATTTTTGTGACGGTTGTGTTGTTGCGCGCGGCAATTTCGGTGAGGGTATCACCCGGGCGCACCTTGTAATAGCGCACTTGAGGTGTGCGCACCACTACAGGTGCCTGAACCACCTCAGTAGGATGATCTTCGTAATAATCAGAAGGTTTGGCACCTGGCCTAAACAAGCCCTTGTGCACAAATAAATTTTCATTTTTGAGTCCTCTAGCGGAGAAATCGATGATCTCTTCGGGGTTCATGGGCGCGTCGTAAAAACGGATCTCAAAATGAAGGTGAGAACCATAAGAGTGTCCGGTATTGCCCCCGAGGCCGATGGGCTCACCCGCAACGATATCTTGATCGGGATAGACCAAGAATTTGCTTAAGTGCGCATAAATTGTTTCGAGGCCATTTGGGTGGCGGATGATCACTAAATTACCGAAACCACCATCGTTGTATTTGGCGTAACGGACTTTTCCAGACCAAGTTGCGTATACGGTGTCTCCTGTTTCCAAATCGATGTCTATGCCATTGTGGTTTCTTCCATTACGAGGACCATAGCGAGAAGTAACAATTCCGGGTGCGGGCATATGGAAATTTTGGTCGTATTCGTCGTTGACACAAAGCCAAAGGGTGTCTTTGAGCTTAGACATATCGTTGCGGCTCGTAAAGCAGACGTCGTTGCTCCAGGGATGGCGAAAACTCGGGTCTTGCGCAAGCATTAAAGCATTGATGCGGGGGTTCATGATGCCGTCAAAAGTACTGACCTGCAAGAAAGACCAAGTTTTATTGCTGTACAATACGACCTTGCCGAGTTCGGTTTCGATGGTATCGATTGCACGCTGCGCAGTGGCTGAAAAACCAAAGAACAAACAAAAAATATATAGAAGAGTTATCGAACGCAAAACAAAAATTTCAGTACAAATTTAGGCATTTCCTATGATATGGACCGGACGCCTACGATGTCTAGTAAAAAGAATACGGGCTCGTTGGGCGCAATCACCTGCCCATAACCTTTGCTTCCGTAGGCCTGTTCTGGCTGTAAGACAAGGTAATAGCGCTCGCCTTGCAAGGCATTTTTGAGGATTTTACGCAGGCCAGGAACCGTTGTTTTTTGCCCGACCACAAAGCGCTGTGGAAATTTGCGCGCTACTATCGCATTTGCTTTATTGGGTGTGGAAGCCACAAACTCATAAGCGATTTCCTTAGCGCTACCTTCCTCTAGGTTAAAGGCTTGGCCATCGGCGAGTTTCCAGGCACGGATGCCATCTGTATCTGTACTCGGCTTGATTTTCGAAATGACCTTCACATAGAGCCAGTTGGGCGTATTGGGCGCCAATACATCCTTGATGCCCTTGCTACCATAAGCCAATGCTGCAGGAATCTCTACCTTGACAAAATCGCCAACGCGCAAGTGTGCAAAAGCTAAATCCCAGCCTTGTGTCTGCATGCTGTAGCCTACAACAAACGGAATAAAAGGCAGGTCAATTCTGTTGTTGCCGTCAATGATGCGACCGTCTGGCGTTCCTAAACGGTAGTCGATGAGCGCCATTTCACCAGTTTTGAATCCGGGGCCAGCGCCGCGCTCAATCCATTTGAGAACAATACCACTCGGCAGTTGCTTGCGCATGCTCACCTTGCCTTTTTCGAAATTGATCAGGTTTTTCTTGGAGCCAGCCGCACTGGTATCTAAGTCGGTGAGGTCTTGGGTGTTGGACTTGGTAATATTTTTGGTTATAGCCTTCGGTTTTGGGGTGTCGTTACAGGCCGCAAAGGTCAAAAGCAAAGAAAGAAACAGCAGACTTCTCATTGGAGCTCAATTAGTTGGATATCGATATATAAAATACTTTGTGGCGGAATCTTGCTGCGGTCTCCGAGCAAGCCATGTCCCAGGTAACTCGGTAAAATGAGTTTGGCTTTGTCGCCCTTGCGCATGAACTGCAAGGCTTCGTGTATACCCGATTCTTTTTCGGAATGAGCAATGGTAATGCGTTCAATTTGATCCGCTTTGGTTTGGTAACAAACTGTTCCATCCAACAAACCTACTTTCAAGCGTACCAAAGCTTGCTGACCGTCGTGCGCCAAGGCCTGAGCAGCATTCCCCTTCTCATAAATCATGTAGCGCAAGCCAGAAGGCGTTTGCTGCATTTTGAGGTGGGTGTAGTGCGCTAAATAAGTATTGATTTTGAGGTTTTCGCGCACACTGAGCTCCTGATTGAAATCTACAGAGTGTCCCGTAGACCATTTTTGGCGTGTTTGATCTTTTGCCTTCTCCCTGCGACAAGCCGAAAAAACAAGCAAACCCATTAACCCAAGTACAAGCAGAAACTGTTTTGACATGCAATTACAACTGATCAATTAACGATTCAAGTTTGGCTAGCGCAGCGCTCAAGGTACCTTCGTAAAAGCCCCCTGCCGCATATTGGTGTCCGCCGCCATTGAAATGTGCCTGTGCAAATGCATTGACAAAACGCTGTCCTTTGGAACGAAAAGAAAACTTCACGCCTTCTTCGGTTTCCATCATAAAAACACCTGCGTCATATCCTTCTATCGACAAAATAACATTGACCAATCCTTCTGTATCGCCTTTTTGATACGCAAAGCGCTTGAGCTCCTCTTTACTAAGACTCATGATTCCTAAGCGATGAGCCGGATGCAATTGCAGCTTTTCGGCTATGGCATAACCGCGCAATTGTAAACGCGTTACACTATTCACGTCGTAAACTGCCTCATGGATTTCATGGTGTGCCAAGCCCAAAGACAATAAATGTGCGGCCATTTGGTGCGTGTAGGCCGAAACTGAAGGAAAGCGAAACGAACCGGTGTCGGTTAGTAGGCCCAGATATAAGCCCTTGGCCATCGCTAAATTGATGAGCGAGAGTTGTCCGAGTTCTTCTATTGTCTTGTAAATGACTTCTGTGGTTGAACAAGCCTTCGGATGAGAAATCGTGAGCTCACAAAATGCCTCAGGCCCAGGGTGGTGATCGAGCATGACTTTAGTAGCCGGATAATTTGCTACAAAACCAGACATCTCTTGCCCCACCCGACTCGGTGCATTGTAGTCGAGGGCAAAAAGCAAATCGAATGCGTAATGTTTATCGGCCTGAAAAACCTCCCACTGATAACCTTCTAAAAAAGGACACAGATAAGCTGCTGGCTGATCGGGAAACACGATCAGGTAGTCTTTGCCGCAAGCCTGCGCATAAGCAGCCCAAGCAATTACACTACCAACGGCGTCGCCATCAGGACCTTTGTGTGTGGTAATTAACCAATTTTGTTGACTTTGAAGGGTCGATAAGAGTGCGTTTGGCGTCATTTAGTCTTGTTGCATGTGCTCGTCCTCTTCTGGATCAGGCGGGAATAATTTAGGAGCGTCTGTCTTGTTTTGAAGGCGATCGAGCATGTCTTCTAATTGCGAAACAGAAAGGTTTTTGGCAATGATTTTCTTGTCCTTGTCTAAAACGAAAACTTTTGGCGTAGAATAGATATCGTAAGTCTGTTGGTAGTTCAAACTCTGCAAGGTGGTCGGTTTGCCTTTTTCTCCTGGATACAGCGGCACTAGTTTTTCTGGCGTTGCCTTTGCAATTTCATATATGCTATTGGTAACAGCTACATTGATGAAAGTCAGTTTGCTCTCGCGGACGTATTTTTTCCAGGCTTCGAAGTCTTTTCCAACCCCTTTACCGACTGCGAATACTTCAATGTTGCGCGCCTTCCATTTTTCAGCATAGAGCGTTTGGATTTTTGGCGTCACTTTTTTGCAATGGCCACATTCTGGATCCCAGAAATAGAGAATGGTGTATTCGGAGGTTAGGCTGTAGAAGTCGAGCCATTTGGTGTCGGAGGTATCGCGCATGATGAGATTTGGTGGCTTGA
>JAIPCC010000065.1 GCA_021738405.1 Crocinitomicaceae bacterium | reverse complement strand
TAGCAGCACGGTCCACCTCTTCCCATTTCGAACAGAGAAGTTAAGCCTGCTTGCGCTGATGGTACTGCGGTTTTGATCGTGGGAGAGTAAGTCGATGCCGATTTTAAAAGCCTCACAGTAATGTGGGGCTTTTTTTTTGAACATTTTTTCTAAATACAATTATTGATATTTATGCACAAAAAAAGAGTAGAGCCCTGAGGTTCTACTCTTTTTGCATTTGTATAAGTTGTTGGTCTATCTAAAATATGGAATGCTTTAGACTTATTGACCTTTGCCAATGGCAAAGACGGTCGGTATTTTAGCCAAGTCATAAGCTTTTTCGCGCCAGTCAAGAACCGTCATGGTTCTGATAGATTGTGTAGGCAAAGTGAGGTTCGACGCAATGCAAAGTTCGGTTAAATCTCCAACTTCATTGAGCAGATCTTCTAAAACGTTCATATTTCTGAACGGTGTGTCCATAAAGAGGTGGGTAGTGCCATTCCTTTTGTTGTCCATTTCAAAATCACGGAGTTTTTTGATGCGTTCTTTGCGCTCTTTTGGTAAATAACCGTGGAATGTGAAGTGTTGGCCATTGAATCCGCTTCCGATAAGAGCAAGTAAAATAGAAGAGGGGCCCACGAGTGGCTTGACTTGTATAGATTGCGTATGTGCTAAATGTACAAGAGCTGCTCCTGGATCTGCAATCCCTGGGCATCCGGCTTCAGAAATGATACCTACATCCATACCTTTGATCAAGAACATCAGTAAATCCATTAGTTCAGATTCTTTCGTGTTCTTATTGAGAATTTTGAAAGTACAATCGTCTATAGGAAAATTTCGGTCCATTTTACGCAAAAGGCGACGTGCACTTTTGATCTCTTCTACAGCAAATACGCGCAGTTGAGTTGCTTGTTGAATCACTTCTTGTGGAATGATATCTGCTGTACTTTCTCCTCCTAATGTATTAGGAATGAGGAGAATAGAACCTTTTTGCTTAATGCTCATGAAATAGTTTTTGGATAAGGGCATCGGTAGCTTGATCTACTAATTGATAGACAGCTTCGAAGTCTTCGGATGTGCCGTAGTAGGGGTCTGGGACCTCTAATTGTTGGTTAGGATATAAATAATCGAGGAGAAATTCGACCTTTTTTTCATCATCTTGCGTTTGCGCAAGCTTGAGTACGTTGCGCTGGTTGGAATGATCCATGACCAAAATGTGGTCGAAATTTTGAAAGTCTTTGGATGTAAATTGTCTGGCCCGAAGAAAGTCAAGGGCGGTGCCATGCTTTGCTGCCGTTCGGATCATGCGCGCGTCTGGTGCTTTACCAATATGGTAATCGGCAGTGCCTGCAGAATCTACAATTGCATCTATGTTTTGCGCTTCGATTTTACGCAAAAGTAAACCGTCTGCAAGTGGTGAGCGGCAGATGTTGCCGAGGCAAACCATGAGTATGCGCTTGGCCAATAGCTACTTATTGAATGGTCAGTTTCTTTTCGAGTTCTTCGAGGTAATGACGGAATTGTTTGTCAGTTTCTGAAAGATTGACAACCGTACGACAGGCGTGAAGAACTGTTGCGTGGTCTTTGCCACCGCAATGCGCTCCAATACTGGCCAAAGAAGATTTGGTCATTTTTTTGGAGAAATACATCGAGATTTGACGTGCCTGAACCACTTCGCGTTTGCGCGTTTTGGATTTGAGCATTTCGATTGGCAGATCAAAGTAATCGCAGACCACTTTTTGAATGTATTCGATAGAGACTTCACGGGCAGTGCTGCGGACAAATTTGTCTACCATTTGCTTGGCGAGCTCTAGTGTGATGGCTTTTTTATTTAGGGACGCTTGAGCAAGAAGGGTGTTGAGTGCGCCTTCAATTTCACGAACGTTGGTGTTGATAGAATAGGCCAAGTACTCCACAACTTCACGTGGGAGTTCGATGCCGCTACCATACATTTTCTTTTCGAGAATAGCAATGCGTGTTTCGAGGTCTGGCGTACCGAGGTCGGCAGAAAGGCCCCATTTGAAACGAGAAAGTAAGCGTTGTTCCATTCCTTGCATCTCGACAGGTGCTTTGTCTGAGGTGAGGACGATTTGCTTGCCATTTTGGTGCAGGTGATTGAAAATACTGAAGAATACATCTTGGGTACGTTCTTTGCCTGCGAAAAATTGGACGTCGTCAATGATCAAGATGTCGATCATTTGATAGAAGTGAACGAAGTCGTTGGTGGTTTGATTTTTAATGGCGTCTATGAATTGGTGTGCAAATTTTTCTGATTGCACATACAAGACGGTTTTGTTCGGGAAGCGCTCTTTGATGGAAATACCAATGGCGTGCGCTAGGTGAGTTTTGCCCAAGCCTACACCTCCGTAAAGAAGCAAAGGATTGAAGGCGGTGCCACCCGGTTTGTTGGAAACTGCAAAACCGGAAGCTCTTGCCAAGCGGTTGCATTCTCCTTCAATGAAGTTTTCAAAAGTGAAATTTGGAATCAGGTTAGATTCGATATTTACTTTCTTGAGACCAGGAATGACAAACGGATTGCGAATTTGCTTTTCGTCTACATTGATAGGCATGTTGACGGGCGCATTTTTTAAATTGCTTGAATTGTTTGTCGGGAGTTTAACGGTGTAAGGGCTGCGTGATTGGGTATTGTTTTCCATCACGATGCTATATTCTAATGTGCCTTCTTGCCCAAGTTCTTTTTTGATGACCTTGCGCAAAAGCGTAATGTAGTGCTGCTCGAGCCACTCATAGAAAAAATGCGAAGGCACTTGGATCGTAAGCACCGGACCCTCTAATTTGACGGGTACGATTGGCTCAAACCAAGTTTTAAAAGCCTGCAATGATATGTTATCTTTGATAACTTTCAAGCAGGACTCCCATGCACTTTCGTGGCTAGTATTCATAGTTTAGTAGGTTGTTCTCGTTGTTTGTAAATAATCGTGAGGCCACGAAATCTGAGTGAAATAATGAGAGAACAAATATTCTCATAAAAAAGTTAAAAAAAAAGCGCCAAGGGTATTGATTATTAAAAAAAAAATACTTGTCAGTAATATTTATTTAATACATGCTTAAATTTCCTAGAGCTTGGTAAATTTACGATAGACCAAAAGAACTCACAAGGAATATAGCACAAAAAAACAGAAGTATGCAAAATAACTTACACTTGACTCATTTGGTGTTTTCAACAAATATCAGGGTGCGTTATGCCGAAACAGACCAGATGGGTTATTGTTATTATGGCAATTACGCGAGCTATTTTGAAGTTGCGCGGGTAGAGGCACTGCGGCAGCGCGGAATCCATTATAAAGAATTGGAGCAAAACGGAATTTTACTTCCCGTCAAGAAACTCGAAATCACCTACCACCAGCCGGCTAAATACGACGATTTATTAGAGATACGCACCCAAATTGTACAACTAGAAGGCGTGCGCATTGCATTTACTTATAAAACCTACAATGAAGCGGGGGTTTTACTCAATGAGGCCTACACTTTATTGGTGTTTGTGAGTGCTGAGACACAAAAACCCATCGCTATTCCTGCCGCAATTTTTGAACAGTTAAGTTAAAAGATATGAGTGCATTTGAATTTCAACTTTTTGACCCCAAACAACACCAGCTTTCTTTTCAGACCAGAAATGGAGAAACACGTGTTGGCGAACACCTGAGTCAACAGCCGCTGGCGGCGGCAAAATATGTCCTGCTTGGCGTGAGTGAAAACGCTGGCCCGCAAGCAAATTTAGGTAGGCAAGGCAGTGAAAACGCATTCAAAGCTTTTGGCAAGGTCTTTTTCAATTCCCAACATTACGATGGTTCGTCTACGGATCAATTGGCTTATTTAGGCCTTATTCAGCAAGTAAAGCAAGCTACCGACCAAACCGAGGCAACTGCTTTTGTAGAGGAACTCGATGCACTGTTGTTGGCTACTTTAAACAAATATATTGGTGCAGGTCAGATTCCGATTGTGGTTGGTGGTGGACACAACAACGCACTTGCACTCATGCGTTGGGCTGCACAAAGGGGTAAATTGAGCGTGGTTAACATCGATGCCCATGCAGACTTACGCCCTACCGATCAGCGCCACAGCGGCAATTCCTTTTCTTTTGCTTTGCAAGAAGAGCTATTAGTGCAATATGGCATATTTGGCCTTCATGAAGCCTTTAATAATTCATTTATTCGTTCACAATTGGCCTTGCCGCAGGTTAGGCATCGATTTTTTGAGGATTACCTGCAGGGGCCGCATCAACTTCAAGACGATGTTTTGGGTTTTGTTCAGCATCAGCATCATCCAGTGGGCTTAGAAATTGATATGGATGCTATTGCTTTGATGCCGAGTTCAGCTTTCAGCCCATCTGGCTGGCAACTCGATCAGATCCGTACGCTGTTGCTCAAACTCGGACATATCCGCCCTCAAATTGCTTATTTAAACCTGACCGAAGCGGCGCCCAACGATGAGAAAGAAGATTTAATAGTGGGCAAGGCCCTTACTTATTTGGTGCGCGATTTCTTGCGCTTGCATCAATAGGCCTCAGATCGAAAAAAAGAGCCAACTGAAGCAAAAAAAAAAGAGGCTCCGAAAAGCCTCTTTAAATCAACCTGTAGCAAAGTTAATTTGGATAAGTCTGCATACGCAAGACCTATCGAAAGGTTACACTCAATTAACACTAGAGTCTTGAAAAAGTTATTGGAGCGCTGCGGCCAATGTCTGCTCAGCGTCTATTTTTGTCAGGAATGGATGCACAGACAACTATACAAGCTTTGGTTCGCCTAATAGATGACCCCGATGAAATGGTTTTTCAGCAGGTCCGCGACGAACTCATGAAGTTTGGTTCGCAGGTTTTGCCCGTATTGGAGCAATCTTGGGAGCAAGATTATTATGGCTTGTTGTTTCAGGACCGCGTAGAAAACCTCATTCACGACATCCAATTTGAGAATGTTAAAAGTCAGCTCAGCGCTTGGCTGCAGTCGCCAGACAAAGACTTGCTCGAAGGCGCAATAATCATTGCGAGGTACCAGTATCCAGGCATGGACGAAGGGCTTTTAAACGAGCGCATCCAAGCCATTCGCCGCGACATCTGGCTGGAGCTCAATGACAATCAGACCGCGTTTGAACAAGTCAAAATCTTCAATCGCATCTTCTTCGGAATGCACCGATTTAGAGGAGACAGCCAAAATTACCATACGCCAGCGCATTCCTACCTGAATACTGTGCTGGAAACCCGCAAAGGCAATCCTTTGAGTCTTTGTATCATTTACAGCATCATTGCGCAATCGCTTGATTTACCTATTTATGGGGTCAATTTACCCAATCATTTTGTGCTGGCCTACATGGATAGCAAGCATTCTTCTTTTGGACTACAGCAAGAAGACGACTACGGTGTTTTGTTCTATATCAATGCGTTTGCTAAGGGCAGTATTTTTGATGCCAATGAAATCAAGGAATTCATCAAAGGGATTCATTTGCAGCCAGACCGCAGTCATTTTGAGCCCTGTTCCAATTCTGCAATTCTCAAAAGAATGCTCTCGAACTTAATCTATGCGTTTCAGCAGGTTGGTTCTGCCCAAAAAGTTGCAGAATTACAAGCTTTAAGGAACCTGATCCCTTAAGTCAATTGCGCTTTTCTTCGTATTTTTGACTAAAACAAATTCATGCCAAGCCCTTATCAAGTTGCGGAGCGTTTCATGCGTTACGTCCAAATAGACACCACTTCAGACCCCACCTCAAGTACTTTTCCTTCTACTGCCAAGCAGCGCGACCTCGCTTTGGTATTATTTGAAGAATTGAAAGCGCTGGGCCTTCAAGATGTAGAAATAGACGAATGGTCTTATGTTTTTGCCACTATTCCATCAAATGTTTCTCAGTCTTTACCCACCATTTGTTTTTGCTCACACATGGACACCGCCCCAGACTGCAGCGGAACCAACGTGAAGCCTATTTTACATACAAATTATACCGGTGCACCAATTATTTTGCCCGACGACGCAAGTCAGGTTTTGCGCACCGAAGACCACCCTTATTTACTCCAAAAAATCGGCGATGACCTCATTACGGCCAGCGGACAAACATTACTGGGCGCCGACGACAAAGCAGGCGTGGCCATCATCATGGAGCTTGCGGCCTACCTTATGGCGCATCCGGAAGTGCCACACGGCCCGATTCGCATTTTGTTTACACCAGATGAAGAAGTAGGCAGGGGAGTAGAGCAGCTCGACATGCAAAAGCTCAACGCACACTTTGGTTATACCCTAGACGGCGGTCCGCTCGGCGACATCGAAGACGAAACCTTTGCTGCCGATGCCGCCACACTTACTTTTCATGGCGTCAGTGCGCACCCCGGCTATGCCAAGGGCAAAATGGTCAACGCCATTAAATTGGCTTCGGCATTTGTGGACGCCCTACCTAAAACAAATTGGTCTCCCGAGACCACCTCTCACCGCGATGGCTTTGTGCACCCCACAGCCATCGAAGGCGGCTTAGAAAAAGCAAGCGTTCAGCTCATCCTGCGCGACCACGACACCACCCTTATGGAAAGCTATCCACAAAAACTTGAGGAGTTGGCAGCACAAGTGGTGGCGGCTCATCCAGGTGCGCGTTATGAAATCAAAGTACAGGAGCAATACCGCAACATGAAAGAAATCCTAAAAGACGTTCCATTTGTCGCTGATTACGCCGAAGAGGCGATGCGCAAGGCCGGCCTACAGCCCAAGCGCGCGATTATCCGCGGTGGCACCGACGGCTCTAGGCTCTCTTTTATGGGCTTACCTTGTCCGAATATCTTTACCGGCGAAATGGCCATTCATTCCAAGCTCGAATACGTCAGCGTGCAAGACATGGAAAAAGCCATCGACACCCTTGTTGAACTCGTTCAAATCTGGAAAAATCATCCATGGACGCAAGCTTAATCATCAAGGACATACAAGCAAAGAAGTTTGCTCCGCTGTATTTTTTACACGGAGAAGAAACTTATTACATCGACTTGATTTCCGATGCCCTGCAAAAAAATGTCTTAGAAGAACACGAGCGCGATTTCAACCAGACCATACTCTACGGAAAAGACGCCGATTCTTTGGCGCTGCAGAGTGAGCTCAAATCCTATCCCATGATGGCTGAACGCCGTTTGGTGATCCTCAAGGAAGCCCAAGACTTCAAGCAAATTGATGCCCTCGAAGCTTATGCAGAGGCGCCAAGCCTGACGACTATTTTTGTGGTCTGCTACAAGTACAAAACCTTTGATGCCCGCAAAAAGCTCCTCAAGCACTTTGCTAAAAACGGCCTTATTTTCAAGTCGGACAAAATCCGCGACTACCAACTCCCAGACTGGATTGCCAAATACGTCAGGGGATTAGGCATGCAAATCAACGGCAAAGCCACCATGCTTTTAGCCGAGTTTTTAGGTGCAGACCTCGGCCGGATCGCCAACGAAATTGAAAAATTGCGCATCGTGCTGGGCGCCAACACGGCCATCACGGAGCAGCACATCGAGCAGCACATCGGTATATCCAAAGACTACAATATTTTTGAATTGGTCAATGCCATTGCACAAAAACAAGCCGACAAAGCCTTCAAAATTGTACAGTATTTTGAATACAACCCAAAAGCGGGTGAGTTGGTTGTCATTGTACCTGCCCTTTTTAAATTGTTCTCGCAACTCATGCGGGTGCACTTCACCCCCAACAAGAGCAGAGAAGCCATTGCGAGCAGTGTAGGTGTGCATCCGTTTGTAGCAGGTGAATTACTGGCCAATCGCCAAAACTACGACCCCAAAAAAATTGCAGCCATCATTGCCCTGCTTCACGAATACGACCTCAAAGCAAAGGGCGTTGGAAACAGCCAGATGAATAGCGCCGAATTACTCAAAGAAATGGTTTTTCAAATCCTCTACGCATGAGTGTATTTTATGCGCCAAGTCTGCAAATTGAGCAAGCTCACTACCAACTCAGTGAGGAAGAATCCAAGCATTGCATCCGTGTCTTGCGCATGCAAGAGGGTGCTGCTATCCAATTAGTCAATGGTCTTGGCCTAGAAGCGCATGCGGTGCTCCAAGATGCGCATCCCAAGCGCTGTATGCTGCAAATAACAGCTGTTGTGCAACACGACCCCACGCCTGCAATACATATAGCCATGGCGCCCACCAAAAACATGGACCGCATTGAGTGGTTTTTGGAAAAAGCGACCGAGCTTGGCCTCACCAAACTTACTTTATTGAACTGCGAACACAACGAACGCAAGCAAGTCAATACCGAGCGCTTAGAGAAAATAGCTGTCGCGGCCATGAAGCAATCCAAGAGATATTATTTGCCCGTCATTGAACCCATGCAGCGTTTCTCAGATTACATTGCAGCGCAGCCCACAGGCTATTTTGGCCATTGTGCGGAGGGCCCAAAAATTAAAATGAGCAATCTTGTTGCCGGGAAGCCATTTTTAATAGGCCCAGAAGGAGATTTTTCGGAGCAAGAAATCGCGTTGGCTATCAAATCGGGTTATGAAGCCGTAGAAATGAGTGCATTTAGATTGCGCACTGAAACAGCAGCTTTGTTGGCCACCACCGCACTACTTCCGGAGCAATAAGATCTTATTTTTTACTGTAATGGTAGACCTCAAATGCGGCCTCGTGCTTGTCGTCGATGCCTTGTGCAAAGAGCAGCGTTTTTTGATAAGGCTCAGTAGCAAATTCAGGAAAAAAGGTGTCGGCACCGTAGACTTTCTCGATGTGCGTGAGGTAGAGGTCTTGTACCTTTCCGCTTTCTAGCGCAAGCGCGTAAATTTGAGCGCCACCAATAATAAAAGCTTTCTGGCCTTCTTCCAATTGCAATTGTTCTAGGCATGCTGCTAAAGAGTCAAAAACCAAGCAGCCAGGTGCTTCAAAACCGGGTTGTCTGCTCAAAATGACATTCTTGCGACCAGGCAGCGGCCTGTATTTTTCGGGGATGGAATCGTAGTTTTTGCGTCCCATGATCACGACATGTCCTTTGGTCGTTTCTTTGAAGAACTGCATGTCTGCTGGCAGGTTCCACATCAGGTCGTTATTTTTGCCGATGCCGTTTGCTGCATCGAGCGCTGCAATCATGGAGAGGGAGCTAATCATATCGCAACTGCGGCTTTAATGTGTGGGTGCGGATCGTAATTGAGCAACTCAAAATCTTCGTATCTGAAGTCAAAAAGGTTGCTTACCTCAGGATTGATGCGCATAGTGGGCAAAGGCCTGAACTCGCGGCTGAGTTGCAGTTGCGTTTGTTCGATGTGGTTGCTGTATAAATGCGCATCGCCAAGCGTGTGGACGAAATCTCCGGGCTGTAGGCCACAAACTTGTGCCATCATCATGGTGAGCAAAGCGTAAGAGGCAATATTAAAAGGCACACCCAAGAAGGTGTCGGCACTGCGCTGATACAACTGACAGCTCAATTTGCCATCGGCAACATAGAATTGAAAAAAAGCATGACACGGCGGCAATTTCATTTGTGGGATTTCGCCGACATTCCAGGCCGAAACAATGATGCGTCGGGAGTCTGGGTTGTGCTTGATTTGCTCAATGACTTGTTGAATCTGATCGATATGCTCACCGCTCGCGGTAGGCCAACTGCGCCATTGCGAACCGTAAACCGGACCTAATTCGCCGTTTTCATCGGCCCATTCGTCCCAGATGCTCACTCCGTTTTCTTTGAGGTAGGCAATATTGGTTTCGCCTTTTAAAAACCACAATAATTCGTGGATAATGGAGCGCAAGTGTAATTTTTTGGTCGTGATGCAAGGAAATCCTTCGGAGAGGTCAAAGCGCATTTGGTAACCAAATACAGAAATGGTGCCCGTTCCGGTGCGGTCTTCTTTTTGAACGCCGTGTTCGAGGATGTGCGAAAGGAGGTCGTGGTATTGTTTCATGGACAAAAACTTGCTTGACTACGAAAATAGTAATTATTTTAGCCCTATGAAGTGTTCTAAAGGCCTCTTGCTACTGCTTTTTTCCATAAGTTTTACACAGCTCAATGCACAAGCCTTGAAGCGCAAATACCGCGGAATTTACACGGGTCAAATACCTACATACGAAGTGAAAATGGGATCCAACACCTACGTTGTGAAAGCCAGTGAAATCAAAGCTTATCTAGACCGCGACAGTATTTTTTTAGAAATCGGAACGTACCGGTATGCGTCAGGTTATTCACTGGAAAATAAAGAAAAGCAATTCATACTTAGCGCCCAGCGAGAACAATCTGGTATCCCGGAGCAATTGATTTTAGATCTACAAACAAAAACGATGATCCGAAAAGGGCTTTATCCACAACCCGATGCCACTTTAACACGTTCCGGAAAATTACCGCGCAGGTAACCACAAACTGAAAGTGGTTCCTTTATCGGCGGTGCTTTTGGCGTCAATTTTGCCGTTGTGCGCATCTATAATTAGCTTGACATAATACAAGCCCAAGCCAAAACCCTTGACGTCGTGGATATTTCCTGTGGGTACGCGATAGAATTTGTCGAAAATCAGGCGTAGGTTTTCTTTTTTGATACCGATGCCGTTGTCTTGGATCTCGATTCTGAATCCATCTTTTTCTGCCTTGACCGCTACTTGAATCTGTGGCGTCACTTTGCAATATTTGACCGCGTTGTCTACGAGATTGAAGAGCACATTGGTGAGGTGAACAGGGTCTGCGATGAGCGTGGCCGTTTCTATTTCTTTGACAATGGTGAATTGTCCGCCGCCAGTGGCCTGATTGAAGTCAAAGTTCTCTTTAACGTCGTCGAGGATGTTGTAAAGCGAGACGGTCTCTTTGTTCAGACTCACTTTGTCTTTGTCGAGTTTGGCAATATTGAGCACGCGCTCTACTTGCTGCTCGAGTCGTTTATTTTCTTTGTAAATGATGCTGGCGTACTTGCGCATGCGGTCTGCGTCTGCGTTGTCTTCGAGGCGCAAGAGCAGTTCGCTGGAGAGACTGATGGTAGAAATAGGCGTCTTGAGCTCGTGGGTCATGTTGTTGATGAAGTCGTTCTTGACCTCAGACAAGCGTTTTTGACGGATGATTATTCCCATACTAAAAGCAAAAAATACGACCACAAACACCACAACAATGAGCAAATAAACCAATGGCGAGAAACTAGAAGCCGCTTCAATTTTGTCGAGCTTTAAGTTCGGAAAATACACCGTAAAATAGTGGCCGTCTTTGGTCAGGTTGAGACTTTCGGGCGTAATGCCTTTGGTTTTTTGCGCTTTTTTTGCGTAGATGGAGTCGCTGTCAAAGGTATATAGGCCTGAGAGCGCAATGGAGTCGGTGAAGCAATCGTAAATGCCAAATAAAAAATCTTGCTGAATATCTTGCAGATAGAACTCTTTTTTGAGGAGGGTCTCTAGGTAAAACGGCTGTATTTCATCGCTGACATCGACGGTGTAGTGCTGGTAACTCACCTGCTTGATGGCACCGTATACCGCGCTCGGGTCTTCGTTTTGATTGACAGATGTGAGCACGTTGCGTAGCGCTGCTCTGGCCTGTTGCGCAAACTCACGCAAGTTCAGGCTGTCTTCGCGCTGCTGAATATTGATGTACTCTTGTTGCAACTGACGGGTATTGTGGATCCAGACAAACTGAACTGAAAGAATGCTCAGAATGGAAATAATGCCCATGATGGCAACCGCATTAACCGCCTTGTTTTTCATCAATTAAAAGCCATTCACTCCGTTGACGGTCGTGTATTTCAAGACGTTTTTCTTTTCTGGATGAATGCGGGCAAAAGCAGATTGCACCGCGAGGGTGCCTTCGTGGAAACCACACAAAATCAGTTTGAGTTTATTCTCGTAGGTATTGACATCGCCAATGGCATAAATACCAGGGATATTCGTAGAGTAGTCTAAGGTATTGACTTTGATGGCGCTTTTATCGATTTCCAAGCCCCAATCACCGATCGGACCTAAGCTTGGCTTGAGGCCAAACAACGGAATAAAGTGATCGGCTGCAATGCTGCGTTCGCCGTCTTTTTGATGCGTTACAAGCACGTGTTCGAGGTGGTCTGCACCTTGAAGGCCCGTTACTTCAGCCTCTGTAACTAGATCGATTTCGCCGCTTTCTGCCATGTCAATGACGCGCTGAACAG
>JAIPCC010000064.1 GCA_021738405.1 Crocinitomicaceae bacterium | reverse complement strand
GCTCTTTGAAACCCTCTCCCTTGCAGACCGTTTGCGAACCCACATTGAAGTGCTTAAAACCTTATGTATCAAACATTTTGAAGTGCTTGGCTTGCAAAAAGTTTACCTCACCGGTGGCGGCGCACACAATCAATTTTTAATCGAAACCATTCAAAATGCTTTCGTTGGACAACTCGTTGTGCCAGTGCCAGCACTGATTGATTTCAAAGAAGCCATCATTTTTGCCTTTTTGGGCGCGCGCCATCTCAGAAACGAAACTACAACCCTCCAAGCGGTTACCGGAGCCCAAGAAGCCTTGCGCACAGGTGTCTTGCATGACTACCTAGGCGTTCTCCGCTAAAAAATTGAGCCCAAACCGCGCAAAAATGGTATTTTTGCAACGCTAACCACATCAACAATTCCACATGAAAGACCTCCTCTCCAAATTTGAAAATAAAAGACCTGAAATCGTTTTTGAATGGAAAGATGCATTGACAGAAGCCGAAGGTTGGGTAGTGATCAACTCTTTGAGAGGTGGCGCAGCCGGAGGAGGAACAAGAATGCGCGTTGGCCTCGATAAGCGAGAAGTTGAATCCTTGGCCAAAACCATGGAAGTCAAATTTACAGTAGCTGGCCCAGCCATTGGCGGCGCCAAATCAGGTATTAACTTTGACCCCAAAGATCCGCGCAAAAAAGACGTGCTCAAGCGTTGGTTTGCAGCGGTTTCTCCCCTACTTAAATCTTATTACGGAACAGGCGGAGACCTCAACGTAGATGAAATCCATGAGGTAATCCCCATGACAGAAGACTGCGGTGTATGGCATCCGCAAGAAGGCGTATTCAATGGTCACTTCAAACCCAACGACGACCAAAAAATCAATCGCATTGGCCAACTCCAACGAGGTGTTGCCAAAGTATTGCAAGACGCAACATACAGTCCTGAACTCAGCAATAATTATGTAGTTGCCGACATGATTACCGGCTACGGCGTGGCCGCATCTATCGATCACTACTACAACATTTGGGGCGGGCAACTCGCTGGCAAACGCGTTTTAGTGCAAGGTTGGGGCAATGTCGGGTCGGCAGCGGCTTATTACCTTGCTCAAAAAGGCGCTAAAATTGTCGGTATCATTGACCGCGTCGGCGGGCTCATCCAAACCGAAGGTTTTACCTTCGAGGAAATTAAAGCACTCTTCATCAACAAAAACGGAAACGAACTCAGTGCCCCAAACATGTTGAGCTACGAAGCAGTCAACAACACTTTTTGGTCTACACCTGCCGAAATCTTTATTCCTTGTGCGGGTAGCCGCATGATCACCGAAGACCAATTGAACCAATTACTAAGCGCGGGCGTAGAGGTCATCTCTTCTGGCGCCAACGTACCTTTTGCAGACCAAGAAATCTTCTTTGGCCCAATTGCCGAAAAAGCAGATGCCTCTCTAGCCCTCATCCCAGACTTTATTGCCAATTGCGGTATGGCACGCGTTTTTGCTTATCTCATGAGCTCAGACCTCACTTCATTAGAAGACGCCCTCATTTTTGAAGATGCGAGCGAAACCATCCGCAAAGCGCTAGCGCATACCCACCAAATCAATTCAAGCACAAGAGGAATCGCCAAAACAGCTTTTGAAATTGCGCTCAAACAACTCGTTTAAAGCATCATGGAGCTATCGTTGGTACTGATTTTTATCCTTGGCTACACCGCGATCAGCTTTGAGCATTTACTGCGCATAGACAAGCTCATCCCCGCTTTGCTCATGATGACCCTTTCTTGGGCCCTCATTGCTTTGAATGCGTCAGATGTACACGCCCTAACCGATCAACTCTTGCATCATTTTGGCAAAACAGCCGAAATCCTGATTTTCTTGATGGGTGCAATGGCCATTGTAGAAATGATCGATTATTTCGATGGTTTTAAAAGCGTTCAGTCCTTGATCAAAGTCAAAACGGCGTATCAATTGCTCTTAGTGGTCTCCATTCTTGCTTTTGTGTTATCTGCTATCATTGACAACCTCACCACGACAATTGTCATGATTTCCATTTTGCGCAAAATGGTTCCCGACAAAGAACTGCGCATGTGGATGGCGGGCTTTGTGATTATTGCAGCCAATGCTGGTGGCGCGGGGTCTCCAATTGGCGACGTCACCACGACCATGCTCTGGATTGCAGGAAAAGTAAGCCCCCTAAAACTGATGGAACACATCTTTTTACCAGCTGTGGTAAGCTTACTCATCCCCTTACTCATCGCTAAAAAGATCAAAATTTTCAAGCAATACCTCCCTGCTGCTCAAGAGATAGAAAAAAGCGGCGTTTCTGGAATCATTTTACTTAGCGGCCTGGGGCTCATTATTTTTGTGCCCATCTTCAAAACCATCACGCACCTCCCTCCCTACATGGGCATGATGTTTTCGCTAGCCATTTTTGCCATCATTGGCGAACTCGCAAGTAAACGTCAATTGAACCTCAGCTCCCTTGACGAGCAAAATCATGTTGGACATACAGGGCCAACGCTAAAAGCACTCAGCAAAATTGAAATGCCCTCCATCCTCTTTTTCTTGGGTATTCTGATGACCGTTGCCGGCATGGAAAATCTCGGCATGATCGAACAACTCGGTGAATACATTTTGGCATCCGGCATTTCAAAAGAACTTTACATTTCATTTTTAGGCTTGGCATCGGCCATCATCGACAACGTTCCACTTGTAGCAGCAAGCATTGGCATGTTCAAAGACGGCTTAGACGCCGATGCTTGGCATTTTATTGCTTACACCGCAGGCACAGGAGGTTCGATTCTGATTATTGGTTCGGCAGCGGGCGTAGTGGCAATGGGAATGGAAAACATCGGTTTTGGCTGGTACCTCAAGCGTTTTTCTTTGCTGGCGCTGGCCGGTTATATTGGTGGGGTTCTGACTTTTTTAATGCTCTAAAATGTTACAAGAGCCCGCTTATCAAGCATGTGTCAGTTGGCTATTTGCGCGCTTTCCTTCGTATCAAAATTTAGGTGCTGAAGCTTATAAACCCGGTCTCGAACGCGTGCATGAGCTCTTGGAACTCCTGCAAATTGACCCGCAAAAACTGCCTAGCATTCATATCGCCGGCACCAATGGCAAAGGCAGCACCGCAGCATATTGTGCGAGCCTCTTGCAAGAATCCGGACTGAAAGTTGGATTATTTACCTCACCTCATATTTTTGATTTTTCGGAGCGAATCCGAGTCAATGGTTGCGCCATCACACCAAAGTATGTTATTGATTTTTGCGAGCGTTTTCAAAACTTGCATTCAACTATTGACGCGAGTTTTTTTGAACTCACCTTCGCAATGGCATTGGCTTACTTTCAAGAACAAGCCTGCGACTACATCGTGATAGAAACTGGCCTTGGCGGCAGACTTGATGCCACAAATGTGCTTGAACCAAAAGTGAGTGTCATCACGAGTATTGCACTCGATCACCAAGAATTTTTAGGTGACACGCTTACAGCCATTGCAGTAGAAAAAGCTGGCATCATAAAAAGTCAAACGCCAGTAGTTATTGGTGAGAAATCTGAAGCTACTCAGCTGGTTTTTGAAGAGCGTGCTGCTGTTTTGAAGGCCCCGATTTATTTTTCGGAAAACGAAAACGCGCCAATAGAAAATCTTCCACTTAGTGGGTATCAAGCAACTAATTTCAAGACCGCATTATTGGCATTAAAAGTTATTGGTTTTGATATTTTACCACAAACACAAATAGCGGCACTAGAAAACCTCCGCAGCAATACCGGTTTTTTTGGTCGTTTTGAGACTTGGCAGCACGCGCCCAAAATCATACTTGATGTGTCTCACAACCCTGCGGGTATAGCCGCTACCCTTCCACTCATCGAAAAGCAATGCGCAGGGCAACTTTTCATTCTGTACGGTGCAGCCAAAGACAAAGACGCCAAGGAAATTCTTGATTTATTTCCAAAAGAGGCCCAAGTTGCCGCTTGTGTATTTAGCAATCAGAGATCGAAAAGTGTAGCAGACTGGCATGAATTAGGTGTAAAGACCATATTTGAAGATTTACCAAGCGCCATCAAGCAAATAGAAAAACAAATGCAGCCACCCGATCTGCTCTGGATTGCGGGTAGTTTTTTCTTATTATCTGATTTGCCTTCCCAAAAAAAGATTTTTTAAAGTATCTTTGCATTAATGGAAAAGCAAGTCATCCTCAATGCCACCCAGCTCGAACTGACGCTCAAACGCCTTTCCCATGAACTCATTGAGACCCACGACACCTTCGAGAACTCCGTTTTAATTGGCTTGCAGCCGCGTGGCATTCACGTCACCACCCGCATCAAAGCCCAACTCGAAGCTATTTTAGCGCATCCCATTCAAGCAGGAAACCTAGACATCACCTTTCACCGCGACGACTTCCGCCGCAGAGAAACTCCCCTGCTTCCCAGCATTACCAACATCGATTTCTCCATAGAAAATAAACGCGTCATCCTCATCGACGACGTCTTGTTTACGGGTCGTACCATCCGTGCAGGGCTAGATGCACTGCTTACGTTTGGCCGTCCGTCGCAAGTACAACTGCTCGCACTCATCGACCGTCGCTTCAGCCGCGATTTACCGATTCAGGCAGATTACATCGGCAAAACCGTTGACACACTCGCCTCTGAGCGCGTGGCCGTAGAATGGAAAGAAATCGAAGGTCAAGACCAAGTATTATTATTCACAAAAGAAGGCAATGAAGCAGCTCAGCGTTGATCACCTTACCGGTATTGTAGACCTCACGCGTCAAGACATCGAACTCATCCTCGAAACCGCAGCTCGTTTCAAAGAAGTGATCAATCGCCCCATTAAGAAAGTTCCTTCACTCCGAGACATCACTATTGCCAATGTCTTTTTTGAAAACTCTACCCGCACACGCCTCTCCTTTGAATTAGCACAAAAACGCCTCTCTGCAGACGTCGTCAACTTTAGTGCCGCCAGCTCTTCAGTGAAAAAAGGCGAAACGCTCGTCGATACCGTCAACAACATCTTAGCGATGAAAGTAGACATGGTTGTGATGCGCCATCCAAACCCCGGCGCAGCCAAATTTTTATCTCAAAAAATCAAAGCCCGTGTGGTCAATGCCGGAGACGGCACGCACGAACACCCTACCCAAGCACTGCTCGATGCCTTTTCTATTCAAGAAAAACTCGGCAGCGTTGAAGGTAAAAAAGTTGTCATTGTAGGCGATATCCTTCATTCGAGAGTAGCCTTGAGCAACATCTACTGTCTTCAAAAGCTCGGTGCAGAGGTCATGGTTTGCGGCCCAAGTACGCTCATCCCAAAATATATCTCCGAACTCGGTGTTCAGGTATCTCATAACCTCCGCGAAGCACTCGAATGGTGCGACGTCGCCAATATGTTGCGCATTCAGCTCGAGCGTCAAGACATCAAATACTTCCCATCGCTGCGCGAATACACACAATTATTTGGCCTAGACAAAGCTTTGCTAGATAGCCTTTCCAAAGAAATTGTCATCATGCACCCAGGGCCCATTAACCGTGGTGTAGAAATTTCCTCCGACGTTGCCGACAGCCCTCAAAGCATCATCTTAGATCAGGTAGAAAATGGCGTAGCTGTTCGAATGGCTGTAATTTATTTACTCGCCGCAAAAATCGAAAGATAATTTAGTTATTTTTGAGCAAATCCTTGCTATGAATTTCTCCGTGGACCCTCAGGGCCAAATTGTGGTTGTCAGTACCGAAGTTGAGAAACTCGACGCCAGTAATGCCCCTGAACTCAAAGCCCACTTTTTACAGCTCAATAAAGTCGGCACCAATTACATCGTATTGGACATGAGCAAAACCAAATACTGCGACTCCTCAGGCTTGTCTGCAGTGCTCATCGCCAACCGACTTTGCAAAGACACCAACGGAAAATTTGCCCTTTCAGGTTTGCAGCCAAATGTGCTCAAGCTCATTGAAATTGCACAGCTAGACAAAGTACTCACCATCGGAAACTCCACTGACGCAGCCCTAGATTTAATTGCAAGGTGAGTTTTGAGCTACACATACTCGGCTCCGGTGCAGCCTTGCCTACAAGCAAAAGGCAAGCATCAGCACAATACGTCAATTGCAACGAAAGACATATCCTGATAGACTGCGCAGAAGGAACCCAACAGCAATTGCGTAAATACGGACTCAAACTCCAAAAAATTCAGTTTATCCTGATTTCTCACCTCCACGGCGATCACTTTTTTGGTTTACCTGGCCTGCTGTCCACGATGCACTTGCTTGGGCGCAATAAAAAACTAAGCATCTATGGGCCTCCTGGTTTAGAAGCACTCATCAGAGCCATGCTCGCTGCCGGCGGACACCCCCTGCAATTTGACCTCACTTTTCATACAATACAACCCGGAGAAGCGCAACTTATATTTGAAGACCGCCTGATCGAAATTTTTGCATTTGCCCTCAAGCACCGCTTACCCACGCTCGGATACCGCATCAATGAGAAACCCAAATTACTCAACCTCGACAAAGAAGCTATTTCGGCAGCGGGTTTATTAATAGAAGACATGCCTAAGCTAAAATCGGGCATTTCCATTGAAAGAAATGGTAAAAAGTACAATTACAAAGACTACACACTACCGGCTCAGCCCGTTTACAGTTATGCGTATTGTTCCGATACCAAACCCAGTCCAAGTTATTTAGAAGCCATTAAAGACGTTGATTTACTTTACCACGAGGCGACTTTTAATCAACAACATCTCGAGCGCGCCAAGAGCACCTTTCACTCTACGGCCCAACAAGCAGCTCAACAAGCCGTACTCGCCAATTGCAAATACCTATTGCTCGGGCATTTTTCTTCGCGCTACGACGACGCACACCAGCATCTTTTGGAAGCGCGCATGGTGCATCCAAACGTTGGCGCAGCAGAAGACGGATTACAATTGAATTTAGGGAAATGGGGACTTATTTTTGCGAGCGCTGATAAAACACAAGCGCAATAAACGCAAAAAGTAAATTGGGCAGCCATACCGACCAAAGCGTCGGAAAACCTACTTTAACTGCCGCTACAGTGAGCATTTTCATTGCAAAAATATAGACGAAAATAAACGCCAAGCCGATAGCGATATTCATGCCGATGCCACCGCGCTTTTTCTGAGAGGCCACAGACACCCCAATGAGGGTGAGTATATATGTTGCAAAAGGAAACGCCGTGCGCTGATGCAGTTCTATTTCGAAGTCTGGAACGAGCTTAGAACCCTTTAATTTCTCGCGTTCGATGGCATTTTTAAGCTCGGTATAAGTGAGCGCTTGCGCGGCGTTGTCTCGTTGGGCCATTTCTTCGATGCGGTAGACAAATGTGGTGTCTTTGTGGCGGCCATGGATGAGTTTGGCCTTTGGGAAAGCATAGTTTTTTTCGTAGTAGTCGGTGAGCTCCCATTGGTTAGTGCCTGGCTTATTTTTAGCGAAGCGGGCGCGCAAAAAGTAAACAGGCTTATTGTCTTTGCTCCATTTTTGAATAGTGAGGTCATTGACGCGCTGTTCTTCTGCGGCGTAATTTGAAAAATACACGAGCTCGTTGCCCGGGTACTCGGCTTGGTAGTTATTGACCGTCAGTACATCACGGTAATAGCGCTCTTCAAAAGCCAAGCGAATTTTGTTGGTTCTGGGTATGATCAAGTGATTGAGCACCAACGACATGATAGTGAGAATAGTAGCCCCAATGAAATAAGGCCGCAAAAAGCGGGTAACGGGCCTACCCGAAAACCAGATGGGAATGATTTCGGTGTCTTGCGCCATTTTTCCAGTGAACCAAATGACCGATAAAAAAATAATCATCGAGGAGAAGGTGTTGCCGTAATACAGGATAAACGTGACGTAATAGCGGAAGAAAATCTCGTGCAACGGCGCTTTGTTGCTGATGAACTCGCTTAATTTTTCTGAGATATCGAAGACAACCGAAAACAACATGATGAGCCCGAGCATGAAAAAAAACGTGCTCAAGAACTTTTTGATGATATAGCGGTCGATGCGTTTGAGCATGTCTATAAGCGCTGTCCTAGTTTTGGAACCACCTGATTTTTCCAGGCGACAAATTCACCACTTGCAATTTTTTCTCGGGCCACTCGCATGAGTTCGAGGTAAAATGCCAGGTTGTGAATAGTGGCAATTTGAAGGCCGAGGTATTCATTCGATTTAATAAGGTGGCGCAAATAGGCCTTGGTATAAACTTGATCTACCCAAACCTTACTCGACGCATCGAGCGGGCTGAAGTCATTGGCCCATTTTTGATTTTTGATGTTAATGGTGCCTTCCCAAGTATACAGCAGACCATGACGCGCGTTTCTGCTGGGCATCACGCAGTCGAACATATCTACCCCAAGGGCGATACATTCTAGCAAGTTGATGGGCGTTCCGACACCCATTAAATAGCGCGGCTTGTCTTGAGGCAAAATGTTGCAAACCAAATCGGTCATTTCGTAGAGTTCGTCGTCGGGCTCGCCAACAGACAAACCGCCAATTGCGTTCCCAACGGCATCAAAAGAAGCAATGGCATGCGCGGACTCTTCTCTAAGATCTTTGTAGGTACTGCCTTGTACAATCGGAAACAGCGCTTGCTCATAGCCATATTTAGGCTCGGTTTGCTCCATAGCGGTGAAGCAGCGCCCCAACCAACGGTGCGTGAGGTGCATAGAGCGCTTGGCATAAGCGTAGTCGCAGGGATACGGGGTGCATTCGTCAAAAGCCATGATGATGTCTGCACCAATAGAGCGCTGAATTTCAATGGCTCTTTCCGGTGTAAAAAAATGGTAACTCCCGTCAATGTGAGACTGAAATTTGACACCTTCTTCTTGTATTTTTCTGGAACCTGAAAGCGAATAAACCTGATAACCACCGCTGTCCGTTAAGATCGGACGCTCCCAACCCATGAACTGATGCAAACCACCTGCCGCCTCGAGCACATCGGTGCCTGGGCGTAAAAATAAGTGATAGGTATTGCCCAAGATGATTTGCGCGCTGATGTCGTCGCGGAGTTCTTGCTGGTGCACCCCTTTGACAGACCCAACCGTGCCAACAGGCATAAAAATGGGTGTTTCGATGGTGCCGTGGGCGGTGTGCAACCTTCCGAGGCGTGCTTTGGATTGAGAATCTGTCTTTAAAAGATCAAAGTGCATAACAATGTTGAAAAATACCTAAAGCAAAGATACGGGTATTTAAATTCCCTAGACATCTTTGTACTCAGAGATGACCTACTTACCAAGCATTCAAAACGACTATTGGGCTTATTTGCTATGCGGCGGCATTTTTTTCGCTGCTGTCCAGTTATTTTATGTCTTCTATTTTTACGCGCGCTTTGCCTTCAAGCGCAAGAAAGCGAAACTAGAAGAGCTCAAATACCCACCTGTTTCTGTGATTATTGCCGCTCGAAACGAATCCGACAACCTCTACGAGCACCTACCTACCGTCTTGAGCCAAGATTACCCAAACTACGAAGTCATTGTAGTCAATAACCAAAGCATCGATGACAGCAACTGGATCCTCACTGCCTTTGCCCATCAGTTCAAGCAATTAAAAGTAGTGGAGCTCTCGCGCAGCCCACACCTCAAACTCGGCAAAAAACTACCGATCACGTTGGGTATCAAAGCGGCCTCTCACGACCATTTTGTGCTCACCGATGCCGATTGTCAGCCGCTGAGTACGCAATGGCTCAAACAAGTCATGAGCAAGCTCAATACCAAGCAACAACTCGTGATTGGCTACAGCCCCTTTACCAAGACAAAAGGTTTCTTCAATAAATTAGTGCGCTATGACAACGCCTGGATGGGCGCCAGTGCTTTCAGCTACGCACTTGCTGGCTCAGCCTTTAAGGCCAACGGCCGCAATTTATCCTATTCCAAAGAATTGTTTCAAAAAGTAAACGGCTTCAAGTCTCATTACGCCATCAGCCCCGGAGACGACGACCTTTTGCTCCAAGACGCACTCAGATTCAGCAAGGTCAATATCTCCGAAGACCCCAGTTCTTTTGTGCGTTCGGCAGCGCCCGCTACTTGGTCCGATTGGCTCAGACAAAAAGCAAAATACCATATCAGTTCTGCACGTTATTCTTTTATTAAGAAAGTGTTGTTAGGAATCTATCCCCTTAGTCTGATTTTGATGTGGATTTCTTTCGTTGCTTTGTGCATGAATTTAAATTACTTGCCTTTGGGGGCAAGTATATTCATGGGCGTTATTGCAATCAAATGGTGGCTGCAGGGTACTTGCCTAAATCGGCTCGGCGAAAAGAAACTCATGTTGTTTTTTCCGATCTGGGATTTATTTTATAGTATCTTGATGCCCATCGTTTATTATATATCCGAAAGGCAAAAATATTACCGATGGTAGAAAACGAGCATTTATCTGATAAAGCCAAACAAGACCTGCAATTGGTTGCTGCAGCCCGATCGGGAAGCCAAGCTGCCTACGCAGATCTGTTGGACCGCTACCGCGACTCCATTTACTTCATGATGCTCAAGATGGTCAAAAACTCCGACGACGCCGACGACCTCACCATAGAAGCCTTCGGAAAAGCGTTTGCCCGACTAGACCAATACTCTCCGAGCTTTGCCTTCAGCACTTGGCTCTTTAAAATTGCATCCAACAACTGCATCGATTTTATCCGCAAAAAACGCATCGAAGTCACTTCTATTGACCGAGGCATCACGACCAGCGACGGCGAGCGCATGCACATCGATGCCAAATCACAGACACTGAATCCAGAAGAAACCATTATTCAAGGTCAGCGTTTGGTGCACATGCGTCTTTTGGTGAGCAAGCTCAAGCCGAAATACCGCGAACTCGTTGAGAAGCGCTATTTTGAAGAAAAGAGCTACGAAGAAATCGCCGAAGAACTCAACTTGCCACTCGGCACGGTTAAAGCACAATTATTCCGCGCCAGAGACTTCTTAGCGGCCATGATGCAACAGACCAAAGACAGCATCTAATGACCCTTCTTCAGCAGTACTTTCCAGACCTTAGTGCCGTACAAATTGAGCAGTTTGCTGCCTTAGAAGCGCTCTACAACGAATGGAACGCACAAATCAATGTCATCTCCAGAAAAGACACCGAGCACTTTTACGAAAGACACGTCTTGCACTCATTGGCCATTGCCAAGGTTGCACAATTCTTGCCCGGCGCACAAGTTTTAGACATTGGCACAGGCGGAGGCTTCCCGGGTATTCCGCTCGCCATCCTTTTTCCTGAGGTACAATTTCATTTGGTGGATTCAATCGGGAAGAAAATCAAAGTGGTGCAAGAAGTAGCCGCAAGCCTTGGTTTGCAAAATGTAAAAGCCAGCCACGCCAGAGCAGAAAGCATCAAGGAACGCTATGATTTTATCGTCAGCAGAGCCGTTACTCAGATGCCTGTATTTTTAACATGGGTAAAAGGCAAGAGCGCCAAAAAGAATTTGCACACCTTCAAAAATGGGATTTTCTACCTCAAGGGTGGAGACCTCAGCGAAGAACTCGCTGGCCTAAAGTATCCATACAAAGAGTTTCCGATTGCTGATTTTTACAAAGAAGCATTTTTTGAGACTAAAAAAGTTGTTTACGTACAACTCGTGCCCTAAGGGCTACAACTGATAAAGCAAAGCCGAAGCATATGCTTTTATGGCGCGCTTTTCTCCAAAAGAATCTACTTTCTCATGAGTGGTGGCTTTGATACTGATTTCGTCAGTGGCTAAGTTCAAAATACCAGCCAAAACAACCTGCATTTGTTCGATATGCGGATTCACTTTCGGTGTTTCTAAAATAACAGTTGCATCGATATTGACAATGCCATAGCCTTTTTCACTCACCAATCGAAACACTTCTTTGAGTAGAATTTTGGAGTCGATGCCTTTGTATTTTGGATCCGTATCGGAGAAGTGAAAACCGATGTCTCTGAGGGCTAAAGCGCCCAGTAAAGCATCGCAAATGGCATGAATGAGTACGTCTGCATCGGAATGACCAACTGCACCAAGTGGAGAAGGAAGTTGGATGCCGCCAATCCAGAGCGGATAACCCGCTGCGAGCTGATGGACATCTACACCGTAGCCAATGCGTAATTTGGGTTTCGCCTGCATTTTTAGTTGCCGCCTAGATTGAGGCGCAAAGTAAAGCGCAGGGTATTGGCCAATGGGCTCTGGCGCCCGTTGTGAGAGGCCAAATAAGAGAAGTCAATGGCAAACATATTGTACT
>JAIPCC010000063.1 GCA_021738405.1 Crocinitomicaceae bacterium | reverse complement strand
TTTTGCTGTCCTTAAAAAGCATGAGTGTAGGCACGCCGCGTATTTTAAATTGATCGGCAATAGCCGGATTTTTATCGACGTCTATTTTGATGATGCGGAGTTTTTCACCGTATACTTTCTTGAGTTCATCTAGCACGGGCGACATCGTTTTACACGGACCACACCAAGTGGCAAAAAAATCGACTAAAGTTGGTGTTGGCGCGCTGATGATTTCTTTGAATTTTCCCATATGGCAAAGTTAAGTCATCGATTTGGTTTGAAATGTAACTAAGGGCACATTCAACTACCTGAGTAAAAAGTTTTAGACACAAAAAAGGCCCGAAGTGATTCGAGCCTTTTCTATTCAATGGATTTGAAACTTATTGTTTGGTATAAGTTGCTACACAAGTACCGCTTCCGCCAATAATTGGAATGGTGTTGTCATAGGTGTAGGTAATGGTGATGGTATTCGCTTGGTTGTTGATGCTACCAACTCCTGAAAATGTGACCTGACCGAGCGTAACATCGATTGTTTGAGTTGGGATATTGATGTTGTTACCGTTGATCGTTGCGTTAGCTGTTCCGCCAAAAATATTGAACATGTTGTCAATGATTAATTCATTGGCGCCGGCGCCAGCTGTAAAAACAGGAGCAGCAGCTAAAGGAAGTGAATTGCCGCAATCGCTTGCAACAGCCCAAGTGACCAACCAGTTGTCTTGGCCGATATTGACGTTCACGGTGCGTGTTGCTGTAGTGGTACCGTTTTCATTAGTAGCGGTGTAGGTTACGAGATAAGTGCCTTTTGTGTTGGCGTCAACTTGACTGTTGGTGCTGACGTTAACTGCAGAGCCGTCTTTGTTCGTGGCTGTAGCGCCTGCGTCTGTGTAGCTATCTCCGACATTGATATTTGCAGGGTTCACTCCGTTAACTGTGATAGTTGGGGTGAATTTACAAGTTCCGTCGTCTTTTTTAGCTTCTGAATTGAAGTTGACTGCGTCTTGGTCCATGCAGCCTTTTTTCTTACAGCTTGCTGTTGTTCCGATGAGAAGTGCCGATAAGGCGAGTAGTGAAAGGTAAGTTTTCATAGTTAAATTGTGTTTATGTGTTTCGAAATTATAAAATTGCTGGGCAATAGGCAAATAAAACGCACTTGATTTATTTTTATTGCAAAAAAAAACGGCGCTCCTAAGAACGCCGCTTCCAACCAAACGATAGGTCTAGTCTTGCAACACTTCAGTCTGACCAGTCGGTGTTACGAGCGCATTTTTGATTTTTGCTTCTAGTTCTTCCATGAGTTCTGGGTTGTCTAGAATGAGTGATTTGATCGCGTCGCGTCCTTGTCCGAGTTTGGTTTCTCCGTAAGAGAACCAAGAACCGCTTTTCTTAAGGATATTGAGGTCTACGCCGAGGTCGATGATTTCACCTACTTTGGAAATGCCTTCGCCGTACATGATGTCGAACTCTGCCTTTCTAAATGGCGGCGCAACTTTGTTTTTAACTACTTTGACTTTGACGCGGTTACCGATGATGTCTTCGCCGTCCTTGAGTTGTGCCGCTCTGCGGATATCGAGGCGGATAGAAGAATAAAACTTGAGTGCGTTTCCGCCGGTTGTGGTTTCGGGGTTGCCGAACATGACGCCGATTTTGTCTCGCAATTGGTTGATGAATATGCAGCAGCAGCCAGCCTTGTTGATAGAGCCCGTGAGTTTGCGGAGCGCTTTAGACATGAGGCGAGCCTGCAAGCCCATTTGGGAATCGCCCATTTCGCCTTCAATTTCTGCTTTTGGCGTGAGGGCGGCAACGGAGTCGATGACGATGAGGTCGATGGCGCCTGAACGGATGAGGTTGTCGGCGATTTCGAGGGCTTGTTCGCCGTTGTCTGGCTGAGAGATCAAGAGGTTTGCAATGTCTACGCCTAATTTTTGCGCGTAGAATTGGTCAAAGGCGTGCTCTGCATCTATGAATGCGGCAATACCGCCTTGTTTTTGAACTTCTGCAATGGCGTGAATAGCTAAGGTAGTTTTACCAGAAGATTCTGGGCCGTAGATTTCTACAACGCGTCCTTTCGGATAGCCGTTGATGCCTAAGGCAAGGTCTAGTGTGAGCGATCCGGTAGGGATGACTTCTACTTTTTCTACTGGGGCATCGCCGAGTTTCATGACGGCTCCTTTTCCGAAGGCTTTGTCAAGCTTTTCCATGGTCAGTTGGAGTGCTTTGAGTTTTTCGAGGTTTTGTTCTTTAGACATATCGTTTGTTGTTTTGAGCGAGGCTCGGTGAATAATTTTTACAAAGTTGCAAGGTGAAGGACGTAAACGATTTACGTTCTACTGAAAACAGGCCAAAACTTCGTTGGCGTGGTCTTTTGTATTCGGTTTTTCGATGATTTTGATAAGGGTATTGGTTTGATCAAAGATGAAAGTCATGCGGTGAATGCCGTCGTAAACGCGACCCATGAATTTTTTTGTACCCCAAACGCCGAATTGTTGGATGATGGTTTTTTCGGTATCGGAGAGGAGCGGAAAATTCAGTTGGTACTTATTTACAAATTTCATGTGGGCAGCAACGCTGTCGGCACTGATGCCAATGACATTGACTTGTGCGGCGAGCAGCGCTTCTTGGCCGTCGCGGATACTACAAGCCTGGGCAGTGCAGCCGGGGGTGTCGTCTTTGGGGTAAAAGTAGATCACTAGATTTTTGCCAGCGTAAGATGCGCTGTCGATGGATTCGCCGTTTTGGTCAGTGCCAATAAAAGCTGGAAGCTTGCTCCCGAGGGTGAGTGTTGTCATAATGCTTAAAAAATAATCGGTGTAACGATGAAAAACTAATCAAAAGTAAAAACTATTCATCAATAACAAAACATCATTCGCAAAAAAGTTTTACTGTTGTCCGTATTTTAACAGACGAAAAAGAAATACGCACCAAGAAATGATGCTGATTGCGCCTCCAATTGGCGTCACCGGACCTAAAAACGCAAATGCCTTGCTGGCCAAAAAGTGACGGCCGAGCACTAATCCATAGATGGAGAAACTAAACAAGAACATGCCAATGAGCATGGCCCACAAAATGCCTTTCATCGGAAAAGCCATGCGCTGACTACTCAAAGACAAGAACAAAACCCCCATGGATAAAAATCCTTGATAGCGCACGCCGACTTCAAAAGTGGCTAATTGCGCGGGCTCTAGTATCTCCTTCAAGGCATGTGCTCCAAAGGCGCCAAATACAATAGATAACATGATCATGAGGCCTGCTAAAAATGTAGTTTGTTTTTCCATACTGCGAAATTGTAAAAAAAAGACAAACCAAGTGTATCTTTGTGCCCATGCGTTGGCTAAGTTTCTTCTTTTTGTTTGTTTTGGCCCTATCTTGCGAGCAGTCCAAGCCGCGTTCGTACGACTACATTCAATACAGCGCTTTGGATTTGAGCGCTTACGATTTATCGGTGCGCATCATGTTGCCGAATGCCAGTGCCGGAATTGGCACCTCCATGAAACCAAATGTCGCATACGAAATAGGAGGCTTCAAATGGAAACTCAGTGTGGGACGCAATTTCACCCTTTTGATCGAAGACTACGGCGACTACGCCTATCGTTTTGCCGAATTCAAGCGCAAATTGCTCAAGCCAAATCCTTTCTTCGAGATTGAAATGGTGCGGCAAACCAAAGACATCCTGATTTACAGAAGAATTGTGAAGGGCGAGTTTGTCGCACAAAAAAATGCACGGTTTTACATTTACAGCGTCAAACGCATCCGTGAAAACTATTACGAAATCATGAATCGCGAACAAGGCGACACCAAAAGGGTTGTAGACTTCATGTATCACTCCATTCAATCATTAAAAGCAAATAATGCGCATTAACAGAGAAGACGTACTTGCCGTTTTAGGCAAAATAACTGAGCCCGATCTTAAAAATGACTTGGTGAGCCTCAATTTAATTGAAGAGCTACAGATCAATGACAACACCATTCAGGTGGGCGTTAAAATTTCGAACCCAGCACTACATGCCAGAAAACGCATGCAAGAAGCCATTGAATTCAATTTAAAGCGCGTATTCGGACAAGAAATCCAAGTACAGTGCCGCATTCAAGGACTCGATGCAGAAAGCCGTACGGCGCGCCGAAAAATTTTGCCAGATGTCAAGCATATCATTGCAGTGGCATCGGGAAAGGGTGGTGTTGGCAAGTCGACCATTACGGCCAATTTAGCTGGTGGCTTGGCTAAAAAAGGATACCGCGTCGGAATTGTAGATGCCGATATCCACGGGCCTTCGATGCCTACCATGTTCGATTTAGTGGGCGATCGTCCCAAAATGATAGACGTCAATGGGCAATCGCTCATCGCGCCAATTGAGTCCAACGGCATCAAGATTTTATCGATCGGATTTTTCACGAGTCAAGACGACGCAGTTGTTTGGAGAGGCCCGATGGCTTCCAAAGCACTCACCCAACTTTTTACCGACGCGCATTGGGGCGAACTCGATTTCTTACTCGTCGACCTCCCTCCGGGCACCAGCGACATCCACTTGTCTTTGATGCAAACCGTTCCTTTAGACGGCGTAGTGATTGTCAGTACCCCGCAAGAAGTTGCTTTAGCCGACGCGCGCCGTGGTATTCAAATGTTCAGACTCGATTCCTTTAAAGTACCGATCGTCGGTATTGTCGAAAACATGGCCTATTTTACGCCTGCAGAATTGCCCGACAACAAATACTATATTTTTGGCCGCGATGGCGCCAAGAATTTAGCGCAAGGCATGCAAGTGCCATTTTTGGGCAGTATTCCTTTGGTTCAGGGTGTGTGCGAGGCTGGAGATGCCGGCAGACCTGCTGTTTTTCAGCAAAATACCCCCACAACAAGTGCTTTTGAAGAATTAGTTCATAACTTTGAAACTCAATTAAACGCCATTATCGCAACGCGCAAAACCCAAGCATGATAAACAACAAAGAAGAACTTCGCAGCAAAGTTATAGTGGCCCTTGATCAACTCAGGCCCTTTTTGCATGCCGATGGCGGCGACATGGAACTCATCGACATCACCGATGATGCCATTGTTCAAGTCCGTTTATTGGGCTCTTGCAGCGACTGCTCGATGTCTCAGATGACCATCAAAGGTGGTCTCGAAGAAGCGCTCAAGATGGCGGCGCCAGAACTCAAAGGAGTAGTAGCGGTATAGCGCATGAAAATTCGGTTTTTAGTCGTTGGGAAAACTGCATTCGAGGACCTCAAAGTCGGCGAACAGCGCTACCAACAACGCTTGGGGCATTACTGTTCTTTTGAAAGAATTGAACTTCCGGACATCAAAAATCCGAAGGCGCTCAGCCAGACCCAAATCAAAGAGAAAGAAGGCGCTCAAATTCTAGTCAGAATCAATCCGACTGACTTTTTGATCTTGCTCGATGAAAACGGCAAGCAGTTCAGTTCGGTAGATTTTGCTGCGTGGCTGGCCCAAAAACAATTACAGCATACGGGTTCTTTTGTATTTGTCATTGGTGGGGCCTATGGCTTTAGTCCGGCTGTGTACGAGCGCGCGCAATTCAAGCAGTCGCTTTCCAACATGACTTTCTCGCATCAGATGGTCCGCATGATTTTTCTCGAACAATTATACCGCGCTTTCAGCATCCTCAAAGGAGAACCTTACCACCATGCCTGAGCACTTATTTTTACACGAATTGATTTTCAAGAAGCCCGCTGGCACGAGCCGTGGCGTTTTGCATACCAAGCCTTCTTGGATCTACAATTATACCTTGGCAAACGGTGCCGAAATTCAAACAGAATTCCCGATCATTCCGGGTCTGTCTCCAGAATACAAAGATCACCAACAATATGAATCTGATCTCTTTGGTTTTTTAAAAGAGGTTGATCCTTATCTTTTGGAATGGGCGCAAACCGATTTTTTTGAAGAAGTTTCATTTCGAAATTTCATCGCGCAATGGCGCGCGTTTCCCTCTTTTATCTTTGGCTTGGAGGTGTTGTTATTGGGCATGCGTGCACAAGGAAACAACATTTTATTCGATACGCCATTTACGCGCCAGCAAGCCAGTATGCCGATCAATGGCTTGGTTTGGATGGGTACGCTTGCCGACATGCGCGCGCAAGCCATCGAAAAAATCGCGGCGGGTTTTCAGACCGTCAAACTCAAAATTGGCGCACTAGATTGGCCTCAAGAATTGTTGCTACTTCAAGAACTCCGCGCGCATGCGCCTGCAACGGAGCTCACGATCCGCGTCGATGCCAACGGAGCGTTTTCACCTTCCGAAATCGCTGGCGTACTCGAAGAATTGGCGCGCCTAGAGGTGCATAGCATAGAACAGCCAATTGCCGCAGGCCAATACCGCGAAATGTCTAATTTGTGTAAGGATACCAAAGTGCCAATTGCCTTGGATGAAGAATTAATAGGGCTTACTTCTCGAGCTCAAAAAATAGCGCTACTCGAGCAAATTAGACCACAATATATTATTTTGAAGCCGAGTTTACATGGCGGCCTGAGCGGCGTGCGCGAATGGATTGCCTTAGCCGAAGAAAGCAACATAGGTTGGTGGCTCACAAGTGCACTCGAAAGTTCGATAGGACTGAGCGCTATTGTGCAATTTGGCGCGTGTTACGCCCCGGCAATTCCGCAGGGTTTTGGCACAGGAGGCCTTTATACGAATAATTTTCCGGCGCCATTGCGCATCCAAGAAGGACACATTTACTGGGTCAACGACTCGAGCAAGGACTAATTTCTGTACAATTTTGATACACCATGTCGTGCAAAATGAGTTGCGCAGCGAGGGCGAGTTGCGTGTAGTTTTGTGAGTTGTTGCCAAAACCCGCGGCGCTATTTTGCCACATGGCTTTGATGAGTTCTTGCGAGCCTTCTGTGGGCTGAATTTTATCCACAACAGCAGCTACATTCATGGCTCCAGCATGATACACGTGGAGCACAAACAAGCGAAACCATAAGTCTGTTTCGTTGTAAGTGAGGTTGTGTTGGGCTAAAATACGTTTGGCTTCAGGGATACAAAAGCGTCTGATGAGCTGCGCTGCGCCATAGGCCGAGCGGTCAAAATCTTTGCGTTCATCTGTGGTGCTATTCACGGTCAGCCCCATGGAGCGCGCCACACTTGGCATGAGCTGAAAAGCTCCATAAGCTCCTGTCGAGGATTTGCGCATCAGCGCAGGGCTTTCAATCAATAAAATAGATTGTGCATACCATGGGTCTACGCCATAACGCTCAAAAGCAGCCACGCCCTGATCCAAACTCGGGTACACTTCATTGAAGCGGTAAAAATCGTTTTTGCCTGTAGTTACATAAATTCGCGTATCACTAGGAAGTCCGTTGGCTAAACGAAGTTCTTGTCGCTTGAGATCTTTCTCTATTTCTGTTTGCGCATTCCAGTCCCGGATAGACATTTTGTCGAGTACTTGGCGGTTCGAGGCCACGTTGATCAGGCAAGAATCTGGCGAAAGCAACATGATTTTTTTCCAGAACTGCGGCTGCGGGAGTTGGTCCCAGCGGTCTTCAAAAAGTGCCTCGGCGTGCATAATAGTTTGTGCCCCAGAGGCTTGTGTGACTTTGATTTTGTCGGCCTCCCAGTTGTCTAGGGGTTGGCTCATGCCAAACAAGGAAATTGTACTAAATGCAATAAGGGAGAGGAGTTGGTTCATGTTCATTTTCTAAAAATAAGCATAACCAATTTTGAATGAAAGGTTACGGTAACTAAGTATACACAGCAAGCTGTTGAAATTGTTTATTTTTGACCCATGCAGCTTTTTTATAAGGTCTTGACGGCCCCGCTTATTTTTTTAGTTCGGATTTACCAATGGGTGATTTCGCCTATTTTTCCGCCGAGTTGCCGCTATACGCCAACTTGTTCTGCCTACATGGTAGAAGCCCTGCAGACTTGGGGGCCCATCAAAGGAACCTATTTAGGTTTAAAGCGCATTTCCAGTTGTCATCCGCGAGGAGGTTTTGGCTATGATCCCGTTCCTAAACGCGAGTCGGAAGCGCCTCACGCTGCTTCAGTACCCGATAATAATTCAGAAAAGTAGGGTAGTCTTGTGCCGAGGCGAGGCGTTCGTTGGCATCGTATGTTGTTTGCTCGGCAAGCGAATTTTCCAAGAATACAAACCACTCCCACAATCTATTGGTGGCCGCACTCCTTTTGGTCGGAAAGTCTGTGGAGCGGATGCTACTGTAAAAATGCAAGGCTTTTTGCGCTCTGGTGAGCAAGACATTTAAGCGCCTGCCGCTTTGTGCCTGAGCCATTGGGCCAAGTTTGAGGCTAAACTGCTCGGCTTCATTTTTAGCAAAGCCAAAACTGATCAACAAGATCTCGCATTCTTCGCCTTGCACTTTTTCTAATGGCAGAAAAAAGGCGCTGCGGTCTTGAATCCTTGTCTCGAGTATGGCCTGCTCAGAGCTGCTCAATTCTTGGTAAATACAGTTGAGTTGCGTTTCTGAAAATGCCACAACCCCAATTTTTTGTTCAGACGGGAGCAGCGTGCGCAATTGTTGGGCAAGTGATTTTGCTTCTATTTGATTTTGTTGTTGGGTATAACGTCCGTCCTCCAAATAATGGTCAAAAATACCGTTGGTAGCAGCGGGCTTCGAAGGCCAAACGATGAGAGAATTTTGATAAAAGTGTTGGTTCGAGAAGGCAATCAAGCTGGGGTCTTCACTGCGGTAATGGTAGCGCAAATGTTGGCTGGGCAAGTAAAAAGCTGCTTGGTGCAGGAGGTCCACTACGCCTTCTGCGCTTTGGCCAAAATAAGATTGGGGCCGCATTTGTTGCGGATCACCGGCTACCACGCACTTTTGAACTCTTTGCAGTGCGCCCACGGCAGAGCTGAGCGGCAACTGACTCGCTTCATCAAAAATGCCCACATCAAAATGCCCGATTCGCATGGGGAGTGTTTTGGCCAAAGTTGTGGGCGTGCAGAGCCAAATAGGGAAGATGACCCTGAGCCAATGTGCAGCGGGGCCTTCAAAAAGGGCGGCAATGCTCATGTGTTGGCGCGTTTTGGCCATTTCTTTAACTAAAATAGCTTTGCCTTTGCGCAATTGTTGCCGCAGTTCTTTTTGATCGTTGGTCAGTTTTTGGAGGGGTTCAGTCAGTAACTTTTGCAATTGCTTGAATTGCAGCTGCTGTACCGCGCGAATTGCAGCTGAGTTTTGTTGCCAGTTGCGTGCTTCTTGTTGTAAATCTTCCTCGATGAGCCCGCTAATTTGCTGCGCTTCAAACTGATAAAGTGCTGGGTAATTGCTGCGGAGGTCGGCCCAAAATTCGGCATGCATGGTTTGTTCAAATCCTTTTAAATCGGCAAGGCTTTCCCAGAGTTCAAAGGGGAGTTGCTGCAGAAGTTGAAGGTCTAAACTGAGTTGTGCAAATTCGGCAAGAATGGTCTTTTGCAGCACAGCGAACTCGGGCGCCATTTGAGTGAAGAGCTTTTGGTGGAGTTGCTGAAATTGATGCGCCTGCTGATGCGCCTGACACAGTTGCTCAATTGCCGTGCGGCTCAAGTTTCTGTACCATTGCCAATGGGCGGTGTTGTGTTGCTTGAGCAGCGGGATCAGCAAACCGATTTCAGTTTCTAAATTCTGAATACCAAAGCGGGCAAATTTCTCTTTTAAATTGGCGCGTTGGCTTTGATTTTGCCAATATTTCTTGAGTTGGTTTTCGAGCTGCCCTACATCTAGGCCAGGCAAACGGAGCCAGGTTTTTTCGAGCTTGCGCCATTTGCGTTGCTGGAACCAACCCGCTGCAGTTGCAGCCGTTTTCAAGATGGTCCATTCTGCTGGCGTTGGCACTTGCTTCCAGGCTTCTAGCGTTTGGAGCAGCTGTTCCTTCTGGCTGTCGAGTTGTTGGTACTGGTAAAGGCGTTTGAGTTGCAGCGCAACATCTTGATCGAGCAGTTCGCTGTAGGTCTGATACAGCTTGCCTTCAAACTGAATACAGCGCAAGCTTTGCTCCACAAAAAGGTCGAGTGCAGGGCTATTTGCTATTTGGTGCTTCTCTAGTAAGTCGCTGCTCCAATTTTGCCAATTTTGCCAATCTTGATGGAGGTCTTGGTTGCTGGCTTCTTGCCAATATTTTTGGAGTAAAGGAAGTACGGCAAGTGTTGTGGGCTGCAAATTTCTGATGAACTGTTGCTTACTTAGCCAAGCTTGCCAGCGTTTTGTGGGTCTTGCACTCGATTGGATCGGCGCTCCAAAAACATGGAGTATTTCATCAAAACGCAGGGCGGTTGCGTGTTCAATTTGCTTGCGCTGTTCCCAGTAGGGAGCGCCGCGGAAGGGCGGCAGTTGTGCGCTCGCGTCTTGTTGGGCGTCGGCTTGTAACAAGCGCTCAAATTGAACCTGAAGTTGCTTATAGAACCCAGCTGTTGTTTGGCTGGCGCTCAAAAATACACAGCAGTGGTCGAGCTGTTGTTGGGCCAATTTACCAAGCAATACTTCGAGTGCCACAGGCTTGTCTGCCACCACGAGCGCATTTTGTTGGTTCAAGATAGCTTGTCCAATGATATTGCTCAATACCACAGATTTTCCGGTCCCGGGTGGGCCGTAAATGACCTCAGACTCATATTGCGCCTTTTCGACTGCCGATTTTTGATCCGGATCTAACGACGAAATGGGCTTGAGCTCCATGTTTTGCTGTGCCGGCTCAGCTGTAAGGTTGTCTCCGATAATTTGATGCAGGGCAGGGGAGTAGCTTTGCGCTGCATGCAGCGCTTCCCATTCTTTGCGCAGTTCGTAGCGTTGCGGATGCAAGTTAGCGAGGCCTGAACGATCGGTATACTGGCTAAAAAGTTTGGTGTCCAGTAGTGCTTGAATATAGGCGCTTGGGTCTTTTAATTCAAGATCAAAACCTAGCGTTTTTTGAAGCAATACACTGATAAACGGATTGACGAAGAGTTTGTCGTCGCTGACAATTTGTTGTGTCTGGTGGTGAATGGCGGTACATTCTCTTAAGAAAACAGGAGTTTGGATGCTTTTCTCGCCTTTTTGCCAAGTGAGTAGACCCTCGAAGTGCACCAAGGCAAGCACGCCTCTTTCGCGTTCTATGCGCCGCACGTCTTTTAGGATTTGACGCCCAATTGTGGCGTTGGTCCAGAGTTCGGTTTCAGTGGCGACAAAAGCGTTGTCTGGTAGGTCAATCAATGGGTCGTTTGGCCTAAGTTGCAACAACTCAGCCTCCCACGCGCCCAGAAATTCTTGAACCAAATCAGACATGTGGTAAAGTTAGCACCAATCCATCGAATAAAAAACCTAAATTTGGGTCTCAACTAGACCTATGAAAACACTTCTTCTCAGCCTATTTTTAACACTAACAGGCTTCTTCTCAGCGCAAATCACACTTCAAGTCAACGATTTCGCTACGGCTGGCGATACCGTCCGCTGGAGCCTCGCCAACCCCATTAATATTGACCTTCAGAACACTGGAGCCAACACCACCTGGGACTTCTCTCAACTTTCGGCTCAAAGCCAAACTTTGATAGACTACAATCCAATTGGGTTTGGTTCCTTGCTCATTTTGGCTACTTACGGCCCCATCGCCTCCACGCCCTACAAAGCCACTTATTTCAACCTCACCGACGACCTACCCATCGATCAGTTCTCCGCATTTTTGCCCATCGAGCTCTCCAATTTGAGCCAATACACGCGTCGTACAAACACGCAAATCAACAGCATTGGTTATTCCATCGATGTACAGGGGCAAGGCGTTCCTTTTAAGTCCGATACCATCGAAACCCGCTACGCATTACCGCTACAATTCAACGATACCTACACTTCAAGAGGCTATACCTACATCGACCTCAATCCGGCAACAGACATCAAGTTCATTCAGCACCGCGAGCGCGTTTCGGTAGTAGATGGCTGGGGCAGTGTCACTACGCCTCTTGGCACCTTTGAGGCCTTGCGCATCCGCCACGACATCTCTGAAAACGATTCCATTTACCAAACATTTTTTGGAACGGGTTCTTGGTTTGCACCGCCAAGCTTTGTCACGACGGAATACGAGTGGTGGACGACCGGCAAAAAAGAATGTTTGGTGCGAGCCACTGTGGGTGGTTTTGGTCAAAATCAAACGCCTACAATCGAATACCAAGATATTTACCTCGGTCTAGACGCTGGGCTTTCAACGCCCACACTAGAGATTTCTTTTTATCCGAATCCGGCCTCAGATTGGTGTTATTTTCAGACTGCAATGCCATTTGAATTCCTCGAAATCATGGATGCAAGCAGCCGCGTTGTGCTGCGCCATGAAAACGCTGCATTACAGGGCTATTTTGACATCTCAGCGCTGCCAAACGGAACCTACACAGTGCGCGTTCAGGCAATGGCAGGTGTGGCAGTCAAAAAGCTCGTCAAACTTTAATACCTTTACAGCGGCAAATCAGTCTATCGCTTTTCATTAGAAAAGAGGAAAGTCCGGGCAGCGCAGAGCATCGTACTTCTTAACGGGCAGGGTTGGAGCAAGCAATTGCGACCATACAGCAAGTGCCACAGAAATCAAACTACCTC
>JAIPCC010000062.1 GCA_021738405.1 Crocinitomicaceae bacterium | reverse complement strand
CTCGGATGGCAAACTTTACACGCGCTCCAAAAAACGTGGCGATGTCCAGAAAGTTCTGGAATGGCTCGTGCAGTTTGGAGCCAAAGAAGACATCCTTATCGACGCACATCCACATATTGGAACCAATAAACTGCCGCAACTTATAGAAGCCATCCGACAGCAAATCATTGCCTCCGGTGGCGAAATCCATTTTGAACACAAACTCACCGATCTCGATATTTCAAATGGTACAATTGCCAGCATACAAATCAATCATACACAGCATATTCCGATTTCTAAACTGATCCTTGCCACAGGGCATTCAGCAAGGGATATTTTTGAACTCTTGCAGCGAAAAAACATCGAAATCAAAGCCAAACCTTTTGCGCTAGGTGTTCGGGTGGAGCACACCCAAGCATATATAGACGGCCTACAATACCATGGCCGCCTCAGCGACGACTATCTTCCTGCAGCTTCCTATAGTTTGGTCACTCAGGTAGACAACCGAGGCGTGTATTCGTTTTGCATGTGCCCTGGGGGTATCATTGCACCTTGTGCTACCGCTGACGGAGAAGTCGTCACCAACGGTTGGTCTCCATCTAAACGCAACAATATCTATGCGAACTCTGGTATAGTTGTGGGTATTGAACCCACCGACTTCCCAAACCCTCAAGACCCACTTGTTTGCCTTGCTTTTCAAAAAGAAATTGAACATAAGTGTTGGATGGCCGCGGGTCAAACCCAAAAAGTTCCCGCGCAAGGCCTCTCTGATTTTGTCAACGGCCGCAAAAGCACCTCCTTCCCAAGATCTTCTTATCAACCCGGCATCGTGAGTGTTCAACTCAAAGAAGTATTTCCTGCATTCGTTTACGACCGCCTCCGTCAAGCCTTCCTCGATTTTGACAAGAAAATGCCTGGATTTATCACCAACGACGCCGTGGTGCACGCGCCTGAATCGCGCACCTCCTCACCTGTCCTGATCCCCCGAGACCCAATCAGTTTTCAACACACCCAAATTGCCAACCTTTACCCAATTGCCGAAGGTGCGGGCTACGCAGGTGGTATTGTCTCCGCGGCTATCGACGGGTTAAATTGCATTGAAAAGATTGCAGCTCAACAAGTAAGTCCTTAACTTTAGGAAACTAAAGCGCTACCCTATGAGATATTTATTTTTTATACTGCTCTGCATTACACAGTTTAAAGCAAGTGCACAGTTAGATACCTTGTTTTGGTTTGTAGCTCCAGAAGTAGCGCAAAGCCATGGAGACCGCCCCATCGTGTTTCGTTTTGCAACACTCAACCAAGCCGCAACCATTACCGTAAGCCAACCAGCCAACCCACTCTTTCCTACGCAAACACTCAATTTAATTGCCAACGATGCCCAAACGCTCAATTTAACGACTTGGATTGATCAAATCGAAAACAAACCAGCCAACACCGTTTTACCCTTCGGATTCAAGATTGCAGCGAGCGCGCCCATCATGGCCTATTATGAAGTGACCCCAACATGCAATTGCAATCCAGATATTTTCGCTTTAAAAGGAAAAAATTCACTCGGAACCGCATTTATCGTACCCGCTCAAAATTTCCTGAACAACGCATCTTATGCGCGTTCGGGCTTTAATATCGTAGCCACGCAAAACAATACCGTCATCACAATCAATCCCAAGCAAGCTATAGTTGGTCATGCCGCCAACATTCCCTTCTCTATCGTATTGCAAAAAGGAGAAACCTTTTCAGCTGAAGCCAGCTCTATTCTTGCCAACCAACACTTAAGTGGCTCCACAATTAGCAGCAATTTGCCCATTGCAGTAACGCTCCACGACGACTCGATGAGCGGGGCACCCTATGGTGGTTGTGCAGACCTCATGGGAGATCAACTGATCCCCAATCAAGTACTGGGCAGTGAGTACATCATTTTAAAGGGCTACCTAAATGGCCCCGACAAAATCTATGTGGTAGCGATTCAAAACAACACCCAAATTTCTGCCGATGGCAACGTTGTTGCAACCATCAACGCTACCGAAACTTATGTGCATACACTAAGTAATCCGACGGTTCTGATCCAAACCAGCGCCCCAACACATGTTTTACACACCACAGGATTTGGCTGCGAGGTAGGCGGTGCAATTTTGCCTTCTATTGTCTGTACCGGTTCAAATACGGTGGCCTTTGTAAGGTCAACTAACGAATTTTTTGCCTTGAACATTTTGGTGCCTGCAGGTGGCGAAAACGATTTTACTTTCAATGGCAACACTGGCGTGCTGAACCCTGCCATGTTTAATTTTGTGCCTGGCACTAATAATGCCTGGAAATTTGCACAAATCGATGCCAGTAGTTTTGTTGGCGTTCAATTGGCCTCGCGCATAGACAACCCCAATTTCAAATTCCATTTAGGAGTGGTACATGGTGGATCTTCAAGTGGCTGCCGCTATGGCTATTTTAGTGATTTTGCAGCAGCGCAATATCAAATCAGTGTCAATGACCAAAGTTTTTGTGTTGGCGAACCTATTTTGCTCAGCACCAACACCCTTACCGGCGCTACCTACAACTGGACGGGACCCAACAACCTCAATTCGAGCGGTTCGCAAATTCAAATAGCGCAAGCCCAACTCTCAGATGCAGGTACCTACACCATTTCAGGCTATCTTCCTGGCACCTGTGCCATCGTACCAGACACCATAGACATCGCGGTATTTGCGAATCCTGGCTTGCCGCAAATCTTGACAAATGGGCCCGTCTGCGCAGGAGATTCCCTACAATTTTGGTCCAGCGCCAGTGCCGCTCAATATTTTTGGTCACAAGGAACCTCCGCATCCGGACTCGACACCCTGAGCCTGCTCCTCAGCCCTGGTGCTTATGCAGCCAACTTGAGTATCATCGATACCAATGGCTGCGCTTCGCCGCTAAATTCGATTTCGGCTTCGGTCTATAGCAATCCAACCGTCAACTACAACGGCCCATTAAGCGTTTGCGGACAAACAGTCAATCTGAATGCAGCCACAGCACTTGATCCACAAGACCCATTGAATCAGCTTGACTGGATGCAAAACGGTCAAACTATTGGCTCCGGAAATCCTTTTTCATTTGCTTTGCAATCTAATAATGGCAGCACCGAAACGTTTACGGTTCAAGTCACAAGTAATCTCGGCTGCACGGGTAACGACACCTTTCAAGTGAGTTTCAATCCTTATCCGCAAGCAGATTTTATAGCCACGGCACTCTGCGACGGCCAAACCGTCAATATGAGCGACCAAAGTACTTGGACCGGCACTCCACTACTAGGTACCACCCTCCAAACATCGTTTATAGCTGGAGACGGACAAATCCTCAATTCCCTTCCTTCTAGTTACACTTACAGCCAGAGTGGAAGCTATACAAGCAGCCTTATTTTAACAAGTTCTGCAGGCTGCAGTGATACCCTTTCACAAACCATTCAATTGTTAGCGGTACCAGAGATTACGCTCATTCACGAAGACACCTGTGGGCAAACAGCTACATTTCAAGCGCTATTTGCCGTTATTCCGACCAATATCCAAAGTTTGCAGTGGAACATCAATAACCAAAACCTGACACAAAATCCACTTACCCAAACCTTCAGTCAAGCAGGAACTTACCCCTATTCATTTACTTTAAATCTACAGAATGGTTGTTCGTATACAAGCAATGGGTCCATCGATATCATTCCATCCGTTACTTTACCGACACTGACGTTCCCGAATATCATTGCTACTGGCAGCAGCTCAGACAACCACATCTGGCAAATCGACCCGCTTTACGAAAATTGCGCAACCTTTGAGCTCAAAATACTGAACCGTTGGGGCCAAGTCGTTTTTGAGACCTCCACTGCTCAAAAAGCTTTTGAGGGCAAAAATGAACAAGGCGAAACACTTGCTGAAGGCATCTATTTTTATCTATTCAAAAGCGGTGCAGAGAAAAGACAAGGCTTTATTCACCTGATCCACTAAGAACGCGTAAATTTGAAGCATGAAACGCGTTGTAGTTGGTCTTTCGGGCGGAGTAGACTCCAGTGTTGCGGCACTCTTACTCCAACAACAAGGATATGAAGTTATTGGCATGTTCATGCGCAATTGGCACGACCAAAGCGTAACACTTTCCGACGAATGTCCTTGGATAGACGACTCCAACGATGCCCTACTGATTGCCCAACAGCTCGGTATCCCCTTTCAGGTAATCGATTTATCTGAGCAATACAAAGACCGGATTGTCAATTATATGTTTGCCGAATACCAGGCAGGACGCACACCCAACCCAGATGTACTTTGTAACCGCGAAATCAAATTCGATGTCTTTTTAAAAGCGGCCCTCGATTTAGGTGCCGACTACGTTGCCACAGGTCACTATTGCCAAAGACGCGAAAACGAAGACGGTAGTTTGAGTTTGCTTGCAGGTGCCGACCCCGGTAAAGACCAATCCTATTTTTTGTGTCAGTTGAGCCAAGCACAACTCGCCAAAGCGCTGTTTCCAATTGGGCATCTTCAAAAATCTGAGGTGCGCCAAATTGCCCTAGACAACAACCTCGTTACGGCAGCCAAAAAAGATTCTCAAGGGCTCTGCTTTGTTGGCAAAATTGCGCTGCCTACTTTTCTACAACAACAACTTGCTCCTCAAATTGGACCTGTTATTGAAGTGCCTTCGGATCTTGATCAATTCAAAGCTTACGAAACGCTTCAACCCAACGCTTGTAATATTGAATTACTTTCTAAACCATTTCATTTTGAATTGACTGATGGTAAAGAAGTAACAAGCCATCAGGGTGCACATTATTACACCATTGGTCAACGCAAAGGCCTGCACATTGGCGGCCGTCCTGAACCCAGCTTTGTGATCGGAATAGATACGCTAAATAACATTGTGTATAGTGGTCAAAATGAGCAGCATCCGGGGCTAAATCGCTGGGCACTGAAGCTAGATGAAACCAGTATTTCGTGGATCAATGCGCATCCTGAATTTGAAACCACCCATGAACTCAATTGCTTGGTTCGGATACGTTACCGCCAGCCTTTGCAAAAAGCCAAATTACTCAGAACGACCACGGGTTATTATATCCTATTTGAACACAAACAAAAAGGAATTGCACCTGGTCAATTTGCAGCGTGGTATGCACAAGACGAACTGCTCGGTTCTGCCGTCATTGCCTAAAATTTGATGGCATAAAAAAAAGGACCCGAAATGAGCCCTTTTTTTGTCTAACTATAAATCAACTATCAATTGAGGATCAGTGCAAAACCTTGTGGTTCTTCACTTAATTTTTCTTCGGTAAAACGAATGCGGTCTAATAAGTCAGCGACTTCAAAAATGTTTAAAGGGCTTTGTGAACCCAATTCACGGTGCTGGTCTAATTTCAATTTCGCTTGGCGAATTGTTTTGCTGCGGAGAGATTGAATACTTGTGTTCATGTCGTTTGTTGTTGGTTTGGGTTTTGATACGCTAAGAATTGTGCCAAGGTTTCAAAAAGTCATACAAATTTCATTTATCAAAGTAAGTGAACCTATTTAATCTTCGCATGATGAGCATGTTAACTTAAGTAAAGATTTTTTGAATTTATCCACATTTTTTTCTTTCAGCCCTCTTTACAATGTTTATAAACGTTCTCAAAGGACATTCTTATATTTGTATTGTGAAATATTTATTCCTTCTTCTCCCCCTCCTCATTTGGTCTTGTAAAGATCAAGCGAACGACGCTGACACAACCGAAACAAGCGCACAAGAATTACCAACGAAAGGCAAACAAAGCTTAGCGAGTTATGCAGACCGCATGGTTCGAGCCAAACTCGGCATACAGGCCAACGAAAAATTTGAACTTCAAATTTACCGGGCACAGCTAGACGCCGATGGCATTGAAGACGCCGTCATCACCGTCAATCGTTTAGATTTTGCCATGAAAGAAGCAATGGCTTCTCCAAATCCTGCAAAACGCGCAGAACTGGGCTTTATGGGCAATTTCAATTACTTTTTCTTTTTTGATGGCAAACTCGACATGCTCTCCCCTCCTATTGCTATTCCTTCTTCTCCGCTCTTGCCACTCCAAGTTTCTTTTGAAAACATCAGCTCTGCAGCCTACAAAGACATTTTAATAGACTTCAGAATCCGCAATGCGAGTTACAAAGATTTCTACACCGTAAGCAATCATACACCACGCCGCATTTTCCAGTTTAAAAATTTCGATGGACTCGGAACACCCATAACAGAAGCTTATCATTTTGACTACGGAGCTGGTTCTTACGGAGCGCAAAAAAATATCTTCGTCATGGAAGCCAAATTAGAAGCACTTCCAAATGGTGCGGATCAAAATACATTTGTACCCGCGTTAACTCCGTTAGAAAAAATCAAATACACCTTTTTCTACTTAGAAAGCGAAGCCAAATACGCCACCAAACCTTAGAAATTTCCGCGGAGAGTCAGGATAAAATTGCGTCCTGGCGCAGAGATATTTGAGGCAAACATGCGGTAATTTCGGTCGAGGATATTCTCGCAGGCCACTTGAATACTCAACTGGTTATTGATATTGTAATTGGCTCTGATGTTCAAGGTATACCAACTTGGCATTCCGTCGGCTGTTGCATAAGCAAAGTTATCTTCACCAACGAAGTTATAGTCCTCTAGGCGTTTCCACCCGGAATACAGCATAAATCCTTCGAGTTTGAGTTTGCTGTGCAACATGGTATAGCGCAAACTCAACTTACCAAATGCCGGCGCGATGTGATCCAACGGATAAGGAATGGTATCGGTCAGGATACGGCCAAACGTATAGTTATAGGTTCCAGAAAGTTGCAAATTATTGGTCAATTGTGCTTGTAAAAACGCCTCAAAACCTCTCACATAAGCACGCCCTTTATTGGTAGTCATGAGCACTTGACTCATTTGACCGTCATAAAGCACGCTATCAGCACCATTAAAAGTGCCATTTTGAACGGTCAGCGCATTGGTCAGGTAGGTTTGGTATAAATTCACTCCAATCGTGCTTTTCTTCTTGAATTGGTATTGAAGTCCGAGTTCCGCATTGAAGGCATATTCAGGCAAAAGCTCTGGATTGGGCACAATAACAGACCCTGGGACAGACTCAAATACTTTGGTGAGATCATCTATATTTGGTGCGCGAAAAGCCGAAGAACCATTTAAGGAAATGCGCAATTTTGTTTGCGGCATGTAAATCAGACCTAAATTACCATTCAAAGCCAGATGGTTTTGCTCAATCGCACTAAACGGGAAAGGAAAGAATGTCTGATCGATAAACTGCGCTTGCAAAGCTACTTGAGAAAAACGAATGCCATCGTTAATAATGAGCTTGTCCGAAACCTCAAAAGTATGCGACGCATAGAGTGCAGCACCCTGCATAGATGATCCGCCGTCAGGGTAACGCGTGTCAATAGTTGTTTGCTCACCCGTGTTGATGTCTTCAGCAAAAGCAGTGGAATTGACTTGATTGAGATAAGCTTCTGCTCCATAGCGCAACTCATGCGGGCCCCATTTTTTCATGAAATCTGCGTTGAGTGTATAGATATCGAGTTGTTCGATGCGGTGATTGAGGCTTGCATTCTGAAATCTTCTATCCATTCGGCTTTCTTCTATGCCTTGATAAGCCAGAATGATTCTTGCGTTGTCATAGCATTTGGTCGCATTACTGAGCTCTAAAGTGTAAGCCGCCAACAAACGATACTGAGGCCCGTAGTACCATTCAGCAAATTTTGGCTTCGCTCCAGACATAAGGGTTAAGCGGTCATAACGATCGATATTGCCCGAATTTGATAATTGTAAATTCAAGTGGTGCTGAACTCCTGGCTTTTGGATAAAACTTAATTTTTGAAGCAAATCGTATTGCTTATAGCCAGAACCAACTTGCAACGAACTGTCTGTATTGATCATCATGCTATCTTGACCACTTACCTGGGCAACATACCAAGGGCGATAACCTAAATTGCCAATCGCTTCTGATCTGTTTTTTCCTTGACGCAAATCTCCAAAATTTGAATAAGAAATAGAAGTGAGCGACGCAAAGCGTTTATTACCCACATTGACCTGCGCATTGGCTGCATAACCAGCTCCGGCTGAAAAACCGCGCATATAGGCAGCACTGCGTACCAACAACTGATCTGAGGTGCTAAAAACTGGTTTTTTGGTCTGAAAACTCATGACACCCCCGATGGCATCAGAGCCATAAATGACAGAACCGGGGCCGAAGAGTACCTCTGCCCTATCTAAATTGGCCTGGTCTAGTGTCAATACGTTTTGGAGGTGACCACCGCGGTAGATGGCATTATTCATGCGAATGCCGTCCACGACGAGCAAGACCTTGTTGGTCTCAAAGCCTCGAATGATTGGGCTGCCACCACCTAATTGACTTTTTTGAACAAATACAGATCCAGAGTTGGCCAATACGTCGGCCATAGAGGTTTGCTGCTGAAACTGTATTTCTGCTGCGCGGATCACTTGAATCTTCTGTGCGACGTCTTTGCGTTTCTCAGCGCTTTTGTTAGCAGACACAACCGTTTCGTTTTCGGTTTGTGCATTCGGCAACAAATAAACCGTAATGGCAACGTCTTTTCCTGAATTGGGAATGCTTAACAAATAGGGCTCATAATCTGGATGGGTGATTTCAATGGTGAGCGGAAATTGTGCAGACTCAATCTGATAAACCGAATTTGTTTGTTGACTGAGTTTGGCTTGTGTTTTAAAGGTGAGTCCATTGACGGACTCAAAAGTATAGGCATGTCTTAGCTCTATTGTGGATTGGGCTTGCACCAACAATAGGTTAGTCATGCCTATAAATAGGAATAACAATAATGATTTCATGAAATGAAAGTTAAAATTTAAAAAATACAAACGTGCTGAGGTATTCTTTAAACTTCCGGAGGTGGCGTAGATACGGAATGTTCTATTGTGAGATAAAGATTGAGATATGACTTCTGTGCCTGTGAATTATTTTTATCGAAGACATCGAAAGTAAACTCAAAAGCCTGTAGGGGCTCCATGGGTTCATTCATGAGTTTGAGCCAGCCATGCACAGGATGCTGCTCGGAGGAGGAAACGAGATTAGCGGCAACAGCGGAGTTGAGTTTTTTGAAGAGTTTGGTTTCTTGAATGTCGTCGATACAATGAAAATACCATATGCCCCTTGATTTTGTTTTGTGCACGACGTCATAGAGCCGCCCATTGAATTCAAACTCATGAGGCTTGAGCCACTTCAACTTATTACTTTCTTTAACCGTGAAATGAAAATCAATGAGTTGGTTCTCGGGAACCGAAAGTTTGATCGCTTTTTTTATTTGCTTGCGAATGAGAAAGTGCTCAATTTCAACAAAAGTGAAGAAGCCCACAAATTGGTAGCTTAAGAGTGCAATAAAGGTGAAGAGCATAAATTTTCGCACGCTCAAAGTTAATTGTATTTTTGTCTAAATTATCAAGCAACATATGAAAACAATTTTATCCTTAGTCACTTTCTTTTATAGTCTTACATTTTTGGCACAGGCGCCAGGTTCTTTAGACCTTACCTTTGCCACTACTGGTTTTGCAAGCTACGGACCCGTTGCTTCTAACTTTATGGACAACGCACAAGATGTGGTGACGCTTCCAAATGGAAAAATGGTGTATTGCGGTACATCAGGCCTTACATCAAGTTTGGGTATGGTAGTCGTTCGACTCAATTGCAATGGCACAATCGACAATACTTTTGGTACGAATGGTTACTTTTTATATACTGCGCCAGTAGGATCTAGTTTTGCTTATGATATGGAGCTTTTGCCAAACGGGCAACTTTTGGTAGCGGGTGCAACCTCCATTACAGCAGCGAACCCTCGATTTTCAATGTTCAGACTCAATAGCGATGGCACACTTGACCAGACGTTTGGTGTCAATGGCTTTTTTCACAACGATATTGGCTCAAGTGAAGACTACGCGCGTAAAATTTTGATCCAAAATAACAAGATCATCTTAGTTGGTGTTTCTAAATTACCTGGTTTCACCACTAATCGTTTGGCGCTCACACAGTGTGATATGTCTGGGCAACTAGACGCTACATTTGGCACAGCAGGCACCACCGTTTTTCAGAATGCGGCGGCTAATTCTTGCTTTGGCCAAAGTGCCGTAATCGGCAACAACCAAGATATTTTCATTTGTGGTGATGCCTACATCAATAACAATTACTATCCACTATTGGCCAAAGTTTCGGCCGCAGGTGTTCCTTCTGCCTCTTTTGGCAGCAATGGCGTGCTCATTCCTATGAACTTCAATGCCCGCTTTTTTGACATCGAATACGATGGCACTAAATTGATCATGAATGGTCAAAATGGCGTAGGCCCTTGGGATTTCTTACTCCAAGCAAGGAACACGACCGACGGAGCTTTGGTCACTACTTTTGGTACTGCCGGAAGCACCATTACAGATGTGATTCAGGCCGACACCTATTATGAATTATTGATCCATCCTGATGGCTCATTGTTGGCTTGTGGTACAACCGGAACAGCTGGCATTGGCGCAGCGCGCGATTTTATTCTCTCTAAATACAACGCAAACGGTATTCTAGACAACACTTTTGGAACAAACGGACACACCATTACCAGTTTCGCAACAGCCTGGGACGACGCCTACGGCATGGACTTATATCCGGGCAATAAAATCGTACTTGCCGGTTTCAGCGCACAAACCAATACCCAACATGCAGTGGCACGCTACGCTTATGGTGCGGCAACGTCAGTTTCTGGCTGTATGGATCCACTGTCTTGTAATTACAATTGCCTCGCAACGGTGAGCAATGGAACTTGCTTGTATCCGAATACGCCTTGTAATGACGGCAATCCGATGACAATCAACGACAGTACAGATGCCAACTGTAATTGTGCGGGTCAGGTTGTGACTTCCATCCCTGGCTGCATGAATCCCAATGCGTGTAACTACAATCCGCAAGCAACGGTAGACGACGGTTCTTGTATTTTACCAGGTAGCCCTTGCAACGACAACAACCCGAACACGATTAATGACAGCATTGGTCCGAATTGCAACTGTGTAGGAGAACTCATTGTACCGGGCTGCATGAACCCGGCGGCGTGTAATTTCAATCCGCTGGCAAACGTCGACAACAATTCCTGTTTGTTCCCGGGTCTACCTTGCGACGACAATAACCCCAATACAATCAATGACTCGATCAACCCAGATTGTTTGTGTGCAGGTATACAAATTGTAGAAGGTTGTACAGATCCAAATTCTTGCAACTACAACCCCTTGGCCAATGTAGACAACAACACTTGTGTTTTCCCAGATGCGCCTTGCGACGACAACAACCCAGATACCTTCAACGATATCCTTGACTCGCTGTGCAACTGTGTCGGCACCTTGTATGTAAGCGGATGTATGGACCCCAACGCTTGTAATTACAATCCTTTGGCCAATATCGATGACAACAATTGCATCTTGCCAGGCAGCCCTTGCGACGACGGCAATGCGCTTACCATTAACGATTCACTTGACGTCAATTGCAACTGTGTTGGCCTCGATATTACGGGTGTACTTGAAAACCACATCGAGTTTGATATTTATCCGAACCCAAGTGCAAGTTCATTCAGGATCGAAACAAATTTTACGCAAAGTAAATTGATTTACATCACTGATTTACAAGGTAAAATCTTGCTCCAGTTCAATTCAAATCAAGCCTCTGAACAAATAGATTGTACTGCTTTGGCAAATGGCACTTATTTGGTTCAAGTCAAGACAAACTCCACGCAGCGCACCAAGAAATTACATGTTCAACATTAATGAAGGAACGTCAAATTGAGTTTGTACAAAACAGACGCTATTATCAGAATGAAATAGTTGACAAGAAACACATCCTCCTTGCGCTGCACGGCTACGGCCAACTGGCACAATATTTTTACCGGAAGTTTCATTCTTTAGAAAATGACTTTGGCTTAGTGATTCCGGAAGGGCCGCACCGTTTTTATCTCGAAGGGAGCAGTGGCCGCGTTGGTGCCTCTTGGATGACCAAAGAATGGCGAGAACAAGACATCGCAGAAAACACGCGCTATTTGCACCAACTCACGGCTGAAATACGCAGCTGCAACCCTACTGCAAAACTCACGCTTTTAGGATTCTCTCAAGGAGGTGCTACCGCTGCAAGGTTCTATCAGGCTGACCCTTCCCTATTTTCAAAACTGATTTTATGGGCGAGCGTGTTTCCGCCAGATATCGCCATGCAGCAATTCCCACAGGGAAAAAGAATGGACTTTGTCATCGGAACAAAAGACCCCTACTTTGATTCAGAAAGTTCGGCAAAGGTTCAGAACGAATATACAGCACTTGGTTTTGAGGTCCATACCTTTGAAGGTGCGCACGACATTCATCCGCAAACGCTGAGAGCTGTTCTAAGCAAGTATTAGTTAGCCATTTTTACTTTCCCATTTGCCGACCACTGCTGTTGCAATGGAATTGCCTAGCACATTCGTTGCACTGCGGAACATATCACAAAAATGGTCAATTGGCAAAATGAGCGCAACGCCTTCTATCGGAATATTGAACATGCCACAGGTAGCCGCAACCACCACCAAACTTGCTCTGGGCACACCTGCAATACCTTTACTTGTGAGCATCAAGACGAGTAACATGGTGAGCTGTGTTCCGGTGTCAAGCGGCACGCCGTAAACTTGTGCAATAAAAATACTGGCAAAAGTCATGTACATCATGCTGCCGTCCAAATTAAAGGAGTAACCCAATGGAAGCATAAATGAAACAATGCGGTCTTTGATCCCGAAGCGCTCGAGCTCCTCTGTTAATTTAGGAAAGACTGCCTCGCTACTCGTGGTGCCAAAAGCAATCACCAACGGACTCACAATGCGCTTCAATAAAGTAAAGAGGTGCTTGCGCAAGAAAATATAACCCACAAATAAGAGCACAACCCAAAGTGACGCAATTCCGACAAGGAAAGAGCTGAAAAACTTGGTGTAGGTGATCATCAGTTCGGATACATCCTTGACGGCAAAAACGCCTGCAATGGCTCCAAAAACTCCGATTGGTGCAAATTTCATAACGAAATTGACCATTTTCAAGATGATATGAGAAGTTTTATCCAACGCGTTGATCACCGGCTTGACGTTATCGCCTATGGAAGCTGCTGCCAGTCCGAAGAAGATTGAAAAAATGACAATTT